>SKLV01000016.1 GCA_007121385.1 Bdellovibrionales bacterium
GCGCAGACCAAGCCCCATGGGCTTCAGGCGCCATGAGAAGAGCAAAACCAAAAGAGGCCAGAGGCCAGCCACAAAAAAGGCCTGGCGCCAATTCCAGGCCAGCCAAGTCAAAACACTGGCCATCACTGGCGCGAGCAAGGCAGCAAAGGCGTACATGCTGTGCAGACCCGACATCAGCTGTCGACGGCGATGGGCTGGAGAGGACTCCCAAATCACCACATTCTGTGCGACCGAAACCCAGCCAAAGCCCACTCCAAAGAGGGCCGCAAAGACCAGTAGGCTGAAAAATCCGCCCACCAGGCCCATGCCTACAAAGGCCAGGCCCATGGCCGCCAGTCCAGCCCTCAAAGTGCCGAGGCTTCCCCAATACTTCAGCACTGGAGCCCCAGCAAAACCGGAGATCACCGCCGCCACTGAAGTGGTGACAAAAAACAGAGCACTCAAAAAATCACTCAGACTCAAACTTTCAATCAGGTCCGGGAAGAAGGGACCGCGAGTATTATCCAAAAAGCCCAAGGACATTAAACTAAGATAGGCCAAAATAATGGCCGGCCAGTAGGGTCGCCGTAAGCTCATTGCCGACACCGCCAGCGGGCCAGCAACACCCGCTGGATTGAAAAACCTTGGCCCGCCCCGGAACGGCCAAGCATTTCGCGGCCCAATATCGCTAGGCCCAATATCGCTAGGTCTGACACTGGGAACACCAATAGCTGCTGCGGCCGCCAATCAGGGCTTGGCGAATCTCTCCCCCACACTGGCGGCAGGGCTGGCCACCTCGACCATAAACTTGGAGCTGCTCCTGGAAGTCTCCCTTGTGTTGAAGAGCCGAGCGAAAATCCCGAATGCTGCTGCCTCCACTGTCAATGGCCTGCCTGAGGATGCGGCGAATCTCCAAAACCAAAGAGGCAACCTCTCGGCGAGTCAGTCGGCCGGCCGCCCTTCCCGGTCGAACACCGGCCAAGAACAAGGCCTCGGAGGCGTAGATATTGCCAACCCCTACCACCACCCGCTGATCCATAATCAGGTTCTTGATTTTTGTCTTTCTCCCCCGCGCCAAGGACCAAAGATAGTCTGCGGTGAAAGCCTCCTCATCCAGGGGCTCTGGCCCCAAGTGAGCCAGCCAAGCACTACTCTGCTCTTGGCCCTTCTCCACGGCATCCAAAAGCCCAAAGCGCCGGGGGTCGTTGTAAGCCAGGCAGCGTCCATCCCTGAGATGCAAAAAAATATGATCGTGAAGGCGAGGTTCCTCGCCCAATTCCCGCAGCCGCCAGGAGCCACTCATACCTAGGTGACTGATAAGAGTGACCTCTCCGGCCTCCCACAATAGGTATTTGGCGCGACGCCAGATCTTTTCGATCTTTTTCCCCGGCAATTGTTTTTTAAGTTGCAGGGGAATGGGCACGCGAAGATCTTTGCGCCGCAACTCAAAGGCCTCCACCTCCACCGGCAGATGTAAAATCTGATTGAGCCCCCGACAAACTGTTTCGACCTCTGGAAGTTCTGGCATAGATTCACCAGGAGATAGGCCAATTCCATCAGGGGGTCAAAGTCTTCCTCGCCAACTGTTGCCAAACTGCAGCTCTCACAAAAGCGGCATACTGGAACGAGCAAACTAAATCAGGCCCCTTCACTAGGAAGCCGCTGACACCCCGTCCAAAGGGCCTCTCAAAGAGGCCCTCAAAGCGGCCCTCAGTCCGGTCGCTCTGAGCCGCAAAAAATACCCAAAAAACTTCGCGATTTCGGCTCAAATCGAGACACTGCGAGCCCTTTCCCACTCAAGTTTTCCCCTCCCTTAACCGATCCTTAGTCCGGTTGTCTGAAGTGGTGGAGTGAATTGAAATTGTTCAACAAAGAGGGGCTATGCCGCTAAAAACTCGAGGACACAAACTGCCCTCCTGGCCCAGTCGAATTGCGACCTCGGCAAAGGCCCTCCTGTCTCTGGCTCTCCCCCTCTCCCTTATCGTCACCTTCACCTTAGGCTGCACCGAAGGGGTCCCCACCTTCGAAGACCTCGGCAAATCCCTGAATCCGCCGCAAATCTCCAAAGGCGATAGCGCTTTTATCATCTCCTCACTCAGTCAAACTTTGACCATTGAGGGATCCTGCGATCGTCGTGGCCAGTTCATTCACCTAAGACAACCCGGAAGCGAATGGCTTGAGGCCTCAACCATTGCAGGCGCAGGCTACTCTCTGAGCTGCAAGAATCAAAGTTTCAAGTTGCCCATTGAAAATTTGGGAACTTGGATGGGCTTTAGCGGAGTGAATGGGGAAGAGAAACTTCTCAACCTTCGCTTCTCAGGCCCCCTCTTTGTGCCGGTTGAAACCCAGATTCGCATCCGCTTTTGGGATAGCGAGCAACGACCACTGGCCCAGGGTCGCTTTCAGGGCTTTATTTCTCTAGGTGAGCCCAACAGTGCGAATGCAGCAAACTCCTTTTTTGGCGAGTACTCTATTGGCGACAATATTCAAGGAATTCAAGTTCAATCTCAGGGTGTCACCCCTCCATATCAAGGGGTGCTCTCTGTACAAGGTCTAATTACTGACTTGTAGGGCAGGAGGAAATACTTCATGTTTGGCTTTAAGAAAACTAAGCTTCTACACTCTCCGTCTCCAGAGCCAGTGGCCCCAAGAGGCACCCTCCAATCCATTGAAAGGATCTTGGCCCTCTGCCTCATTCTCCCCTTCTCAACAGAGCTTGGGGCTCAGACCCTACCCATCTCTGAGTCTCTCACCCTCCAGGGACGAATTGTGGATGTGCAGAACCCCTCCAACCCCTTTCCCATTCAAGACCCAGAGGTCCATTTTAGAGTTCAAGTTCTCTCTCCCAACAATTGTGTGCTCTTTGAACAAGAAATTGGACCTGTCAACATGACTGGCTCAGATGGAGTCTTTGCTCTGCAAATGGGTCCCTCTGGAAGAGCTGGATTTCCTTTCACCACTCTTAGCGGAGCTCTGCTCAGTCAGTCCGGCACCACTTTGACCAGTCTTCAGTGCCGTGTCGACGGAGCCTGGGATACGGGGAGCTACACCCCTACCGTGGGTCATGCTCGCAAGGCTTTGATCAGCTTCAGAGTTGGAGCCAGTGGGGAATGGGTGGCTCTAGAGGGCACTCATCAAACTATCCAAAGTGCCCCCTACGCCCTACACGCCGGGACTCTACAGGGTCTTCAGCCCACCGACTTTGTCCGCGTGGTTGATATAGCTACAACTCAAACCCGTTTTAATGAGCTCTTTGGCAATGATGCCACCTATGGTTACACGGCTCTTCAAAGTCTACTTGGTGGAGTGGGTGCAGGAGGCAACTTTACACCTGCCGGCAATATCACTCTTTCTGGAGGCTCCACCATCACCGGCCTTCCGACCCCAACAGCACCAGATCAAGCGGTGAGTAAAGGCTACGCAGATCAGACTCTAGCCGGTCGTGGCCTCAATAGCACCGACTTCAACTTGAACGCCGCCAGTGATGGGATGGCCATCACCTGGGATGACACAAGCAAAACCTGGAGGCTCAGCACCGTCACCCCCAATCTCAGCACCGTGGTGTTGCGCGATGGCAGTCAGGCTATGACGGGCAACCTAAATCTGGGTGGGAATAGTGTCATAAATGTGAACGACCTCACTGCCAACCAGATTTTTGTTGGTCGAGTGAACGCCAGTGAAGTCAATGTGGCTGACACCTACACTCTTAAGCTCGGGGCCTACACCAACGCTGAGGAGTCCACCTTGATTGTAGGCCTCGCCGCCGCCGACCGCGGCCGGTCCTGGTACAACAGCGACACTAATCAAATCAAGTACTGGAATGGCTCGGCCGTGCAAATCCTGGGTGTGGCCGGGGCGGGAATGCAGTCCTTGGGAGGCTTAAGTGCCAACGATCAAATTCTAGCCATAGGCGCCTCGGGCACAGCGCCAGCCTGGAACTCGGTGACCGACACTCACACTCTCAATATTCCTATGGCCTCCGGCGCTGGAGTGACCGCCGGTCTATTATCTCGAGCTGACTACGACACCTTTATGGCCAAGCAGGATGCCCTGGGCTTTACCCCAGTGAACTCAGCTCTGACGGCTGGTCAGATTTATGTAGGCAATGATTCCAATCAAGCTCAGGCCCGGGCTCTCTCAGGGGATGCGACTCTCTCCGACGCCGGAGTGCTGACAGTGACAGGAGTGCGGGGCCGCGAAGTGGCCTCCAGTGCTGTGGCCGAGGGTCAAGTCTATCGCATGGATGGGGCCAACACCTGGCAACCTGTCTATATTAGTATAGCAGACTTAAGGACTACCGGGGGAGTTCAGCAGATTCCCAGCACCAGCTGCACGGCCGGGCAAACTCTGACATGGTCTTCAGTGACCGACGCTTTCTCCTGCACCACCATTGCCATTGGCTCAGCCCAAATTACTAACTTCGAGACGGAGGTCAATGCTCTGGCCGATGCTCGCATGGCTGTGGGCACAGCTTTGAACTTCTCAGGCAGCTTGGCTGGGGATGTGACTGGCACTCAAGGGGCGACCAGTGTGGAGCGTATCCGTGGTCGCAATGTTCACGATGCCGCTCCCACTGATGGACAAGCTCTGGTGTGGAACAATACGGACAGTCGTTGGGA
>SKLV01000109.1 GCA_007121385.1 Bdellovibrionales bacterium
CACTGGGGAGAGAATTTGGCAGATTGTGGAGTCCAATCGCCCCGTGGTTCATAGCGTTTTACCTCGGGCCCATGCCCTTCCCCGGGGTGTGAGCTGCTGGACGGACTTACAGATGTGGAGCCATCCTCAAGTGCAGGACTTTAAAATCTCTTACAGAAATGCCTACGGCATGAATGTCATAGATTTTGTTTATCGGGTGTCCTACACATCCGGAGGAAACTTTGAAAACCAGGGGACCTTTTTATCTAATGTCTCAGTTCAGGCAGCCACCCTCAATGTCTCCTGGGGCTTCACTTTCAATGCCTCAGCCCAAGTGGGCCAAGTGGTCAACCTGGGCTCCAATGAAAACCCTCTTGCTGGAATGGAGTTAATTGTGAACTGGAAAGCCAGCTCAGTCCTTCGTCACATGGAGAGCACTCAAAGTGTTTTTGTCACTGGTGACGGCCAGCTCCGCCAACTTTAGGTGCCCGTCATCTTTTTGCGTATCAGGGCGTCATTTTTGCAATCAACTTTGGGCAAAATACCCCCTCAATTTTTGGGGGTTTTGCCCATTGAACTTGCTTTACAAATAGTTCCGATTCCTGGAAAGATCCGGTCGCACTCCTTCTCAACCCCTCTTTTCAAAGAGTCTCCATGAGGCATAAGCTTTGCACTTACTGTACGCTATGCCAAGAAAGCGTCTCGAAAAATCAGATTTTTACCCTTACCATGTCTGTGCCCGGGCCAACAACCAAGAGTGGTTTTCTGCGCCGCTGAACGAAGTCTATGAAGTTTACTCCGATGTTTCTGCAAGAACTATTGAGAAATATAGCTTACAAATTCATGCATTTGTTCTTATGTCCAATCACTTTCATATGCTGTGCTCTACCCCCCAAAGCAATTTAGATATAGCTATGAGATATTTCATGACGGAAAGTAGCCGGTCTATCGCTCGGCTGAGTCATCGAATAAATAAAATCTATGGAAGCAGGTATTATTGGACAATCATTCGTGAGTCTTCGCATTATGCTTATGCATTTAAGTATATCTATCGAAACCCTGTGAGGGCTGGAATTGTCTCCCGCGTTCAGAGCTATCCGTGGTCCACACTCAATTTTTTCAAAAGAAAAATGAATTCTCTAATTCAATCAAATGAATCGGGTTTCGGAGAGCTAATACCTCCAAATCGCCGCCAGCTGCTCCTTTGGCTCAACGAGTGTGAAGACTCTGAACATGAGGCCTCGATGAGAAAAGCATTGAGGAGAAGGGAGTTCAAGTTTCCAAGAGATCGCCATGGCTTTGCCTTCAAGCCTAATGACGCGCTGATACGCAAAAAGATGACGGGCACCTAGCGGAGGCGGGCAAGGCTGGCCTCAAGACTGGAAATTTGGTTGCGCAGCTGTTCCAGTTGAACGCGACCCTGCTCCACCACCTCCTCGGGTGCGTTCTTGACAAAGTTTTCATTGTTGAGGCGACCTTGAAGTTGTGCCAACTCCTTTTGCCTCTTTTCCAAGGCCTTAGAGGTTCTCTTAATTTCCTCAGCGATGTCCACCAAACCTTCAAGAGGCACCACCACATCCACTCGGAGATCCCCCAGAACCACGGGGGCCAAAGCACACTTAGCCAAAGATTGAGCCGGTCCAATTTCACAGGACTCCAGCTTGGCCAAGGTCATAATGGAGCCTTTGTTGTCTCCCAAAATCTTCTGGGCCTCATCTCTCTCTGGCACCAGGCGAACAGCAATTTTCTCTCCCGGCTTGATTCGATTCTCTCCTCGAATATTTCGGATAGCTGTGACCACTTCGCGAACCAAGTCCAAGGCCAAAGCGGCTTCTTGTGATCCCACAGACAGCCAATGTTTATCCTGTCTTGGAGTGGGGAAGGTCTCAGTAATAAGAGCCTCACTGCCTTTTAAAGGCAGCTTTTGGTAGATTTCCTCAGTGATAAAGGGGGCAAAGGGGTGCAAGAGGCGCACCACTCGATTGAGAACCTGAGCTAAAACCAATTGAGTGGCCTTTTTTTCACTCTCGGAAGATCCATAAATAATTGGTTTAATAAACTCCAAGTACCAGTCGCAGAATTCATGCCATGCAAAACTGTAGACGGCATTGGCCGCATCAGCAAAACGATAAGACTGAAGAGCCTCATCAACGGCTTTTTCTGTCAAACCCAGTTTATAAACAATCCATTGGTCTGCCACAGATAAATCCGATCGCTGTGGCAATGCCTGAAGCCCTTGCTCAGGAACTTCAAAGCCCTCAAGAGCAGCTAAAGAAAACCGGGCCGCATTCCAAATTTTGTTCATAAAATTGCGATAGCCTTCCAATCTCTGCTGGGAAAACTTGAGATCTCGGCCTGCCGCCAACTGGGACATCAGAGTGAAGCGAAGAGCATCAGCTCCATTTTGTTCTATCACCTCAACAGGGTCTACTGAGTTGCCAGAAGATTTGGACATCTTTAGGCCCTGAGCATCCCTTATAAGGCCATGAATGTAAACAGTGCGAAAAGGCACATCCCGACAGAATTCAAGGCCCATCATAATCATCCGCGCCACCCAAAAGAAGATGATGTCATGACCTGTGACCAGAACATTGGTGGGATAAAATGTTTTAAGGGCCTCAGTCTCTTTAGGCCAACCCAATGTACTGAAAGGCCAAAGGGCTGAACTAAACCAAGTGTCTAAGACATCCTCATCTTGTTGAATCTTTGAGCTCCCACAGTGTCCACACTGACTGGGATCCTCCTCCGCCACGGTCAGCTGGCCACAGTCGGTGCAAGTCCATGCCGGAATGCGATGGCCCCACCAGAGCTGTCGTGAAATACACCAGTCTTGGATAATGCTCATCCAGTGAAGATAGGTCTTTGTCCAAGACTCAGGTTCAAAGCGCAAAGTTCCACTTTCTACCACTCTCTTGGCGGGAACAGCCAACTCGGAGGTCTTAACAAACCACTGCTCGGACAGCAGGGGTTCCACCACACAGCCTGTTCGAGAGCAGTGTCCCACTGAATGGCTGTGAGGTTCCACCTCCACCAAAAGACCCATTTCCTCAAGATCAGCCACAAGTTTCTTCCTTGCCTGAGCTGTGGTCAAACCTCTGTAGGGTTCTGGAACTGAGTCGTTAAGAGTCCCATTGCGGTTGAGAATATTGATCATCTCGAGGTTGTGACGCTGCCCCAGCTCATAATCGTTAAAATCATGGGCTGGGGTGATTTTCACAGCTCCTGAGCCAAAGTCTTTATCCACATGGGCATCGGCCACAATGGGGATCCTTCGGCCGGTCAAAGGCAACTCGATCTCCTGACCAATCAAATCTTTATACCGCTCATCCTCGGGATGAACCGCCACAGCTGTATCTCCCAACATGGTCTCGGGGCGAGTTGTGGCCACAACCAGAGAAGCCTCTCCTTGAGCCAAGGGGTAACGCAGATGCCACAGGTGGCCCTTCACCTCCTGGTGCTCCACTTCAAGGTCTGAAAGGGCCGACTCCAACTGAGGGCTCCAATTGATCAATCGAGTGCCGCGATAAATCCAGCCCTTTTGATAGAGAGAGACAAATACCTTGCGAACCGATTTGGAGACCTCTTTATCCAGAGTAAAAGTGAGTCGATCCCAGTCACAGGAGTCGCCCAATCGCTTCATTTGCTCCACAATGCGATTTCCGTACTGCTCCTTCCACTGCCAAACCCTCTGTTCAAAAGCCTCGCGACCCATCTCCTGACGAGAGAGTCCCTCTTTGCGCAACTCCCTTTCCACCACACTTTGAGTGGCAATTCCCGCATGATCTGTGCCTGGCAGCCAGAGGGCGTTAAAGCCCGACATTCTCTTCCAGCGGACGAGGACATCTTGAATGGTGTGGTCCAGAGCATGCCCCATGTGCAGAGAGCCCGTGACATTAGGAGGGGGCAAAATGACACAAAAGGGAGCTTTGGTGGAAACATCCTCAGCCTTAAAAAAACCTCGGCTCTCCCACCAAGAGTAGATTCGGCCTTCTACCTCTTGGGGGTTGTAGCGATCTGGAAGGGCGGCAGAGTGGCCCTGTGACGGCAGTTCAGATTGTGATGAGTTCATAGGTCTGGAGATTAGCATCACTCCCCCTGTCTTACAATTCATCAGCCATTGACAAACAGCGCTATTTGCCTAAGAGGGTTCCGCCTCAAGTCCCTTCAACCCCCCCTCAAGAACATAAACATTCACATGCCCCTCTTTCTCCAACTGCCAGGCTAACTGAGACGACCGCCGCCCATCCGGACAAATCAAGACGAGAGGTTGGGAGAGGGGGACTTTGTTTTCTTCCAGGTGCTGCCTTACCCCCTGAGGCTGAGCCACTTGAGCAGCACTCAGGAGATCCTTTCGTGGATGTTGTGCTAAGTCTTTAGGATCACAGAGGGCAAAAAACAAAAAGGGCACTCGATTGAGCTGTAAGTTCTCCAACTGAAAACCGCCAATCTCCTGAACATCGAGACCCACGCCTCTTGATGCTTTTCCAGACTCTGGCAGCCGTCGATAGAGAAAAATCACTAAGCCCAGGGCCCCGAGGGTCACCAAGGCCGCCACCCAAAAAGGAAAACTGGGACCCAGATCACGATAAAACCAACCACCCAGTCCCGGACCAATAATGCGGCCCATAGCTGAAAAACTCTGGTTCACCCCCAACACGGAGCCCTGCTGGGACTCACTGGCCAGAAGGCTCAGGCTACCTGTGATCGCTGGGTTCACAAAACCGGTGCCCAGGGCCATCAAGGTGACGGCAATAGCCAAAGGCCCCACTTCCGATGAAAATCCAATGCCCCCTAAGCCCAGGGCCGAAAGAGCCAAGCCGAGAAGTAGGAGCTTCCTCTCCCCCAGCCAGGGAATCATCTTACGGATGAGAAAACCCTGTGTCAGGACCATAATGAAGCCCACATAGGCAAAGCCAAAACTTGCCATAGTCAGAGACCATTCAAATTGGTCCTGAACAAATAAAAATAAGGCGGCCTCCATATGGGCCAAAGCCAAGGTCGTTAAGAAGAAAACAACCATTAATGGCCCCAAAACTGGCTCGCGAATATGCTCAAGAAGAAGTTTGAAGCGAGGTCGGGCCTGCTGATAATCTCTTTTTGTTTTTAACTCTGCATTGGGAACTCGGCTTTCAGGCAAAATAAAAAAAGCGAATGTAAAATTTGCCAATGAAATAATCCCTGCAACCACGGCGGCAAAGCTTAAACCAAAGGGAGGAGCCTCACCCAGCCATAAACCCACTTGGCCAAAGATGCCGCCAAAAAAAGGCCCGAGCATAAAACCTAAGCCAAAGGCCGCTCCGATCAGCCCCATTCCTTTGGATCTTTCTTTTTCTGGAGTCACATCGGCAATGTAGGCCATTGCTGTCGCAATATTGGCCCCAAAAAAACCGGCCAAGGCCCGCGCCACAAAAAGAGAAAAATAGGAGTCGGCAAAGGCAAACCCAAAATGGGCCAGGGCCACCCCAACTAGAGTCAGCAAAATGACTGGTCGGCGGCCAAAGCGATCACTAATTTGTCCCCAAAAGGGAGCAAAGAGAAATTGCATGAGCGAATAGATCGTCATGAGCAACCCGACCTGCAAAGGGTCGGCGCCAAACTCAGTGGCTAGGTAGGGGTTTAAGGGAATAATCATCCCAAAACCAATGAGGTCAATAAAGACAGTGATAAAGATAACCAGAAGAGGCTTGTTCATAAATATTTTACTGAATACCCATAAAAAGAAGGCCTTGGGAACACTTGAGGTTCTTTCGGCTCAAGGTTATGCTTAAGAGCATTGAAAATCGAGGGGAGAAAATGCGCGTTATGAAACCAAATGCCCAACCTAAGCCGCAGAAAGCCATTTTTCCCCTACTCCCTCCCCTCTTTTTCACTTTGATCACCGCTACGGCGGGCTGGATGCCTGGATGGGCTTGGTCCGAACCCCTCCACCCCGCTCGGATGCATCAACCAGGCCGGTGGGCCTCCAGTCTCGGCCTGGACTATTTTCGCAGCAATGCCAACTTTGACAATGACTGGGGCAGCTTTGAACGACTACCCGCTGGCGGCTATTATCAAAACTTTTTGTTCCGCTACCAAACTCAGTATGATCTCAGCCCCCACTGGTCTCTCAAGGGGTCCTTGGGCCTAGCTACAGCCCAGAGCTTTGATGGCACCTTCTCCCGCCGCAATGGGGAATTCACCGAAGCAGGAGTAGGAACGGGACTGGCTTGGATGTTTCCCCTCTTTGAGGTTTTTCCGGAAATCTGGCTTCACTACCCCTTTCAAAGAGTGGCTTTCAATACGGATGAGACTTTAGTGGGCGAAGGAGCAATGCTCCTGACCCCCAGTCTCTGGTTCCGTGTTGACTTTAGACCTTGGCTCAAACCCATAGGACGAGTGGGCTGGAGATACAGAGATGAGGGGCGATCCTCCTTACTCCTCTGGGACTTGGGAGCCCATCTGCACTTTGGGGCCTGGACCCACCGGATATTTTTATCCGGACAACATTCGGTCACCGATGATGACTTTGTCATGACTCCCAATGTACGAAATCAAGTGACCCAAAATGTGAGTGGCTCGAGCATGAGATATTTTTCTGTCAACCCCAGTTTGCTGGAGCTTCAGCTGCGCTTTGACTATGCACTAAGTCCAGATCTTTTTGTGGGAGCCGGCGGCGTCTACACCTTAGATGGAGTGAATTCCGCTCAAGGCTATAGTTTACTCGCTCACCTCAGCTGGGATATCCACCGAAAGAAGCCAACTAGGGGCTCAGGCCCTGCTCAGCGGCACCAACAAGACCCTCGTCGTTTCCAGGCCGACCCGGCTGGATATGACGATCGCCTGTTTCAACCACCCCCTTCACCGGAGCTTGAAGAGCAGAGACGCCGAGAGCAAATACTACGACAAAGGCGTCAACAGCAACTTGAAGAGCAACGGCAGCGTCTTCGAAGTCGCCCCCCACAAGCCAGTGATGAGGAAGTGGATCAGCTGTTAAGACAGACCGAAGAGGAACTCCGCTAGAGAAGAGCGGATCTGACTATAGTGACTTTGATATGGCTTCAGACACCCGATGCCGAATCAACTGATCCTGATCTTTGATCCCTTTGGATTGAGGAGCGGGAGGCTCTTGTGATTCTTTCATCTCCACATCGCCTAACTGGGATTCAATCATAGGGTTGGGCATAATCTTCTGTGCTTGATCGAGCATCGTCAAATGCGACTGAATAATGGCTTTTAGATTGTTCTCAAACTGCAATCGCAATCGCTTAAGATCATTAATTTCTTGATAAATTCTTTTTAGTGAATCACGGGCATCTCGTACAATAGTCTCGGCTTTGTGGTTCGCATCGTTGATAATCAAACGAGCTTCGCGGTCTGCATCAGCCTGAAGCTTTTCTGACATCTTAGTCGCTGTGGTAATGGTGTTCTTCAACAGGTCGTCTCGCTCGCGAAAGTCTGAAATCACGAGCTCTTTTTCTCGCAAGGACTCACGCAGAGTATTCCTCTCTCTCACCACAGCTTCATACTCATCAGCCACTTTGCGCAGGAAGTCCATGACCTCGTCAGCATCCAAGCCCATCATTCGTCGTGAAAAAGTTTTATGAGCTATGTCTATTGGAGCAATTTTCATTTTTTCCCCCTGTCCTCAATTTACAGCTTAAGGAAGGCCGAGCCCGAGATCAAGGTCCGAAAGCATTCCTCAAAGCCTCTGAGAGGAATCTCGACCCCCGCCCAGACCTTAGTCTAGCTGACCTAACTCCCGATCTCGCATAACCGCTTTTTCAAAGCTAATTCTCAGCAGGCGCTCAATTTCACACTCCCGAATGGAGTCCAAACCTGCAGCAGTCACTCCTTTCTTAGAAACCACTTTGTTCTGCAGCTCCTCGAGAGAAGTTCGAGATTTATCAACGGCGAGCAGGGCCGCACCTAAAAAGGTTTCCACCGTCATTTGCCGAGCTTCCGCTGGGGAAAAGTCATGATCCAAAAGCCAGTCCTGCCAGTACTCCATCAACTCATAGACAAAGCCCACTCCACTGGAACAGGCGACCGTGAGAGCTTCAAAAGGCTCCCCCTCTTCCACAAAAATGACCTGACCTAGGGGAGAAAAAAGCTGCTGGGTCAGGCTTTTCAGCCAAGGCGCCTCCCCCGCCACGGCGCAGCCCACCATTGAGTGTCGGATGCTCACCGCTGCATTGGGCATCACCCGAACAAATTGAGTTACATTCGGGATAAGCTTTTTTAAGGAGGCTAAACTGACTCCGGCGGCTAAGCTGACCACCACATGTTGGGGCTCAAAACTGGAAGAGATGGGTTCAATGGCCTGGCTTAAGTCTTGAGGCTTTAAGCCCAAAACAATGATCTCACAAGCCCCCAAAAGCTCTTCATTCTGGCTCACTTTATGCACTCCGGTCTGCTCGACCAGTCGGTCCAATTTCCCTGGAGAGCGATTACTCACCCAAATCTGTTGAGGCTGCAAAGTCTGCGTTTCCAATAGAGCCTTGATAATGGCCTGGTTCATATGTCCAGCCCCTAAAAAACCATAGCTTTTCAAATTCAACTCCTTGTTCTGTCTCCCAGCAACTGCCTTCCTAAACGAATGAAAGTGGCCCCCTCTTCGATGGCCACTCCATAGTCTTGGCTGGTCCCCATGGACAAATGGGGGAGCTTGACTCCAAGATGCTGCTCCAGCTCTCGTCTTAAAGTGGCCAGTTGACGAAAGTAGGGGCGAGATTTTTCCCCATCTTCCTGAAAGGGTGGCATGGTCATGAGTCCCTCCAGTTGAAGGTGGGGGGATTTTTGCACTCTTGAGGCTAGAGCACTGAGATCCTCTACAGTGCAACCTGACTTGGAGGCCTCCCCTCCGAGCCTAACTTCTATCAGAACTTTTTGTAGGACTGGAGAAGTTTTCATGGCCCCTTTTTCCAACTCCTCCACCAAACTCATTCGATCAAGGGAATGAATCCACTGAAATCGCCCAATGATTTTTTTGACTTTGTTGCTCTGCAGGTGACCAATAAAGTGCCATTCCAGCTTCTGGTCAACCAGAGCTTCTTGTTTACCCACAGCCTCCTGCACGTAATTTTCAGCAAAGGCCAGCAAGCCAACATCTGCTGCCTCGCGAATGACATCAGGAGATTGCCCCTTACTGACCGCCACAACCTGAACCTGATGGCTCCAGGAATCAGGACGCCTTTGGAGAGCTTTCTCAATCTCCCTTTGTATCCTTGCCCATCTTTCGGCGACGGACTCTCCACTCTTTTTCATCTAAAACTCTCTCCAACAACTCCATAGGTAAGCCCACCACATTACTCAAGGATCCTTCGATGGACTCGACAAAGGCCCGTCCCACTCCCTGTATGGCATAGGCTCCCGCCTTGTCCGTGGACTCCCCCGTGGCAATATAGTCGGTGATTTGCTGTTCACTAAGTGGCTTGAAAGTGACATCTGTCGTTTCCACCTGGCAAAAGCGATCTCCCGATGGGCCATGAAGAAGGCAGAGGGCTGTTTTGACTTGATGCTTTTGCCCAGACAAAAGACTTAAAAACTCTCGAGCCTGTTCAGAATTTTCAGGCTTTCCCAGAACCCGACCTGCAAAGACCACCACCGTATCCGCAGATAAAAATAAATAATCCTTAAAATTCAAATTCTTAACGCTTTGCACAAATAAGTCTAACTTTCTCTGAGCCACCCGACAAAGGGCCTCCTCGAGATTCAAGTTTTTTTCAATTATTTCCGATACTTTTAAAGAATCCACAAGGATTTCATATCCCGCCTCTGTGAGGAGTTGTGATCGGCGAGGAGACTGAGAGACCAAATGGATTTGCAGCATAATAGAGTTAGAACACAAGAGAGTGGCAGATGTTAAGCTTTGAATTTATATTACTGATCAGTGCCCTGGCTTTAGCAGCGCTGAGCGTCTATCTGTTCACGACCTCTGTTTTCACCAATGATGCGGACAGTGAAGCCCTGGCCTGGGCCTCTGGGGATGAACCTCAAAAGTCCAAGTCCCCCATCATCAATTTTTCTCGAACTCTGGTTCATAATTTTACTCTCCAGCACGCCCTTCGAATTCAAAGCCCGCGGTATAGAGCCCAAGTTCAAAAGCGAATTCTCACTGCTGGGCTCAGTCAAGAGCTCAATGTGGATGAATACATTGGCCTACAAATTCTCTGGGGGATCATGGCCCCCATATTCCTCGCCATTCTTAATTTTGCTCTCGCCCTTGGGCTACCCTCCTTTGCTATTATCGCTATGGTTCCACTGGGAATTTTCTTTCCTGCCTTCTACTGCTCCGGACAAACCAAACAGAGGTATACCTCTGTGATCTCCGACCTCCCTTTCTTCACCGACCTTCTAGCTCTCTCTACAGAAGCCGGGCTGGATTTTATCAACGCCATCCAAAGAATTGTGGATAAAGCTGAGAACAGTGTCTTGGCTGATGAATTTTATATTGTCCTTAAGGACATTAAATTGGGAAGCTCGCGAGCTGAGGCCCTGAAAGGACTGGCTCAAAGGCTCAACATTCCTGAAATCACCAGCTTTGTGGCCGTGATCATCGATGCCGATCAAACCGGCGCGCCCATTGCCCGCGTTTTAAAAGACCAATCCGAGCAGATGCGTTTAGAACGCTTAGTTCGCGCAGAGAGAGCGGGAGCCAGAGCCTCCCAGCTTATGCTCCTCCCCATGATTGTATTTATTGTCCCCGCTGTCATGATCGCCGTCTTTGCCCCCTTGGCCCTAAGCTTTTTCTATGGTGGGGGGTCTTAGTGGCACAGCTGATCAATGTGACCAAAAATCATGTCCTAGCCAAGTCTGTTATACCCGCCCGAGGTCTCTGGGAGCGTATGCGAGGTCTTCTTGGCCGCGAATCCCTGGAAAACTCTGAGGTGATGTGGATCGTCCCCTGCTCCAGCATTCACACTTTTTTTATGAAATTTCCAATCGATGCTGTCTTTGTGGATCGAAAACTTAACGTCATCTCAGTTCATCCTGACATCATGCCCAACCGAACGATCTGGCCCAGATGGGGTCACCACTCTGTCTTTGAATTCAAGGCGGGAACTATTGAGCGAGAAAAAGTTGAAAAAGGAGACCAACTCTATGTGGGTGATTAGAGTTCTCACTGGTCCCCTAGCAGGCAAAGCCTTTAAGCTCAAGCACGGAACCAATGTGCTCGGTCGAGCCTCTTCTTGTGACGTTTCTCTAGCTCACAGTGGTATCTCCAAAGAACATGCTAAACTGGACATCCTAGATGGTAAACTGATTCTTACTGACCTCAATTCCCGTAATGGGACCTTTGTTAATGGGATTAAAATCAAAAGCCAACGCCTTAACGAAGGGGATAAAATTGGCCTTTACAATATGATTTGTGATCTCAAAAAACAGCCCCAAACCGCCCTGGCTCCACGCTCGGCTTCCCCATCTGCGCAAAATCCCCAGGGACACCAAGGCCCCCAGCCCATCTATCTGCAACAAGAGGCCGTCCAACTTCAACACCTCTACAGTCCAGCCTCTATGGAAAGTCCAGATCTGATGAGCTCTGCCCACATGTCCCAGGAGCCCCACCCCTCCGCTCCGCCTGACGACATGAATCTGTCAGGAAATCAGCTCTCTGATTTCCCCAAATTAGCTAAAAAATATTTTGAACAGGTGGCACTCCCTGGAGTCTATCGACTTGCTGAGGTGATGGAGTTTCGTTCGGTCCTAATGCTGTTTATGGCCGCCTTTATTCTCTTTGTCACCAGTCTGTCATCCATTCCCCTCATGCGGATTCTTAAAGCCAGTGTAGAACAGGAAAGCCAGAGAAGAGCTTTGACCATTGCCCGCAACCTTGCCCAATTTAATGCTGGAGCTATCCGTGAAGGCCAGCTCACTGGCACCTCTGTTAATATCGCCACCAGAGAGATTGGTGTGGATACGGCCCTAATTATCTCTAGCAGCGATGGAAGTATTATTGCTCCAGCCCACCGAGCCGCCACTTACCCCGATATTCCCTTTATCCATGAAGCCCGCCGTCTCGGCCAAGAATCCGTTCAACAAATTGACAGCTCCACCATTGGAGCCCTTGTGCCTATTGACACCTTTAGTCCCGAAACTGGTGCCAGAACTGTCACGGCCCACGCTGTGGTGATCTACAATATGGGGTCCCTGGCTGTGGATGACAAACAGACGATCAGTCTCTTCATTCAGACTTTTTTTATCGCTCTCATTGTTGGAGCTATTTTATTCTATTTCCTTTATAAGCTCATTGAGTACCCTCTACAGAGCCTCAACCAACAGCTCAGCGTGGCCCTCAGAGAACGACGAGACGATCTCTCTGTGGACTACCAATTCCCGGCCTTACAAGATCTCATTTCTAATGTAAATAGTTTACTCAATCGTGCCCTTTTTGGCTCAGCGGATGAATCCTCTCACCAAGTTATTGAAAAAGATCGAAGCCTGGAGCTTCAAAATACCGTTGAGCTGATCGGCTACCCCGCCATGGGAATCAATGTGGAGAGTCAGTCTGTGACCCATATCAATGCCGCATTTGAAGAGAAAACAGGACAGAGCTTGAGTCACCTTGCCCACATGCCTCTCACTCATATCACTGACCAGGCCCTTCAGCTCAGTTTGCGTGACTTAGTTGACAAAGTTCTCACCTCTCCAGACGAGATGGTCAGCAATGAGCTGGAAATTGGAGGCGAGAACCATCAAATTATGGCCTTAGGAATCTCCGGCAATCAGCATATCGCCTATATTCTCATTGTGTTGATCCCCAAAATGGGAGAGGTGTAGGATGAATCAGGTTGTTGCTGCACTTCCCGCTTTAGAGTATAGCTTAAGGATTATAAAAGGCCCTCATCAGGGGCAGGTCTATAAAATCAGCTCTCCTCAGGTCTCTATAGGACGAGGCTCAGAAAATAACCTTTCTCTTAACAATGATAAGAAATGCAGTCGCAAGCATGCTCTTATTTCCATCGCCAATGATGGCTCCATCCAGATCCAAGATGTGAGCGAACGCAACCGCATTTCAGTCAATGGCCAAGAGGTGAAGTCCTCAGCACTCCGAAATGGATCAATAATCCAAATAGGCGATAGTGAAATATCTCTTCATATCAAGATTAGGGCCTCCGCTTTAGCTAAGCCATCAAGAACTCCCGCTCGCCCAGGAGCCCCCCGAGCGAAGAAAAAGTCTTCCTCCGAGCTGAACCCCGCCCGAATTTTTCTAATTCTTTTTTTATTGGGATTCTTTGGCCTCATTCTTTTAAGTGATCCCCAGCAGGAGGAGGCGCCCATCGACATTCGCAGCCCCGAGGACATAGAAGCGGAGATTCAAGCGGCCAGAGAGCTCAAAGCTAAAGCTCAAGAGCAAAGAGTCAGGTCAAAGGCCACTGGAGACCGTCTGACCCAACAGGAAGCCCAAGCAAACTATGTCAAAGGATTTCGGGATTACCAAGCTGGGCAGTATGAGCGCTCAATCAAAGCTTTTCAGGCCTGCCTTGCGCTCAATCCAGACCATGTTTTGTGTCAACGCTATCTCTTGTTGTCTCGACGAAAATTCAATGAACTTATTCAGTACAATGTAGTGCTAGGCCGACGCTATCGAGATCAAGGCCAATTTGCCGCGTGCACCGCCGCTTTTCGCAATGTGATGGCCATGGTTAAGGACCAAAATAGCGACATATATCGCGAGGCTAAAGCCAATTTCGATGCTTGTCAGATTCACCTCCAGGAGAGGTTCTGATGGCTAAACTAAAGGTTAAAAAAAACGGCACTGAAATCCTTCAACTGGAGTTGGTCTCTGGCAACCAGTACCTCGCTGGGCGCGGTGAAGATTGTGATATTGTTCTTGATAAAGAAAAGGGTATCTCGCGGAAGCACATGAGGATTTTTGAGGAAGATGGGGCTTGGCGTGTTGAACTTCTCTCGCGCTATGGCGCCCTCCTCTGGGAAGATCAGCCCGTCGAGTTTATCGATCTTGGCGGCTCCTGCCATTTTTCGGCACCCCCTTACGATTTTGAATTTATGGCCTCAGAGAGAGTAAGACAGGTCTTTGAAGAGGAGCAGATTGGGAGTCTCACCGGTAGCCAGTCTGAAGAGACCTCTTCTCATCGGGGAGAGATCGTTGGTGATGGAGAAGTCACATCTGCTGGTGTCAGTGATTTTGTGCCCTACTTGAGAATCACTTTGGCAGATGGCAGCAAAGAAA
Source organism: Bdellovibrionales bacterium (assembly GCA_007121385.1). Classification (GTDB taxonomy): domain Bacteria; phylum Bdellovibrionota; class Bdellovibrionia; order Bdellovibrionales; family UBA1609; genus SKYF01. The sequence continues at coordinate 14,150 of SKLV01000109.1, forward strand.
CCCTACAGCTGGAGGGGCATCTCTGGACGGCAGGAAGAGATCCCAGCTGCGAAATATACATCCAGGCTGAACATATTAGCCGTAGACACTTTGATTTAACCCAAAGCCCAGACGGATTCTCTATTATTGACTTAGGCAGCGCAAATGGAACTATGGTCAATGGTCATCTTGTGCCCGCCCATGAACCCACCCCTATTCAAAGTGGTGACTCCATACGTATTATGGATGTTTCCATTGAATTTGAAGTGCGGGATGCCCAGTTTGACAAAAAACTCCAATCCGCCATCGTGCCAGATGATATTCAGATCGAGGAGCTAGGGCCGGAGTCGGAATCCGGTCAGGCCTCGCCTTTAATGATTCCCCAGCCCACTGACAATAGGGCTCAACAGCCCGTTCTTTTACCGGACTTCCTGATTCCTCAGGGGGCCGGTCCCGACTACCAACCTGAGCTGATTACTGAATCAGACCCATTGAATCCTGAAGGGCCTAAGAATTTTTGGAATCGCCTAGACCGAAAGCAGAAAGTTCGTCTAGGCATTATTGCCTGTATTCCCCTTCTCCTTTATGGCCTCCTGTCAGACCCCCAAAAGTCGACAGATCTCCCTCCCGGGGATGGGACTCCCGGCTTTGAGTCCTTGTCCGAAGAGAGCCAACGCTTAGTCATGGATCTCTATCGACTGGCCCAAAGACAGTATCAGGACCTCGATTATGAACTTTGTGTGGTTGAGCTGAGGAAGCTTCATGAGGTTGTCCCTCACTACCAAGAGTCTCGTCTACTGGAAAAAAACTGCCAGGCGGGTTGGGACATGCAAATCGCTGAGCAACGCCGCCGCGAGGAACTTGAAACCCTACGACGGATCAATACCCAAGTTCAATCGATTGTCGATGAATGCTCGAGTCAGGTGAACGACCAAACCACACCCGAGCAAATTAGATCTTGTCTCCGGGAAGCCATTGATCTGTCTCCCAGTCACGAAGGCGTCCTCGCACTCCTGGAACAGGTGGAAATTCGCCAACAAGAGAGAGAGGCACAAAGGGAGTCTGAAGCCCGCTCACGCGAGCGGTTCCAAGCGGGACAGCGAATTTTACGCAGTGCTCGGCAATCCAGAGACCAAGGACAACTGAGCCAAGCCATTTCTCAATACCGTAGATTTTTAGATGGGGGCTTCCCGGATCACAATAACAGCCAACCCCAGGCCCGTAGGGAACTGGCCTCTATCCAAGAACAGCTTTCCACCCAAACCTCTCAACTTCTGAACCGCTGTCAGGAGCATGCTCGCAGTGAGGAGTTTC
>SKLV01000165.1 GCA_007121385.1 Bdellovibrionales bacterium
CGAAGTACTGCCCCAATCTCTGCTCCACCTCAGATCTATCGATCTTGACCTGCCACTGGGCCATAGGGGAAGAGGGGCAGTGAGAGTCCAGAGTGGTGCCCGCTCCCCGGTGCCCTGCCCCCCAGACATGACGAGCCTCTTCCGTGTGCCCTCCACAGTCGGCATGATAAAAGGCCCTGAGCACATCCTTTTGCGCATCCACCAAGTACTGACCCCGGGTGGCCTCAAGCACCTGAAGCACCTTCATCTCCCCGGCCGAAGAGAGCTTCCTCAAACGAGCCAAACTGTAAACCTGATCCTTTACTGAAGCTTCCAAATGAAAGGGCTGGCCCCGACGCTCCTCCACCACACTGAGAGCATAAGAGCGAGCCGCCACCGCCTGAGCCTTAAGAGCCTCCAGGGGCCAACTCACCGGCATCTCCGAAGGCAAAACTCCGGCCAAATAGGAGTCCACATCCAGATGGGCCACAATATCAATCCCCCCTCTGGGATTGGGCCATAGCCAGAGGTGCTCGGGCAGAGGCTCTCCACTGCGGCTATCACTGATGCGAGCCGCCTGAAGTTCCAGCCAAGGGCCTCGCAGCTCAAGACTCTCGTAGCCCCCGGGCTTCAGGCGTCGCACCAGCCACTGCCCCGGTTCAGAGCCCCGGCGCAGCTGCAACTGCTGACTTCCACCCCCCTGGCTTGCCCCCTCCTCCCTCTGCAGCGGGTTTAGACTCTCTCGCCCCTCTAACTTCAATTCCAAATAAGAGGCGAGGATCGACACCTGATCTTGATTTTGCTGAATGCGCACTCGAACGGGGCCATAGGGCTCTTGAGCCCACAGCGGAGCCGCAAAGAAAAGACAGGCGGTCAAAGCCAGCCCAGCTCTAGAGAAAACAATCCTTCGCCAAAGGACAAGAAGCCCCAAGGGCTCCTGGCGGACAGTGCAAGACATCCTTATCTCCCCTTCCCCAAAGATAGACTATGCAGGGGAGATGAGCTCTGTCACTCTATTTTAAATCATGGCCTATTTCACTTATGACTTTGTCGACTCAGCTTTTTGACTCAAAGCCTCAGCGGCTGTCATAAAAGGCTTAATGATATCCAAAGGAAGAGGCAGGACAATGGTGTTTTTACTCTCACCGCTGATATCTGCCAAAGCCTGAAGGTAGGCCAGCTGCAGAGCCGCGGGCTCTTTAGAAATAATGGCTGAGGCATCGCTCAAGCGCTGAGCCCGCTGGAACTCCCCTTCCGCCGAGATCACCTTGGCGCGACGGGTTCTCTCCGCCTCGGCCTGACGAGCCATGGCTCTCTGCATCTCGATGGGTAGGTCAATGTGTTTCACTTCCACATTGGTCACCTTAATTCCCCAGGACTCGGTGGACTTGTCCAAAATATCCTGGAGAGTGTGATTGATCTTATCTCGGTTGGAGAGCAAGTCATCCAACTGATACTGACCCAGTGTGGAGCGCAGGGTGGTTTGCGCCAACTGACTGGTGGCAAAGAGATAGTCCTCAATCTTAACAATGGCGCTCTCCGGCTCCACCACCTTGAAATAGATCACTGCATTGACCTTCATAGTGATGTTATCCAAAGTGATAACGTCTTGAGGCTGGATGTCCATGGTGATGATCCTGGTGTCCACACGGATCAGCTTTTCAATTCCCGGAATAATGAGCACAAAACCCGGCCCACGAATTCCCACTGAACGCCCCAGGCGCAAGACCACACCTCGCTCCCATTCTGATAAAATTTTGATCATGGAGCTCAAGAAAATCATCAAAATGATGACTAACCAAATTATATTTGTTCCTAGCAGATCTATCATGCCTCTCTCCTTTTTTAACGACCTATTCCTAGAATAAAAACCAAAACCTCAAACCTAAGCCTTTGTGGCAGCACTGGACTCCGGACGCACTCTAAGAGTGAGCCCTGAGTAGCCCACAACTTCAAGACGATCGCCCACTTTTACTTCTGTTTCAGACTCAAATCTCCACAGTTCACTGTGAACCATCATCTGGCCTTTCGTGGGACTGCTTTCGTCCACCCAGCTGACCTCTCCTGCCAGGCCCACAATGTCATCATAGCCACCCTTTTTCTTCACCTTAAAGCTACTTACAGCCAGGTAACCCACCCCCATCATAATGAGGCCTAGAATCACCGAAGTGCTGATAATCAAACTTAAGGGCAGCTGATAACCGGTCTCGGCCGGATCAAAAAGAAAAACACTACCCAGCACAAAAGAGGCAATGCCTCCCACTCCCAAAATCCCAAAACTGGGCATAAAGGCCTCAGCAATCAAAAGGGCCAAACCTAAAAGCATCAAAGCCAACCCTCCCCATACCACTTCCAGTTTGTGCAAACTGATTAAAGCGACAACCAGCCCCACTCCACCCACGACTCCTGCCACCATAGTGCCTGGATTGGTGATTTCGTAATAGAGCAAAGCCAAGGAACCCATTAAGATCAAATAGGCCAAAGTGGGATCGGCCACTAAGGCCAAGGTGCGATAGCGCAGATCGTGGGGCATCACTAATGAATCCCCCACTTGCACCAAGGTCTTCTCGCTTTCGCCCAGAGTGACCTCACGCCCCTCAGCAAATGTCAGAAAATCAATTTTGCGTTCAGCCAAATAGTCAATGGCGCCAATCTCAAAGGCCTCAGTGGCACTGACGGCCTTGGCCTCAGTCACAATGTCTTTAGCAAACTCCTCGTTGCGGCCTCTTAATTTCGCCAGTCCCTCGGCCCAGCTGCGGGTGTCACTGATGAGTTTTTTGCGCAAATCCTCAGGGATCTCCTGGCCCCCACCTGCCACTGGAGTGGCTGCTCCCATATTGGTGGCCACCATGGCTCCAGCCACATGACAGGCCTGCATAATAATCGCCCCAGCACTGCCCGCATGCCCTCCCGTTGGATGGACCAAACACAAAATGGGAATGGGGGAATTTAAAATATCTTCTACAATCAGGCGAGTACTCTGCAAACTGCCACCGGGAGTGTTGATCAAGACCAAAAGGGAGGGACAGCCCTTGTCTTGAGCCATCTTTAAACCTCTTTTAAAAAGGTCTACTGAGGCCGGCCCGATGGTGCCACTCATCTCCAACTCTAAAGTGCAGCGGCCAGAGCCCACTCTGGAGCTCTCATTTAAGGAGCTCTCAGTTAAGGCTCCCGCCCCAACCCCAGGCTCCCCTTCACTCTGGGCCATAAGCCCCCAGGCCATAAACATAAAACCCAACAGAGCTAAAGCAAGACTCAACCAAATATTTTTTGCCTGCATCAATTTTTTCTCTCCTTTAAACTTTTCAATTCCGCCATCACCATCTGCAGATGCTGCCAAGTCTCCCGCTTTCTGGACTTCACATCGGGGTCTTCTGCAGAACCCAAGAGCTCAGCCAAGTCATGACTGGGCATTAAGGGCAGAGCCCAACGGCGCTCCCACCGCCCCAAAACCAGTTCACCTGGAAGCCCAGGTGCAGCTGTTGAGAGGAGCACCACAGACTCAAGCCCAGGGACTGAGCCTTGACCCCGCAAAATATCCTGCAATTCATCAAGCCCTTCCAGTAAATAAAACTCTTTAAGGCCCATGGCCTGAGCCATTTTTTGCAACAACTGTAGGGCCTCCGGTTCCCCTCTGTCCCTGTCAGACACATAGACCGCCACCGGAGAGGAGCTGGTCTCCGCGGCCACCGGTTGAGAGAGGCCCTCAGGGGCCATCACCCAGCTCACTCCGAGAACCTTCTCCAAGTAATATAGGGCTGCAGATTGGGGGTCTGTCTCAAGGTAATTCATTTCAGGGGCAATCTAGAAAAGCCTTTGGCCCAGGTCACTTCTTTTCACTTTCCCCAAGAGCCTTTATGCGCCGCTTCAATAGCTCCCAGAGCAGGCCCTTGGGCCAATTTTCATTCTCTGTCTCAAGTTGAAACAGCCTCTGCCGAAGAGAACTTCACAGACTGAGGTTTCAAAAAACCAGGAGGGTTTAACAGCATGGACGCTTTAAAAGAAACCAAGATTCACTATGCCGAACTCAGCCAAACCGACTTCCGTGAACAACAGCTGGAGGACCATCACCACTGCTGTCTCTGCGGCACTGAGTTGGTCCTGACCCATGTGACTCATTTTACACATTTGGAAGTCACCGAAGAGGCCCACTGCCCCAGCTGCCATGTTCGCAACCGCAAAGTGCAACACCGGCTGCAGTAGATAAGACGACTTCCCCTATTGTTTACAATCTCCCCGGCTTGGGCTAGGCTTGCAGCCTGAATCTGAAACCTTCGGGGAGAAGCGCCATGAACTCCATTATTGAAAGAGCTTTTCAAGCTCACCGTGGACAGGCCGACTGGCTGTCCTTTCGCCTTTCGGAAGAGAGCTCTCAGCAGTATGAATGCCGAGATGGCCGTCCGGAGTCTCTCTCCTCCCATCAGGACCGGGGCCTGATGATGGAAGTGGTTGTGGATGGGGTCCTAGCCTATGGAGCCACCTCCGACTTAAGCTCTGAGGGAATAAAGGCCTGTTTTGAAAAAACCAAGAGCTGGGCTCGGGCTCTGAAACCTCTCCGCCTCCACTCCTTTGAGCCTCAAAGTC
>SKLV01000028.1 GCA_007121385.1 Bdellovibrionales bacterium
AAATACATGGGACGACCACTTTGGGGGGAGAGAAAGTGCAGGCGCTCAAAGGGGCCGCGAAAGCGACGCTCCACAATCTCTATTTCCACGCTCCGCTCTGAGGGCTGATCACTCACTCGCCAGTTCTGAGGCCTTACATACAAATTTAGTTTTTTTGCATTAGACAGGTCCCCCTGAGCTTGGAGTTGACTCCATAGGGACTCACTCAATTGGGTCAGACCAAACTCGCTTTCAACCCACCTCTGAGCCGAATCCTTAATCTCGGCCTTGATCTCAAAGCCTTCGCCGATAAAGCGAGCCACCGCCAAAGAGGAAGGCCTTTCATAGACCTCTTGCGGCCCACCCCACTGAGCCAACTGGCCCTCCAAGAGCAGACCCAACCTATGACTGAGTTCAAAGGCCTCTTCCTGGTCATGGGTCACGATCAGGGCTGTGACCTCCCAGGCCTTGAGCAGGGCTCTCAGCTCCTCGCGCATCTGCAGTCGCAAGTCCGGGTCCAGGTTGGAAAAGGGTTCATCCAAGAGCAGCAGAAGTGGTTCTGGGGCCAGGGCCCGAGCCAAGGCCACTCGCTGTTGCTGGCCGCCGGAGAGCTCGTGGGGATAGCGCTGCAAAAGACCTCCCAGCTGCAGAGCCTCGGTCAACTCAAAGAGTTTTTCCTGGCGCTGCTTAGGGGTAAAGCTGCGCAGCCCAAAGGTGATATTGTCGGCCACTGTGAGATGGGGGAACAGAGCATAGTCCTGAAAGACCATGCCCACTCGTCGCTGCTCGGGGGCCAAGGACAGAGCCGAGGACTCAAACACCGACTCTCCCCCCACTTGAATCCGCCCTTTGAAGGGGGCCTCAAAGCCCGCAATACAGCGAAGCAGAGTGGTCTTGCCGCAGCCACTGGGACCCAGCAGACAGCCCACCTCTCCCTGCCTCAGCTCCAGGCTGACTCCCTTGAGAGTGTCCACCGCCGGACGCCCATCCAAAGCCGGATAGCTGTGATGGAGCCCCTCTAGGCGCAGGGCCGACTGAGACGAGGGAGTTACCCCTTTCTCAGTTGCTCTAGCTTGTTGGTCTTGAACCCTAAGGGGTTGGGACTTCATGGCTGTCCTCACTCATAGCCCCGAGTCATGGGCTTTAAAAACAAGTAAATCGGTAAAATCGCCGACAGGGACAAGACCACCGCAGGCCAAGCCGCCTCGGCCCACAGCCCCTCGCTGGTCAACTGGTAGATGCGCACAGAGAGGGTGTCCCAACCAGTGGGCCTCATCATCAAAGTCATGGGCATCTCCTTCATGACATCAACTACCACCAGAGGCAAGGAGATCAAAAGCCCTTTGCGCAAGAGGGGCCAGTGAAGGCGCAAAGCCACCCCCCACTGAGACTCCCCCAAACTCAAGGCCACCTCGTCCAAGCGCCGAGAGAGGTTTTGACTGGCGGAGCCTAAGCTTAAGAGAGGTATGGCCAAAAAGCGAATGAAGTAGCCCAGGAGCATGGCCCACAGGGTCCCTGTTAAAATCAGCCCCCAATCCATTTGAAACCAACTGGACAGCCACTGCTGAAGCCCACGATCCAGAGCCACCAGAGGAGTGAAGACCCCCACGGCCAAAACGGCTCCGGGCAGTGCGTAGCCCAAGGCCCCCAGTTTGAGAGCGGCTCCAGAGGCCCAGCCTCCCCGCAGCCGGTGGGAGACCAACATCAAAAAGGCGGCCAGCGCCGTCAATACAGCGGCCAGCACCCCCAAGGTCAAGGTATTGAGAAGAACGGGAATCACAGAACTCCATGAGTGGTGGTAGTCCTGGACTGAAGCTCCCAACCACAGCAGACGGCCCAAGGGCAGAACAAAGGCCAGAGCAAAGACCAGCCAGGGCCACAGGGTGGCCAAGGCCAAGAGAGTCAGAGAGCGGGGGCGATGGACCTGAGAAAGGGGACCGGAAGTCCTGGACTCATAAAAGCGCTGACGCTGGCGCAGCCTGCCCTCCAACAACACCAGGACAAAGACCACCAGGGCCAAAAGAGAGGCCATTTGTGCGGCCGTGCTCAGAGAAAAGTGCCCATACCAAACGCGAAAAATCCCCACCGTAAAACTGTCCACTCCCAGCAGGGCCACGGTGCCATAGTCGGAGAGCACTTCCATCAACACCAATAGAAGTCCGGCTCCAATCCAAGGCCGGGCCAAAGGCAAGCTCACTCGCCAAAACCCCTGCCAGGGAGTGTAGCCCAGAGATCGGGCCACCTCTAAGGAGCGCCGTCCCTGAGAGTAAAAAGATCCCAGAGTGAGCAGATAGACATAAATAAAAAAACTTAAAGAAAGAGCCCACCAAGCTCCCGGCAGAGAGCGAATGGAGGGCCAAAAGCTTAAACTCCAGCCCACCTGCTCGCGCAAAAAGCTGGGCAGCCAGCCGCTGTAGCCCAACAAATCAATCCATACAAAGGCCTGCACATAGGCGGGCAAGGCAAAGGGCAAAAGCAGAGCCCAGCTTAAAAACTTTCGTCCCGGAAAGTCCACAAAGCCCACCACGGCGGCCAAACTCACCCCCATCAGACCGCTCAAACTCAGGGTGCCTGCAGCTAAAAGGATGGTCTGCCAGGACAGATGGCCCATCTGGTATTTCCACAGATGCAGCCATAGCTCTGCATCAAAGTTCCCCCAGGACAACGCGAGAACCGACAGGGGCAAGACCACCAGTCCTCCCATCAGGGAGAAGAGAGAAAAACGAGTGGGACGAAATCTTGGCCGATTAGCGGAAGCGAGCACGATCCATTAACCTTACCGCTGCTGACTGGCGCTCTCCCGCCACCGAGAGGTTCACCTCAAAGGCCTCAAACTGGCCCCAGCCTCGAACCACTTCCGCGGGTTGCACTGAGGCTCTTACGGGATACTCAAAGTTGGCGCCAGCGATGAGCTGTTGCCCGCGCTCTGAAACCAACCACTCCAAAAAACTCTGGGCCAACTCAGCTTGACGAGAAGAGCGAGTCACTCCTCCACCAAAGACATTCACATGGACCGGATGGGGCCAGTGGTTGCGCACTTTGAGGTCCGGCTGCTCATTGAGCAGACGAGCTAAATAGTAAGAGTTGCTAATGCCCACTTGGCACTGCCCCCGAGCCACGGCCTGAAGCATTTGGGTGTCATTGGCAAAAACCGGGGCGGCCAAGTTGGACACCCAACCTCTGAGCATTTTTAAAGTGCGCTCCTCTCCCCAGCTCTCCAGCAGCACCGCCACGAGGGACTGGTTGTAGACATGCTGGGAGGTGCGCAAGCAGAGCTTGCCCTTCCATTTGGGTAAGGCCAAGTCCTCATAGTCGCCTAAGTCCTTGGGGTCCACCAGGTCGGGATTGTACACCACACTTCGGACCCTTTTCGAGAGGCCAAACCAAGCTCCCTGAGGATCGCGCAAATGGACCGGAACTCCCTCTTGCAAAAGCTTGGAGTCCAGGGAACGTAAAAGATTCTGCCGAGAGGCCAACCAGAGGTTGCCCGCATCGATGGCCAAGAGAACATCGGCGGGAGAGCTGGTTCCCTCCGCCCTGAGCTTAGTGAGAAGGGGGCCGGCTTGATCGTAGACCAGCTGGACTCTCACTCCGGTGTCCTCCGTGTAGGCCCCCAGCAGCTCCCGCAGAATATGCTCTTTTTGGGAGCTGTAGATGACCAGCTGAGGAGCCTCCCGAGGGGATGGGGCTTTTGCCTTGGACTGGGCCCAAAGCTGAGATCCACTGAGGCCGGGGAGCACTATGAAAGCCAACAGCCACAGGCCACACAGGCCAAAAAGGCAAGCTGAAGTCAGCCGCTGAGAGTCCACCTGAGAGTCCATTGGACACTCACTGAGTTTTGAATGACTGAATCTTGTTAAACATTTATAACGCAAAACTCTTCTCCCAAACCCCAACATCTAGTCCCGGACTCTGACCAGGGGCAAGTGAAATGACCCCTGGCTCTCAACTGACTCTCAGTTGCCCGGCCCCCACACCGGCCCAGCCTCCCCCTCTCTCGGCCTCCTGTGTGACGCGGCACGCCCAGGAGGAGCCTTCAGATTTCCCTCTTCCGCCTCTGTCCCCCGGGGAAATCCCCCCTTGGTCTTTAAGCGCTCCAGATGCTTTTGGCTCTGCTGAATCAGCGACTCCAGCTGAGCCACCTCCTGCTCCCAGCTCAACAAGGGCTCCTGGGCTGCCAAAATTCTCTGCCTCAGTTTGGCCTCTTGCTCTTTGCGGGCCTCATCCATCCCATTGACAATCACGCCGATAAACAAATTCAAAAAGATCATGGTCCCAAAGAGCACAAAGGACACGAAGTAAAGAGGCCCCACCAGAGGAAAGCTCTGAGGACTGAGGCAGAGATGCTCGCGAAAGCCGTAACCATAGACATCACAGCCATAAATTTGGGTGTACATGATGTCCGTCCAGTCCTCCAAAGTGACAATGCGAAAGAGGCTTAAAAAAGAAGTCTGGAGGTTGCCAAAGTGAACCGGATCATTGGTGGCAAACAGGAAGGTGCCCATCACCGCATACATATAAAAGAGCATCAT
>SKLV01000027.1 GCA_007121385.1 Bdellovibrionales bacterium
AGACTTTCTAATGAGGAGTCCAGCAATATTTACAATCAGCCCAGCGATTTTACTCCCGCCACCATCGAGTATGAATATGAGGGAGAAACGAGATCTATAACCACATCCTTTTGTCCCGATGGGAGCACCTCTTGCCACTTAGGAAGGACCATTGCGGAAATTGAATGTCCCAACGGAATTCAAGCGGCGGCATTCAGCGGGCTGCTCAAATCCGATTGGAGCAGTCACACCACCCATGATTGCTTTACGAAGTGATCCAGGGGGCAAAGCTGGAGCGGAACTGAGCCTGGCAACCTAGCTTGGATAAAAACACAAAGGTGCCTCCCAGCTTGCGGTCTAAAAAAACTGTTTGATGGGGGGGACTGCGCAGGTGAAAAGAGGCCACCAAGTCAGCCCCCACCTTGGCCACTCTTTGGGGCAAATCGCTGGAGCCCCAGTCGTAGGCTTCGGGGCCATAAAAGGGCTCGGTGATTAAAAAACACAGCTGCAAATACTTTTCCACCAGCTCGGGAGGGTCGGAGTCTTTGAGGAGTCCTAAGTCCTCTCCGGCCCTTTGCACTCCCAGGCCGTCCTTATTGAGGGCGGCCATCACCAGTCTCTGATAGGGTTTTAAAAACTCAGGCTCCACCTGGCGGACAGCGCCAAAGTCCAAGAGAATCAGCCTATCCTGCCGGCCTTCAGGGTCCAGCTCAATGCGGTAATTGCCAAAGTGGGGATCGGTCTGAACACAGGCAAAGTCAAAGAGCTCTCTGAGGTAAAGCTCCAGGTAGGCTTGGCCCAAGCGATTGCGCCTCTCTAGGGGCAGAGCCAAAACTTCGGGGTTGTCGGAAGGCAGTCCTTCCATAAATTGAGTGGTGAGAACTCTTTGCCCCGAGTACTCGGGAAAGACCTGGGGCACTCGGTAGCGCGGGTCTTCTTTGAGCTTGTCGGCAAAGTCTTGAGTGAAGTTCAGTTCATTTTCATAGTTGACCTCTTGCTCTAACATAGCCTTGACCTCAGCAAAAATCTGATCAAAGCGAGGGCCTCGGGGGATCAGTTTGCTGGTGGACAAAACCAATTTGAGAAAACGCAAGTCACTGGCTATGGCCTTATCCACATCAGGGTATTGGATTTTGAGCGCCAACTCTTGGCCATCTTTAAGCCGCCGGGCTCTATGCACCTGCCCTAAAGAGGCGGCGGCAAAGGGTTTGGGGTCAATCTCCAGCTCTGCCAACTTGTCCTCCCCGAGCTCCCTGACTAAAACGGGCTGCAAGAGGGCAAATTTGACCGGAGGAGACTGGTATTGCAGTGATTTGAGGACTTCATTGGCCTCGGGAGGTAAAAAATGTTCCCCATAGGTGGACAGGAGTTGGCCGGCTTTCATTAAGCTGCCCTTGAGCTGTCCCAACTCTCCGGCCAGCATTTGAATTTGTGAAGTCAGATAGCGGCTGAGGCGGTCGTCCTTCTCCTCGCGGCTGTAGGCCCATTGACTTAAGCTGTGGGAGGCCGCCCTGGTGCCGGCCTGAAGAGTGATTTTAGCCAAAGAAAAACCTCGACTCAGAAGTTTGGACTTGATGGAGTCGAGCTCTTTTTTCTTCATGAGGCCTCCCGAGAATTTCCCATTCTCCGCTCAGAAAGCCTTATAACACAAACTTTGGCTTGCCAAGAAAGGACAAATTGGATCGGATAGGAGAATGTCACACTACCGAGCCAGTCTGGTCGCCATCGGCACTGAAGTCACATCCGGAGAAATTCTCAACAGCAACGCTCAGTGGCTGGCCCAAGAGCTCGAAAAGATGGGCATTGAGGTTTTGTTGCATTTGGCCGTGCCTGACGAAAAAGAACTTATGCTTAAGGCCCTGGCCTTTGCCGCCCAGCACACAGAAATTCTTGTTCTGGTGGGGGGACTGGGGCCCACTCGGGATGACCTCACCCGAGAGGTGGTGGCTCGGTGGCTAAAGCGCCCCTTAGAGTTCCTTCCTGAAATGGAAAGGGAGCTGGTGGAGAAGCTCAAAAAACGAGGGGTGGAGTTGAGGCCCAGCCACAGGCAACAGTGTGAGTTTCCTCAAGGCTCCATCCCTCTGGAGAACACTGTGGGGACGGCGCGGGGATTTCTTCTGTCCTGGTCCAAATCCGGAGAGGAGGAGTCTTCAGCTGACCCCTCGCAGCCCTCCCAGTGGCTGGTGGCTCTGCCCGGGCCACCCCGAGAGCTTAAGCCCATGTGGGAGGGCCCAGTGATGAATGAGCTCCAGGCTCTTTCTTTAGATCCCCCTTACGAGCTTATCCAGTGGAGCTGTCAGGGAGTTCCTGAGTCTCAAGTGGCGGAATTCTGTGAGGAGATCTTAAAGACTGAGCTGGAACATCCTCAGCCCATTCAGCTGGGCTTTAGAGCCTCACCCCCCTTTGTCCATGTGAAGGTCTGGTTTCCCAGGGCCCGAAGATCTGAGCGGCCAGCCCTAGAAAAGCTGATGGCTCAGAAGCTGGCCCGCTGGTTGGCCTGATCCCGCCAAGAGAGAACTTCTTGATAGTCTTGTAGGTTGTTGTGCTTGATGTAGCCTTTGAGCAAGATCTCACATTTGTAAAGAAGAGTGTGGCGCAATTCTTGGTGCTCTTCAGGGCTCAGGTCAGGGTTTTTCAGATGGTTGATGAGAGCCTTGACTCTCCAGTAGTCCATGGCTTTGAGCTGGCGAGAGAGCTGATCGGAGTGGCCCCCGTATTTAATGATCAGAGGCTGATCAATATAACCTACGGAGTGCCCAGAGCAAATCTTGAGCCACAGCTCATAGTCTTCGCAGACGGGGAAGGTCTCATTAAAGCCACCCAGCTCCTGTAGGAATTGAGTTCGGATAAGAGCTGTGGAGGGAGAAATACAGCAGAGAGGAAGGCATTGGCGAAAGATGCGCCCTCCCTGTTTTTGATGCTTCTTCATGGGGTTGACTCTCACTCCATTGCGGATCCAAATTTCGTCGCTGTGGATAAGAGGTGGGGCATCTGGAGCTTGGGCCAGAGCCATTTGTGCTGAGAGCTTTTGCGGCAGCCATTCATCATCTGAGTCCAGAAAAGCCACCCAGGGGCTGGAAACCTGATAGAGAGCTCTGTTGCGGGCCGCACTCACTCCCCGCTGAGCCTGCCAGATATAAAAAATTTTCTTGGTGGCCAAGGCCTCTGGGTAGGCCTGGAAGAGCCAATCCTCAGTTCCATCTTGGGACCCATCATCCACAATCCACAGAGCAAAGTCCTGAAAGCTCTGCTTTAAGACAGAGTCTATGGCCCGCTTGAGAGTGGGCTTGCGATTGTAGGTGGGAATGATCACGCTCACTGTGGGGCTTAAATCCCTTAAAACCATAAAGATCGCCTTTAGCAGCTGGCGAGGGAAGGTCAACAAAAAGGGCTCTCAACTTGATTTTTCTTGGCCCAGGGTTTAGGCCTGACCCTTTAAAAAAGAGGAGAGAGAGCTTTTGTTTTTTGAGGGGTCGGAAAAGAAGCTGGAGGTGGTGGTCAATTGGAGTCAAGAGGAGGGATTGTCCCTGCGTCAGCTGGGGGATTCCTATTGGGCCAGGATGGTGGAAGCCTGTCAGGCCAAGATTCTCTCCAAGATGTCCTCTCCGTCCTGTGATGCCTATTTGCTCTCTGAGTCCAGTCTCTTTGTTTGGGATGATCACTTCACCATGATCACCTGTGGGCAAACCACCTTGGTCAATGCAGTTCGCATACTCTTTGAGAAGTTCTCTTTGGAGCAGATTGACAGCCTTATTTTTGAGCGAAAGAACGAGTACTTCCCCCATCGCCAGACGACAGATTTTTATGAAGACATTGGTCACCTCAAAAAGTTGATGCCGGGACGGGCTTTTCGCTTTGGGCGGGCCGAAGACCACCATCTGTTCTTGTTTCATTTAGATAAGCCCTTTGTTCCCCCTCCCGATGATGTGACACTGGAAATACTGATGTACGATCTGCAGGGTGAATCGGCGGCCATCTTTGGTTCAGGTCAGTACGACTCAAAAAAGATTTGTCAGCTCACAGGGGTGGATCAGATCTTTGCAGGCTTTCAGATCGACGACCATGTCTTTGAGCCCTGTGGTTATTCACTCAATGCTTTAAATCAGGAAAAATATTACACCATTCATGTGACTCCCCAAGAGGGCTCCAGCTATGTGAGCTTTGAGACCAACTTTGATGTTTGCCAGGAGCTGCCTCAGACCATTGGGCGGGTGATTGAGGTCTTTAAGCCGGGCTCCTTTGATGTGGTGCTCTTTCATCCTCAGCGTCCACTGCCCTTTGAGGTTCCAGGTTTTGAGCTTCGCTCCCAGAGTCTTCAGGATTTGACCTGTGGCTATGGAGTGACTTTTAGCCACTATGAGAGCCGCCGGAGGGTGGCGGAGGCCGCCTATGAAATCAAGGAGTGGACCAGTGTTAGACCCTAAAGAGTGGATCACCGAA
>SKLV01000145.1 GCA_007121385.1 Bdellovibrionales bacterium
CGGAAGAGGTGAGTAAGATGGCCTCGGCCCTGGTGCGAGGTTTTATCAAGGCTGAAATCCTCCCCTGCGCCAAACATTTTCCCGGGCACGGCAACACCTTGGTGGACAGCCATGAGGACTTGCCGGTGGATGAGGAGATTGATTTGGCTCGCCTCTTGGAGGTGGAGCTTCAGCCCTTTAAAAAAGCCTTTCGCGCTCGCATTGATATGGTGATGACGGGACACCTCAAGTTTCCCAAAATCGATCCCGAGTGGCCGGTCACCCTCTCCAGCAAATTTCTCAAGGACATTTTGCGCAACGAGACCCGCTATCGTGGGTTGGTGATCAGCGACGACCTGGACATGAAGGCCCTGTCCAAACACTGGAGTGTGGAAGAGATTCCGGTGCGGGCTCTTCAGGCGGGCTGTGATATTTTGCTCTACTGCAACGAGCCCTCTCATCCGGCTATCGCTTTTGAAGCCATCCGCAAGGCCTTGAAAGATGGGCAGCTCTCTGCTCAGGAAATTGATGGAGCCTACCGCAAAGTGGTGGAACTTAAAAAGTCCAAGCTGGCCCAACCCGATCCTCTGCCTCTGGCCGAGGCGGTCAAAATTGTGGGTCATGCGGATCACCAAGCCTTGACCCAGGCCATTGCCGAAGGCAGAGTCCCCGAAGGTTTAAGCCCAGCCTAGGCTGGGTCCATGGGGCGGCCTGAGGGCCGCGGATCAGAGGGGGAATCATGATCAGTAGAAAACTCAGTGTATTCTTGTGTTCTCTTGTCCTGGGACTGGGCTTGGGTTCAGGATTGAGCGGGCAGGCTTGGGCCGCGCAAGGTTTTGCAGGCGGGGCTCCGGCGGCTTGGTGGAACTCAAAGACGGGAAGTCCGGTCAGCTTGAGCCAAGTGGTGGAGCAGATCCAGCCCGGCTCCGTCGTCCTGGTGGGAGAAATTCACAACTCCCCTCTGCACAGCCAAGCTCAGGTGGACCTGCTCAAGACGATGGCTCTTCAGGGCTTAAAATTTGATGTGGGCATGGAGCTCATTGCCTTTTTACATCAACGCAAACTCAACCAATACCTAATGGGGGAAATGAGTGAAGAGGACTTCCTGCGCCAGAGCGAGTGGGGGGCATTCAGTTGGGACCTCTACCGCGAACAGGTGCTGATGCCCCTGGCCTTTGGCGGGCACACTTGGGCCCTCAATGTGCCTCGTTTGATCTCTAACAAAGTGGCCCGAGGCGGCTTAGAGTCCTTAAGTGAAAAAGAGCGCAAGTACTTTGTTCCCCCCGAGTTCACTGTGGGCAACGACCACTATCGGGAGCGCTTTGAGGCCATTATTGAAGACCAGCATGGTGGTCACAAGATGCCCCCAGAGATTATGAACAGGTGGTTTACCGCCCAGTCCCTGTGGGATGACTATATGGCTTACATTGCCAGCTTGGTGCGGCAAAAGCGACCCGATCAGGTGATGGTGATTTTTGTTGGCCAGTTTCATGTGGCTTATGGTGGGGGACTTAAAGATCGTCTGATGGCCCGCGGGGTTCCGCCGGACAAAATCCTAACCATTAGTCAGGACTTTATCTTCCCCGATGAGAACTTGGAAGAGGTGGCCGGGCGAGACTCCATTCCCCATCCCGTCTATGGCCCTCTGGCCGACTTCCTCCAGTACAGCCCCTTTGAGGCCGCTGAGGAAGAGAGCCATGTGGAAATGGCCGATCCAAGCGCCCCCTAAGCGGGGAGAGTCTTAAACCCTCAAGGAGAGTCTTATCCGCCGACGAGCTTTCTCTTGCTGCTTTTTTCTCTTGGCCTTGAGTGCCCTTGGGGCCAACAGGGGTCAGGCCCAGGACTTCACCGAGGCCTTTCAGCCCAGCCTTCACTATGGCTTTCGCTCTTATCCCTTGGGCACCAGTTTGGATATCAGATTGGCTCAGGCTTTAAAGCTCTGGGGAGAGCCCCAGGAGGGACCACTCTATGGCTTTCTAAGGCCCTCCGTCGAGTGGTCAACGGCGGTCACCTACAACGCCCTGTCGGCCCAAGTGGAGTTTTTTCCTCTCTCCTTTTTTGGTCTGCGCTCGGGACTCCAGGCTGTGGACAACCGCAGTGATTACACAGCCTACGACTGCAACTTGCATTTGTGCAAGGGTCGATTTCATAAGGATTTTGCTGAAATCCAGTTGGCTCTGGCCTACGCCCAATTCTTTGTTTTGGCTCAGTTTCGGCAGGAGAGTCTGAATTGGACTGGACCGGAGTCTGCGCAAAGATTTGTCGATCCCGAACACGCCCTGTCGATGGAGCCAAAGGGAGAGGCTGTGTTCAGGCAAAGTCTTATTCTTGGGGTCAACTTAAGTCCTTCCCTGAGGGTGATGCTGTTAGACAGGAAATCCATGATCAAGGCAGACCGAGGGATTCAAGCCAAAACTCAGCTGGCCCTGATCTCTCGGCAAAGGGGCCCATGGACTTTGACCTCAGGTCTGGGCAGTTTTGTGGGAGAACTGAATAAGAAAAATATTAGCTTCATCTTTGGAGCCAGCTACAGCCCAAACTGGGGAGGGGAGCTATGAAGATCATTCGCCGAAGGGTCAGTGTGGTGGTGGTCCATCAAGGTCAGGTTTTGGGCTTTCACGCCGAGGACCCTCATAACCACAGGCGCTACTTTTTTCTTCCCGGAGGAGTCATAGAGGAGGGAGAAACCCCTTCAGAGGCTGCCTGCCGAGAGACCTTGGAGGAGACGGGTTACCAGATTGAGCTGGTGGGGGGACTTAGTCTTGAGCGCCAATATGACTTTGAGTGGAACGGACAAATCAACCACTGCCTCACTCAGTATCTGGCCGGCCGCCTTGTCACCCCCGAGGCCGCCGAGGTCCAAGATGCCCCCTATCACCGCGGAGCGGGCTGGGTTCCCATCCAGGACATTCCAAAAGTCTTTGCCTATCACCAAGAGGTTCTTGAGCCCACTCAGTGGCTGGCAGAGAGATTGGCCGCATTTTGCCCAAGTCCTGGTCGATGGTCTGAAAAGAATTCATAAAGCTGCCGCTCCAGCCCCCCATATGGGATTATTTAAGGCTGTAGAATGGCATAAAAATCGCAATTTACTGGCCTTTAAAGAGGAAGCTGCGTATAAATTCAGCTGGTTGATTAAATCAAGCCCGTTGACTAGAGAAAGGGTGATCGCCATGAAAAAGACAAAATCTCTCTTATTTTCAGGATCTCCATTCAAACTCGCCCTAGCCACTCTGTTGGTCTCTTGGACCGGCTTCCCATCCACCTCTTTTGCCGCCACTCGCATTCCCGACCTCAATGAAATCGCCTACCAAGAGATGCTGAGGGAGCAGGGCGTGGAGTCCCAGAAGGCCCTGGCCCAGGGCGAGGACTGCAGCCCTCGCAGCGAGATGAGCCACAAGGTTGGCATTATCGGCCAAGACCGCCGCCGCCGACTCTCAGCCCAAGAGGAGCAAGACTACTCCGGAGTATTGGCCGTTTACTCCGAAGAGGCTGACTTTGGAGGTTCTGGATTTTTGGTTTGCGATGGTTCCGTGGTTCTCACTAACGCCCATAATTTTTATAATGGTGAAACGGGTCAACTGCGGGCGAGTTTGCCGAGCTTTAAGGCCTTCTTGTCCAACAAGGCCGGGGACTTTCAAGAGGTGGAGTTTGACACTCGGCCCGGCTCTTATGTGGTGGGAGGCACTCGCAATCATCGAGAGCTCCGCGACCAGGATTGGATATTGATTCGCTTGAAGAACCGCCCCAACCCGAGAGACTTTAAACCCCTCAAAGTCCGAGCCCAGCCCGAAACTCTCCAAGTGAGAAATCAGCCCAACTCGGGAATCAAGGTGGTGGGCTTTTTGAATAAAGACAATTGGGATAAATACTCCAGTTCCTGTGCCAACTTTCGCAGTGCGAGCTCGGTTTGGCAGTTCTCCTCTAGCATAGCTCGAGTATACGCCCATGACTGCTCCACCGAGGCCGGGGCCTCCGGCTCCCCCATCATTCAGGGCACCTGTCAGGGAGCTCCCCAGGTTATTGCGGTTCATGCTGGTGGCAACCGTGAGTTTAGAAGTTCTTTTAACAATGATATACCGGGGATAGGCAACAATACGGCCGCTCCCATCAACCAAGCCATCCTCGATGGAATGCGCCAGCTCTGTGGCGACTCCTTTCAAAATGCCGTCTGCCCCCCTCAAGATCAGATGGCCCGACATTAGGGTTTTCTAGAGCGGGCAACGCAGAGCTTCGCCGACGCCGGAGTAATTAAATAATTTCTATTATAGCGGGCCTGTAAATATCTTAGACAGTTGTCAACGGGAATTGCATTTTTGGACTGACCTTGAGCAAGGCTAAGCTCCTGATTCTCAAAGGCTTTTATTTTTTTCGCTAAAAGTCGAGTTTTTTGGCCTTTAGTCCTAAAGTGATACGGATTTCTGCCGATAC
>SKLV01000015.1 GCA_007121385.1 Bdellovibrionales bacterium
AAATATGACGGGCACCTGATGACTGAGCCTCTTCTCGAGTCTAAACTCGAAAAGTTATGATTGCTCATCATTCGGCCCTTGTGGTCACCTTGGGAGGCTTGGCCCTCTTTATCTTTGGCTTGTCTCTGGCCAGTGAGGCCCTGCAGAAGCTAGCGGCCAATCGCACTCGAGATTTGATTTCCCAGCTCTCCACCCGGCCGGTCTTAGGGGTGTTCTTGGGCATGGTTTTGACCTTGATGATTCAAAGCTCCGGGGCCGTGACCTCCATGTTGGTGGGCTTGGGGTCGGCCAAGGTCATTAGTCTGCGTCAAGTGATGAGCGTCATTGTGGGGGCGGCTGTCGGCAGTACCTTTACGGTGCAGCTCATCAGCCTGAATATCTCTCACTATGGTTTACCCATGTTTGCTCTGGCCTTTCCAGTTTACTTTTTGACCAATAAGAGGGCTTTGAAAAATGCCATGTCGGTCATTATGGGATTTGGGCTGCTGTTCTGGGGGTTGGAGATCATTGGCTTGGGAACAGCGCATCTGCGCGAGGTGGAGCTGTTCACAGCCATTCTCCAGGAGCTGAGTCACAATCCTATTTATACTATTTTGGTCACTGCTTTTTTTACTGCTTTGGTTCATAGCAGTGCAGTGACCATTGCCTTTGCTATGAGCCTGGCCGGAGGCGGACTGCTCAGCTTGCAGGATGCCATCTATTGGGTCTATGGGGCCAATGTGGGCACTACGGCCATTGCTTTGATCGCTTCGGCCGGAGGGAACTACATTGGCCGCCAGGTGGCTTGGGCCCATTGTTTTTATAAGTTGGGTAGCGTGGCTCTTTTTATCCCTCTGGCCCCTTGGCTGGCGGAGTGGTTTGCCAGTGACCAGTGGTTTTTTAGTGCCACCATCGAGAGGGATGTGGCCAATGTTCATACCCTTCTCAATGTGGTGGCTGCCGTTTTATTCTTTCCCTTTATTCAGTATGGAGCTCGGGGGATTGAGAAATTTTTTGGCCCCAGTGCCTCAGAGCGAGAGTTTTCAGTGAAGTACTTGCGTCGCGGAGACTATCAATCCCCTTCAGTGGCTTTGGCCTATGCGGAGAGAGAGCTTTTGCGAATGGGGGATATTGTGGTGGGAATGATCAAGGACTCCCTTAAGCTCTTCAAAAATGAGGACCCCGATTTGGAGGCCAGCATCCGCGAGAGGGATGATCGAGTGGATATGCTGACTCGGGAGATCAGCCTCTACC
Source organism: Bdellovibrionales bacterium (assembly GCA_007121385.1). Lineage (GTDB taxonomy): Bacteria > Bdellovibrionota > Bdellovibrionia > Bdellovibrionales > UBA1609 > SKYF01. Next base: position 1,234 of record SKLV01000015.1, read on the forward strand.
TGACTCAGCAGATGGAGGGGGCTCAGTCGGAGAGTCAAAGCCATATGATTCGCCTGATCTCTTTTGCCGCCGATTTGGAGAGTGTGGCCGATGTGATTGACCACAATTTGTTGGAGATGGCGCAAAAAAAACATGCTCTTAAGCTGGAGTTCAGCGAAGAGGGTTGGAAGGAGTTGACGGAGATTCATCGCAGCGTGTCTGAATTGGCTGAACTCTCTCTCACCTCCTTTCAGAGTCAGGACCAGGACTTGGCCGCGAAAGTCATTTATCACAAGCGTCAAATCCGAAAGCTAGAGACCCGTCTTAGGGAGGCTCATATTGAGAGGTTGGCTCAAAAACGCCCTGAGTCAATAAATACTAGTTCCATTCACATTGATGCACTGGGCGAGTATCGACGCCTTTCCGGGCTGCTCTCCAACCATGTTTACGCTCTGCTCAAGGAGAGCGACCGCTACAATATTTTGCCCCGGCGCCAATAGATTTGACGGGGGAGCATATCTTTCCTATTAATAATATTGGAGAATACTCTTTGTTGCTGGAGATTTATGGAGCTGGAGTCGGAGCGCGGGTCAGATAAAAACCTCTTTGAGGTGGAAGTGGCGGGCCTGCCCTTAAAACTTAAGTCCTCTCACGATGAGCAGACGGTGCGTCAGCTGATTGAGATTGTAAATGAAAAGGTGAACGAGGCGCTCTCCTTGAGCCCCTCCATCTCCTTTCAGAAGGCCCTGCTCTTGGCATCCCTGCATATTGCCGAAGATTTAGTTTTCACTCGTCGTGCGGCTTTGGCCGAATTGGATCAATTGGAATCTAAAGCCAAAAATATCTTAACAGGACTCGAGTCTTCTCCTCTATCCCGTATGGGAATAGAAAGCTAAAAGCCACCTGAGAAAACAGGCTGGGTTTGAACTCCTCTCTTAGGTTTTTATTGGGGGGAGTGGGGAGAGAAGATCGTGTTGTCATCTTGGAAACAACAGATTCGCCAGCAAATGAGACAGGTCCGTCGAGCTTGGCTCAATGAGGTCACTGAGCCAAAAGCGGCCTGGGACTTGGCAGTGGCCCGCAGACTGGCTCAGGTTCTTCAAGACAACTGTGGCTTAAGCTCTTCTGCAGAGAGTGGGGCTTTGGTGGCTCTCTATCGGGCTATGGACGACGAGGTGGATCCGCTGGGAGTCAGGGATCTGTTGCCTCAGTGGCAGTGGTGCTACCCCAAAGTTGAGGGCTCGGATCTACAGTTTTTTCTTCCCCAATCAGAGAGGAGTTTTGCCCCCGGAGCCTTTGCCATTCTGGAACCCGATCCCCTTCAAGCTGACCGCGTGGAATTGAATCACTGTGCGGCCTGCGTGGTGCCAGCGGTGGCTTTTGATCAAGGTGGAGGTCGCTTAGGTCAGGGGAAGGGCTTTTATGATAGGGCCCTGAAGAACTACCAGGGGCTGAAAGTGGGGTTGGCCTATTCAGTGCAGATGAGTGAAGGCTTATTTCCCCGGGAGAGTCATGATGTGCTGATGGATGTGGTGATCACAGAGAAGTTTGTTGTCAAAGTTCGTTCAAAAGAACGCATTGAGGAAGGATAGGGCGCAATGGATGCAGTGCTAGGAATATCAATACTGGTCAGCCTGATTGTGGGATTGGGCGTAGGGGCTGGAGGCTTTGTCTTCTATCGTAAAGTGGTGGATGGAAAAAAGAAGTCTGCCGCCGAGATGGAAGTGGAGAGAATTATCAATCGAGCTAAAAGTCAGGCCTCTAAGTTGGAGAGGGAAGCTCAGCAGAGGGCTAAAGACTTTGAAAGTCGGGCTCGGAGAAATGCAGAAAACGAAATTCGCAAGGAAAAACAGAAGATTCAAAACTTGGAAGGGCAGTTGAAAGACAAGGATCATCGTCTGAATCGGGAGTTTCAGCGCAAGGAGGAGCAGTTAAGAAGTAAAATGAATCAGTTGGACGAACAGGCTGAGAGAACTGAACAAGCTGAAGCTCGAGTGAAGGACATGGAGGGTCAAATTCAATCCCAGATTCAGGATTTGGAGAGGAAATTAGAGTCTGTGGCGCAGATGACCTCAGAGCAGGCCAAAAGTGAATTGGTAGTGGCTCTTGAGGAGGAGGCGCGCAAGGAACTCAACGATAAAATTTCTCAAATGGAGGAGGAAGCCTGCAGAGAGGCCGACAAAAAGGCTCGACGCGCCCTGAGTGTGGCCATCTCCCGATATGCCTCTGAAGTGGCCACGGAAAAAACAGTGAGCTCAATTCCTCTAACGAGCGACGAAATGAAGGGAAAGATTATTGGTCGAGAAGGACGCAACATTCGAGCTCTCGAGGCGGCCTGTGGAGTGGACCTCATCATTGACGAGACTCCTGAGGCGGTGATTATTTCGAGCTTTGATCCTGTTCGTCGGGAGGTCGCCCGTAAGTCCTTGCAGAGATTGATGGAGGATGGTCGAGTCCATCCTGCTCGCATTGAAGAGGTAGTGGAAAAGGTCAAAAGTGAGCTGACTCAGGCCATGAAAGAAGATGGTGAAAAAGCCTGTATGGATTTAGGAGTCCATGGGGTTCATCCCGCACTCATTCAAGTTTTGGGAGGTTTAAAATACCGACACCACGATGCCCAAAACCTCCTGGCTCATAGTGAGGAAGTGGGATTTTTGGCCGGTCTGATGGCCGCTGAAATTGGCTTTGATGTCAAGGTGGCCCGGAGAGCTGGGCTTCTTCACGATATTGGTAGGGCTTTGGATCACACCGCTGAGGGAAGTCATGCTGTGATTGGGGCTGACTTTGCCCGTCGCCATGGAGAGAGAGAGGCCATTGTTCATGCCATTCGAGCTCATGAAGGAGAGGAGCAAAGTGATCAGCTTTTGGCCCACTTGGTCCAGGCGGCTAACAATTTGTCCAAGTCCCGTCCCGGAGCCCGACGGGCGCAGATGGAGAGCTATATTCGTCGACTTCAGGATTTGGAGTCCGTGGCCAATAGTTTTGATGGGGTCGTAAGGACCTTTGCGATTCAATCAGGGAAAGAGATGAGGGTTTTGGTAGACAGTGGGAAGGTGACCGATGAGCAGTCGCAAATGCTGGTGCGGGATATTGCGCGCAAAATTGAGCGAGAGTTAAACTATCCCGGTCAGATCAAAGTGATTGTGGTTCGTGAAACGCGCATTGTGGAGCACGCCAGGTGATGAGTTTTTTAAAGCCTGAGGAGCAGCTGAGAGAGCTAAAAAAGGGGATCGTCGACTTGGTCTCCGAATCTGAGCTGTTGGAAAAGCTTAAAACCAGCTTTAAAGAGGGTCGGCCCTTGAAGGTCAAGGCGGGATTTGACCCCTCCCGGCCGGATTTGCATCTAGGCCATGCCGTCTTGATTAACAAACTGGCTCAATTTCAAAAGCTGGGTCACCAGGCTGTTTTTTTGATTGGGGACTTTACGGCCCGTATTGGAGACCCTACGGGCCGCAACGAAACTCGCCCTGTGCTGTCCGCCGAAGAAGTCAAAGTCAATGCCGAAACCTATGCCCGACAGGTTTTTAAAATTTTGGACTCAAAGAGAACTCAGGTTACTTACAATGGGGAGTGGCTTGATCAGATGAAGCCGGCGGACTTTGTTCAATTGGCCGGTCAGTACACAGTGGCGCGAATGCTGGAAAGAGATGATTTTAAAAAGCGCTTTCACTCCCACCAGGCCATTGGGGTGCATGAATTGCTGTATCCTTTAGTGCAGGGCTACGACTCCGTAGTTTTGAAGTCTGATGTGGAGCTGGGAGGCACAGATCAGTACTTTAATTTAATTGTGGGCAGGGAACTGCAGAAAAGCTATGGACAGCCCCCTCAAGTGGTGATGACTGTGCCCATCTTGGAAGGCTTGGATGGAGTCCAAAAGATGTCCAAGAGTTTTAACAATTACATCGCTCTTGAGGATTCCCCCCGGGATATGTTTGGTAAAACCATGAAGCTGTCTGACGAGCTGATGCTGCGCTACTATGAGCTCTTAAGTGATCTCAGTGTGGATGAGTGGAGCCGAATGAAGGAGCAGCTGACCCAAGGACAACTTCATCCTCGGGACTCTAAGGTTCAGCTGGCCAAATTTTTAGTGGGGCGCTTTCATGGCCCTGAGGCCGCCGAGTCGGCGGAGGCGGAATTTCAGCGGATTTTTGTCAACAAGGGTGTTCCCGATGAAATGCCAGAGTATCAGACTTCCCCCCAAGAGGACCTGTGGATTGCTCATCTTTTGCAGCAGTCAGGCCTCGTAGAGTCGACAAGCCAGGGGCGACGATTGATTGAAGGGGGAGGGGTGGAGCTGGCAGGTCAAAAGGTCAAAGATGCCAAGCTTAAACTGACCTTAAAGCTTGGGGATGAGTTCGTTTTGCGGGCGGGGAAAAAGAAGTTTGCCAAAATTAAGGTGGTGGCTCAGTGAAGGTGAAGTTTTTGCCTCAAAATGTAGAATTTGAAATACAGCCCAATCAGTCGGTGATGAATCTGGCCCATGAGAAGGGGCTCTTTATTAAATCCGTATGCAATGGGATGCCCTCTTGTGCTGAATGTCGAGTCCGACTGGTCGAAGGAGAGAGCAATGTTTTGCCTCCCTCAGTGAAAGAGCTGAGTTTGATTGGAACAGGGTATTTTATTGATCAGCGTCGGCTCAGTTGTCAATTGACCTGCTTTGGAGATGTCACTGTGGACCTCAGTGAACAGGTTGAGAAGGAAAAGCAGGGAGTGGGAGCCCGCAAATACTTGACTAAACAAAAAGAAGTGGCTGGAGAGTCCTTTGCAGTGAGTGGCAACCTTTTGGAGCAAGATCAGGAACTGGTGGAACAGGTGGTGGCTTCAGCGGCTCAAGAGGGGCCGCCCAAGCGGAAGCGTCGAAGGTCACGACGAGGAGGGGGAAGAAAATGACAGAACAAGACCAAGCTCTGGAGCAAATGGAAAGAGAGCTCAAATTCTTGATGCAAACCTCTATGGGGAGAAGGGCCTTTTTAGCTTCTGTGGGGGTGCTCATGGCGGCTTGTGCCTCTCCGGAAAAAACTCGCTATCGTGAAGGGGACAATACGGGACAAGAAGTGAATTTAACTCCCGAGCAAGAGGCCGAGCTCACCCGCGAGGCTTTGAAAGAGATGTCCAAAGACTATCCTCAGCTGGAGGATCCTGATCTGCAGACCTATATTTCGGGCTTGGGCAAAAAGTTGGTTCAGGCCAACAGCTTGGAGGGGAACCCCTACCACTACAACTTTTCAGTGGTGGATGTGAAGTATGTCAACGCCTTTGCCCTTCCCGCCGGCACAGTCTTTGTCACAGCTCCCCTGATTGCCATGGCCGAGACTGAGGCTGAATTGGTGGGAGTTCTAGGGCATGAGGTGGGCCATATTCAGGCCCGCCATACTGCGGAAAGAATGTTTAAGGCTCAGCAGGCGCAGAGAAAGACTCTTCTCTATGTAGTGAGTGGAGGGCTTTTGGGAGGAGCTGTGGGCTATGGGCTGGGGCGCTTGACCTGTTCGCCTCAGGATAGAGCTTGTCTGCAGAGAGCGGCTGAGCTGGGGGCGATGGCCGGTGCAGGAGGTGGTCTTTTAGTGCAAAAGTATGCTTTTATGGCCAATTCCCGAGAAGATGAGATGGAAGCCGACCGTATTGGCTTTCGCACAGCAGTTCAAGCGGGCTACGATAAAGATCTTGTGGGTCGCTTTTATGATCGACTACTTGAAATGGAGAGCCAGTCTCGGCAGGGCAGAGTGCCCCTTTTGGACTCACTGGCTGACGCCATGAGCACTCACCCCCCCAGTCAAGAGAGGGTAGACCAAATGCGCCGACTCGCGCAAGCTGAGTCGGCCCGCCCAGGAGCTATAAGTAGCAGCAGGGATTTTGATTTGATGAGACAGAGAGCACAAAGGGCCGCTGAGCGGGCCCAGAGCTAGCTTAGCCCCGCGCCCGAATCTCTCGCGAGCCCATAGGATGGCTTCAGGCTCGTTTTCGAGTCTTTACGTTGAGAGCCTTTTGCAGAATATGCTCTTGCTCAGACATAATCAGATCCATCAGCTCACTGGGGTTGATTTTGTAAAGACGCACCAAAACCTTTAAGTTTTTGAGAGGGGGAGAGCAGAGGCCTCGCTCGAAGTTAGAGATAAACTGAGGAGTCGAATAGCCCAGTTTGTTGGCCACTTCTGACTGTGTTAAGCCACTTTCAATGCGCTTTTCTTTGAGATAGGCGCCCAGAGATTGGTGAAGGGCTCCTTTGCCAACGATCTTCATAGTTCACTTCCTTTGCTGATGTTGTTGATCTATCTGCAGCTAAATTAGCGGTCCCTAGGGTTAAAAACAACAAATAAATTTTATTTTTTAAAATACATAAATTTAAAGTTCAGGGGTCAGACCTAATGGATTTCATTTTTTTCGTCAACTCCAAAACAATGTGAAGAAATAGCTAAATCGGAGGGGGGAATCAGTTTGGAGGGTCTAAAATTGTTGAATTTTAGGGGGGCCTGAGCTCAAATTGGAGCCATTTAAACCCTGAGGTGAGATATGATGGAATTGAGTCAGCGAATTGATTTGAGAAAGAGAAGTGGCTTCCAAAGTGCCCGGGCCTTTTGGCTCTGGGCTTGTAGTGGGTTGTTGGTTTTTGGCCTGGCGAGTCAGGAGGCCCTGGCCCAGAGAGGAGGGAGTTCCCATCCGAGCGGTGATCAGCACTGGCCCCGCTTCACCTATGATTTGGGGATTTCGGCTGGATCTGCAGGAGGGCGCTCCTACACTGAGGCTCAGTTGGGAATCAACACCTATTTTGACCATTGGCTGGCTTGGAGAAATGCCGGATTTGGTCGATTTATCTCTGACGCGGACAATATTTTTGGTGTGGACACCTCTCTGCGGGGAATCTACTCGGCTCAGGCCGGTCAGTTGGCAGGGGCGACTTTTTTTGGTGGTCCTGGTTACCGCTTTGCCAACCGCATGAAGGATGTTCCCTTTGTGGAGGGGGGCTTAGTTCTTCGGTTGGCCAGTTTGGCTATTGGTGGTGGTGTGAAGGTCTTTATGAATCGCCTTGTCGATAAGAACCTAGGCTCTGACACTCAGTATTTTCTTATTCTGTCCGGGGCTGGTTCTCTATGATTCAAATCATTTCAGGAACCAACCGACCGGGTTCTCGGTCTCGAGCCGTCAGTGATTTACTGCAAAAGTTGTATGAGGGTCAGGGCGAAAAGGCAGAGGTTTTAGACCTTGTTGCGTTGCCCTGGAGTGAGCTGGATGGGCGCCACTATGATCAGGTGAAGCCAGAGGCTCTTCGTCAGTTTATTGAAAGGGTGAATCAAGCCGACGGCCTTGTGATGGTGGTGGCAGAGTACAACGGCTCTTTTCCAGGGGCACTCAAGCACTTTATCGACCATTGGGAGTACCCTAAGTCCTTTGAGTTCCGCCCAGTCAGTTTTGTCGGTCTGGGGGGGCGCTTTGGAGGCCTCAGAGCCGTGGAGCATTTGCAGCAGGTTTTTGGCTATCGCAATGCCTTTGTTTTTCCCGAGAGGATTTTCATCCAAAATGTTTGGAATGTTCTTAAAGAGGGAAATCTCGAAGACCCTATGGTCAATGACCTTCTCAATAAACAGGTGGAAGGGTTTGTTCGCTACATTCGGGCTTTGCGCTCTGAGAAATTGGACTGCTTGTCTCGGGGATCTTGAACCTGATCAATAGGGGGAGTGATGCTGGTCTTGGGATTAGACTTGGAGACTTCGGGTTTGGCCCCCGAGTCGGATGAGATTATTGAAATTGGGGCAGTGCTTTGGGATGTGGAAAGAGCTTATCCACTCAAAGTTCTTAGTGTGATGGTCAAGCCCTCTGCTCCTTTGGACTCTCAAGTGACTCAGATCACGGGTTTGACTTCTGAAGATTTGGAAAGATGGGGAATCACTTGCCAAGAGGCTCTCAAACAGCTCAGCGATTTGGCTCAATGGGCGGAGTGTATTGTGGCCCACAACGGCTTGGGTTTTGACAAAAAGTTTCTTGAGGTGGCTTGGAAAGAATGTCCAGACTTCCAAGTCGGTCTTCCTTGGGTGGACACCATGTACGACCTGCCCTTTAGTGAAAACATTGGCACCAGAAAGCTAGACTATCTGGCGGCCGAGCACGGCTTTCTCAACCCCTTTTCTCACCGAGCTCTGTTTGATGTTTTAACCATGTTAAAGATTTTATCCAACTACTCCTTTGCTGATGTGCTTCAGCTGAGTCGCTCGCCCTTAGTCAAGGTGGTGGCTCAGGTGAGCTTTGAGGAAAAAGACAAGGCCAAAGAACTGGGCTTTCGTTGGGATCCCAAGCAGAGAGTTTGGTATAGCGAAATGAAGCAGGTGGTTTTTGAGCGCAAGCGTTCTGAATACCCCTTTTCCACTGTTCTTATCTAGAATTTCGCTGAAGTTTTTAAGCTCTCTGCCGATAAGAGGGCTGTGGGTCACGCAAGAAATTTGTCCAGAAAAATGCACAGGGCGGAGTTGAGCCTCTTAGGAGCTCTTTTGATCAGCCTTCTCTTGGGTGGCTGTCGCACAGCGAGTTCTATTCAAAAGCCAGAGCCTCAGAGCCAAGAAGCGGCTGGACCTCGCCAGGTGAGTTCCGAACAGGTGGGGCCGAAAAAACTGACTTCACAAAAGCTGACTCCATCCTCTCCCCCCAGCTATTGGCACTTTTACTCCTGGGTGGGAGAAGCTGAGAATGCTCACTCCGAGTGGACCTCTGAATTTCATGCTCAGGCTGAAGTCTGGGGAGCCTGTTTAAAGCCCTGGGTTTTAGGTGAGCCAGAACTTCGCGAATTTGAATGGGTGGCAAAGTGGAAAGCAGAAGCCGAAGGCTCCATAGAGACTGTGAATCTGTTGCGCATGGAGCCCTTCAATGCCTCGGTGGCTTCTTGCCTTGATGGCGCCATTCAATCTCTGGACTTTCCCGTTCAGAAAAAGGGTCAGGTGGGCCTAAGAAGTTGGGATGGAGGCTTGAGGCAAATGCCCTTTGAGGTGGAGCTTCCTGGGATCCCTCCGGGAGTTAGGCAGTGAGAGGGACGATGTTGAGCCCCAACAGAAGTGCCGTGGCTCAGGAGTTGGGGGTGCAGCTTCATCGCATGGGGGCTCAGCTCTGGCTGGCTTGGTCTGTGGTGGCTTTGCTGTCCTCAAGCATTTTGATGTTTATGGCCTTGAACTGGCTGGGTGGGTCCAAGTTGATGATGGCAGTAGCACTGCTTTCGAGTTTAACTTTAGGAGTCTCCTTGTTTTTTATTCGCCATATGTTGCGCTTGCTCAGGGAGCCGGGGCCTATATTGATTTTGGGGCCAGGGGGTTTGCTGGATAGGGCCTCCCTCTTTGGCTTGGGGAAAGTTCCCCGTCAGGATTTGGTCTTTTTCAAAATACAGCTTCGGTGGGGTTTTTTGTCTGTCCACATGAGGCTCAACTCAAGGACCAAGATCTTTAAGTCCATGAGCCCTTTGAAAAAGTTTGTTTTGCAGAACTATATTCTCTGGTGGGGACCGCAATTCTGGTTGCCCTTAGCTTGGCTGGATATTGAGGCGGAAAAACTGAAGGCCTATTGGTCTGAACTTCAGAGTTCTGGACAGGGAGCCCAGCCGGTGAGTCCTGCCTCTCCAGCCTTGGGCCTAGAGTTGGTCAAGGAGCCTGCCTCGGCCTCGAATAAGCCACATATCCCGCCGCCCCCTCCTAGGGGTCGGGACTCAGAGGCAGAGATCGACTTGCCTCCAGTGAAGAGTGCGACAGAGGTCCTGAAGACTCAAGTGGCTTCACCTCCCCCCCCTCCTTCTGTGCGGGAGGACTCGGTCTTTATTAAGATTTCCAAGGCCTTGGGTTTTGGAAAATCCAAGGAGGAGAGATCCGAGCAGAAGACGGAAAGCCAAGCCCCTCCCTCCTCGGAAAAGAGTTTTGTCTTGCAAAAGATCTCTGCCCTTCGAGAGTATGTGCAGGCTGCGGGCTTAGATCGTTTCCTCTGTGATCTCTACAGAGAAGAGCTCAGTTGGCTGCCCACAAGGGCTCCTTCGGTCTTGGGGGCTGGAGAGGGAGGCCAAGTTCTGGGAGTTCACTGGCTCACTCGGCAGGCAGATTATGAAGAGCTGGGCTTTGACTGGATGGACAAGAGTTTTCAATTTGGTCTTAAAAAAGACCTCAAAGGCGGGGAGCAGGGTCTTCTGCGGGTGGTTTACCAGGGGCAGGAGGTCTTTGTCTTAAAAGTGCTAGTGGAAATTGGTAGCTTTGAGCCTCTTGAGGTGGAGAAGTTTATTGATGGGGCTTGGGAGGAGGAGTTAAGAACTCTAGGGGCCCATTTGCGGGCCCTGAGCCAACCCGCCCTCGAAGAGGAGGCAACAGAGGTTTCAAGTGTCGAGGAGCTTCAGGAGGAGACAGATCTCTCTGATCTTAAAAAGCGCTTTGGACTGGGGGAGTGAGCTAAAAACGCTATGCGTTAAACTCCTTGGGAGCCTTGATTTTTTCTCTATTTTGCCAGAAAAGAAGTGTTCATTTTCGATGATCTGAGGAAGAGAAATGGCAAAATTGAGTTCTGTAGTAAAAAACAATAAGAGAAAAGCCAAAGCGGCTAAATTTGGACCTAAGCGGGCCGAGCTTCGGGCAATTTCAGTTAATCCCAACAAGTCAGAAGAGGAGAGACAAGAGGCTCAGCTCAAGCTGCAGAAGATGCCTAGAGATGGCTCTCCTTCCCGGGTGGTGAATCGCTGCTTTTTAACAGGGCGTCCACGTGGCTTCTTGAGAAAATTTGGACTTTCGAGAATTGCAGTTCGTGAACTGGCCCATGAGGGCAAGCTCCCTGGGGTCACGAAGGCCAGCTGGTAGCTTTGGGATTAGACCCCAAAGCTGGAACCACAGCCGCAAGTTTTGTTGGCATTGGGGTTGGCAAAGACAAAACCCTTCCCATTCAGGCCGCCCTCATAGTCCAAGGTCAGGCCTAAGAGGTAAAGTAGACTTTGGTTGTCCACCACCACTTTAGCTCCAAAACTCTCGAAGACTCGATCCTGATCCCCGGTCTGAGGGTCAAATTCCATTTTGTAGCTAAAGCCGGAGCAACCGCCCTTTTTGACTTTGACTCGCAACAGAGCCTCCTCAGAAGCTCCATCTTCCACTTTTAACTGTTGAATTTTTTTTGCCGCTGACTCTGTAAGTTGTATCATGATTTCCTCATTATACCATAAAATGGCCCTTGTGAAGAAAAACCAGAAGGGGCTAAAGGACCAGTTTAAAAGCCCATTTTTAAAAGCCCAACAAGAATATCTTAATGAGCGGAAATCTCTTTATTTTTTCGAATCAGATCGAGAAGCTTTTGCGTGGCCACAGCCATATCTTGTCTCGATGTGGGACGGCCTAATCCGATGCGTAAAGTGGCTCGGGCCAGCTCGTCACTGAGACCAATGGCCTTGAGTACATGACTGGGGCTTGCACTTTCTGAGGTGCAGGCGGAACTGGAGCTTAGGGCCAGACCTGAGAGTCCTAGAGCAAAGAGCTCACTATTGAGCCCAGGGAAGCTGAGACTGATATTTCCGGCCAGCCTCTGCTCTGGGTGCCCATTTAAGACAATTTCTTTAGACTCGTGGCGGAGGTTTTCAATGAGCTCCTGGGCATAGTCTCGGAACCTAAGCTCCTCGGCTTCCCTTAGTTCTTCAGCCAGCTCCAAGGCCCTTCCCAAGCCCACAATGCCGGAAACATTGAGGGTACCTGGCCTAAGCCCTCTTTCCTGACTGCCGCCAAAAAAGAGGGGCTGCAGTTCGACCCTGGGGGCTTCAGAGCGCATGTAGAGAGCCCCAACACCCTTGGGGCCATAGATCTTGTGTCCTGAAATAGACAGGAGGTCTATGTTCATGCCCTGCACATCGAGAGGAATTTTCCCCGCCGCCTGAGCCGCATCCGTGTGAAACCAAACTCCCCTGTCTTTGGCCAGCTGCCCGATCTCTGCAATGGGGTTAAGAGAGCCAATTTCATTGTTGGCGGCCATAATGGAAATCAAAATGGTTTGGGGCTGGATGTGGCGAGCCACCTCGTCCACTTCCACCTGGCCAAAACGATTGACGGGGAGAAGACTCAGTTCGGCCCCCCATTTTTGGGCTTGCAGACAGACCTCCAAGACCGCCTTATGTTCGGCTGAGGCGGTGATGATATGAGGTCTTTGTCCAGACAGCCTCTCTTGCTGAGCCCAAAAGGCCCCCAAGATGGCCATATTGTTGCTCTCAGTAGCCCCACTGGTGAAAATAATCTCGCTGGGTTTGGCACCAATGGATTGGGCCACCTGACGGCGAGATCGATCTACGGCCATCTGAGCTCTCCAGCCCAAGCTGTGGCTGCGACTGGAGGCGTTGCCAAAGGCCTCCTTTAGGTAGGGTTCCATGGCCTCAAGAACCAAGGGATCAATAGGGGTGGTGGCGTTATAGTCCAAGTAAATCATAGAGGCTTTTAAATTAGGGGGGAGGTCCTCATTAAGGCAAGAAAAACCATTTTCACAGTGCACCACAGGGTTCTGGCCAAGAGAGTCAAAAACGAGTAGGTTGGAGAGGCTATGAAACCTGTCAAGCGAGACTGCCGCATCGAGAATGAAAGGGGTGAGGTGATTTTCTTTGCCTCCCAAATTGAGGCTCCCGACTCTTGGAGTCAGCTCGCTGTGGAGATGGCCACCAGTAAATACATGATAAAAAAGTCCTTGGGCGCCGGCAATGCCCAGGGGGCCGTTCAAATGGTGGAGACCTCCGTTTTTCAAATGGTCGACCGCATTCTGCGGCCTTTCAAAAATACGGGGCTCAGTTCGAGGGCCATTCAGGACCTGAGGCAGCTGCTGCTGGAGCAAAAGGCCAGCTTTAACTCTCCGGTTTGGTTTAATCTGGGAGTTTTTGACCGCCCGCAGGTGTCAGCCTGCTTTATTCAGTCGGTGGAGGACTCCCTCGAGTCGATTTTCCAGTTGATGGCTCAAGAGGCAAAGATCTTTCAGCGAGGTTCCGGCTCAGGCACCAACTTCTCCCCTTTGCGAGGTCGAGATGAGCCCCTGGCCTCAGGGGGCAAGAGCAGTGGTCTGATGACTTTTTTAGAAGTCTTTGATCGGGCGGCGGGAGCTCTGCGCTCGGGAGGAACCACCCGGCGTGCAGCCAAGATGGTCTGTTTGGATATGGATCATCCAGAGGTTGAGGACTTTATCACTTGGAAACAGCGGGAGGAGGAGTGGGCTCGGCAAAGGACCTCTCCAGGAGAATTGGTCGACTTTGAAGGCGATATTTATAGGCACTTGTTTGGCCAGAACTCCAACAACTCAGTTCGTCTCACCGACGCCTTTATGGAGGCGGTTCGTAAGGATCAAGATTGGCAGCTCAAGGCCAGGGTGGGAGGCCAGGTGGTTAAGACCCTTCCGGCCCGCCAGCTTTGGAGACAGCTGGTTAAGGCCGCCTGGGACTGTGCCGATCCAGGAGTGCAATTTCATGACCACATTCAAGCTGGGCACACCTGTCCGGCCAGCGGTCCCATCCGGGCCAGCAACCCCTGTGCAGAGTATATGTTTTTAGATGACTCCGCCTGCAACTTGGCCTCCCTCAATTTGGTGAAGTTTTTCTCGGAGGGGGGAGAGTTTTTATCTAAAGATTTTTTGGCCGCCGTGGATCTAATGCTTGCGGCCCAAGATGAGCTGGTAGACCTCGCCGGCTACCCCACAGAGGAGATTGGGGCCAACAGTCTTAAGTTTCGCCCTCTGGGTTTAGGTTTTAGTAATTTAGGTGGCTTACTGATGCGC
>SKLV01000167.1 GCA_007121385.1 Bdellovibrionales bacterium
CTGTTCAGTACTCCTACAACTCCAGCAACAAGAGGGTGACCTTTAACCCCGCAGCCCCTTCCGGCTCTATTGTTCACCTGGAGTATCAGTGTCGTTCGGGACAGTAGCTCTCTCTGAGGGAAGAGAGCTTAGGCCGCTCGCCCCTTGGCGGGCAGATTAAAGACATAGCCTTTGCCGTAAATATTGATCAGACAGAGATCAATCTCAGGCACTAGCTTGCGCAGCTTTGAAATTTGCGCGTCAATGGAGCGCAGTGAAATTTCGGAGTTTTCCCAAACATTCTCTTTGAGCCACTGGCGGGAGAGAAGGGTTTCGGGGTGGCCCACAAAAGAAAGTAGAAGTCGAAACTGAGTGGGGGTCAAACTCACTCTTTCACCCTGACGGCGCACCAGATAGTCTTCTGGCAAAATTTCAAGCTCCCCAATGCGCAGGGGTGGAGACCCCTTTGGGGACTCGGTGGAGGTGGGACTTTCAATCAGCTGGGAGCTGGAGGCGGTCACCACCTTGAGTTGAGTGTTTCCCTCTTCCTGGGCTCTCTTAAACCGTCTCCAGAGGCTGTCTACTCGCCAGACCAGAGGTTGGCCGTCCAAGCAGTCCGGCTTTCCGAACTCGGGTTTGAGGGGAATAAAGTGATCGGCTCCGCTTAAGAAGGCCTGCTCTTCTTTCTTTTGCCAAGGAGGGGGCTGCTGGCCCTGGACTTTGGAGCCCTGGGTCTCTTTCGGTAAAGGGCAATAGACCAAGAGTCCCACCGAGAGTCCTCGCAGTTCGCGAATCTTCAGCAAAAGGGGGGCAAAATCCAGTTGGCTATCAATCAGACACAAATGGGGTTCCCACTCTCGCAACAGAAAAAGAGCCATTTTACTGGATGTGGCCGTCTGCAGTTCGTGTTTGAGTTTAAAGCTCTGGCCCAAGCTTTGAATCAGGGACTCCACTTCGGGGGAGGCAATAAGGATTTTTGCTCTGTCCTTGGGGCTTTTCACAAAAACCTTATCGACAGAGTGGAGTGGGAGCTTAAGACTGGATTGTCCACACATGAGATTTCTAAGAGCTTTTTTTAAAGACCAAATTAAAGCAGGGCTCACCTCGCAATAAGTACTTTTTCTCAAAATGAGTTCTAGGACCCAGGTCCATGGACCACAATCGAGACTCCTGAAGCTTAAGCTGAGGGTGCCAATGGGGGATCAGGTTTTCGGCCTCAAGGCGGTAAAAATCCAAGTTGGTGGCCAGGACGATCTCTCCATTGGGCTTAAGACACTCCACCACCTTCTGTAGAAAGGGGTTGTGGGGCCAGCGCTGGTTAGCCTGTCGGGCCTTTGGGTAGGGGTTGGGGTAGAGAAAGTAAAAGCGAGAGACGGACTCAGCGGGCAAATAGTGGCTCACCCACCAGACCCCATCGCTGTGAATGGGGAGCATCTGTGGAGGGCGATGGTGACCCTCCCAGCGTCTGTGCATCTTTTCGAATTTGGCCCTTGTCCTCTCGATGGCCAGGATTCGCCAGTCTGGAGAGAGGCGGCAGTGAAGGAGGGGGTGAAAGCCCACTCCGGCCCCAATCTCCACGGCCAAGGGTCCCGGGCGAGAGAGAAACTCTTTTTGTCCTGGAGCTTCCTCGGGGCGGGGGAGAGAGCGGGTTGAAAAAGCTGCAGGGGCCTTGAATTGAGCTGCGAAATTCGTCATAACTAGTCCTAGGGTTTAACCTGGGTGGCCCCCTAGGGGCAATCGACTTTGAAGTCTGGAGGAGCTTTGCCAAAACAAGAGGGGACATTGACTGAGGTTCAGGCTCAGAGCTACTTTTGGCAGGAGTTTTCGGACCGACAACTCCTCTCACTGCGGCTCTGCGACTTGGGCCTCAGCTTGGACTCCAGTCCTCTGGTTCCCCTTATGGATCAGGTCCTGTCTGAGTTGAAGTCTAAGGGCCTGGTCTTTCGTCCCCACTTTTGGATTTCCACAGAGTGGTTTTGTCCCGATGGAATTGGCGGAGTGGCGGTGCCCTTTTTTCTTTTGCATCCTCGACTGCAGCGGCTCGAAAGAGATCTGATCGGCGAGGTGGATGGAGGCCGTCGAGTTCAGGCTCTCAAAATTTTGCGCCACGAGGTGGGTCATGCTTTGGACAATGCCTTTCGTCTGCACCGGGAGCGGGAAAGGCAAGAGGTCTTTGGACCTTCAGACCTTCCCTACCCTGAGAGCTACAGTCCAAAGCCCTACTCTCGGCACTTTGTCTCCCATCTGCAGCCAGGCTATGCTCAAAGCCACCCCCTTGAGGACTTTGCGGAGACCTTTGCGGTTTGGCTGGACCCCCACTCCCGGTGGAGGCAGCGCTATAATGGCCAGCCCGCCTTCAAAAAATTGCTCTATCTAGACCAAAGAATGAGGGCCTTAAGGGGCCAAAGGCCGCAGCTGAGGACTCGCCGCAGTTATGAGCCTCTGCATCGGCTCAAGCAGAGTCTTCGAGACCACTACTTGCAGCGCCAGCGTCATCTGGGCTTGGGCAG
Source organism: Bdellovibrionales bacterium (assembly GCA_007121385.1). Lineage (GTDB taxonomy): Bacteria > Bdellovibrionota > Bdellovibrionia > Bdellovibrionales > UBA1609 > SKYF01. Next base: position 2,490 of record SKLV01000167.1, read on the forward strand.
AAGGGGGTCCCCCTGGGAGCAACGGCTCAGGGAAATCTTGGCTCGGGCTCGGGGGGGTCGTTGGTCTGAAAGGGCTTCGGCAGAAAAACTCTTGCTTCGATTGGAGCCGGATGCCCGACGGCAGGTGGCTCAAGCTATAGGGGAGCCTCAGTACCGGATTAGCCAGGTGATCAGAGAGCTGCGTTTTTATGCTCGCCATTGGGACCAGAGCCAAGGTGTTTTGGGCCGCAGTCCAGTTCCCCCTGTTTCAGCCAGCTTACGACGGGATTTTTTGGACCTTGTGACAGAGAGGTCTTTAGAGCATTTGAAAAGAGGCCCATACCGAGTCATGCTCTAAGAGTATGAAGATTTTGGTCCTAATGCATGAAGACCTTCTGCCCCCTGAAAGAGCAGAGGATGAACTGGAGTTAGCCAGAGCGCCCTGGAAAACAGAGTTTGAAGTGGTCCAGGCTTTGCGCCAACTCAAGCATGAGGTTCAGCCCCTAGGGCTTAAGGATGACTTAGGGGTTTTGCGCAAGGCTCTCTTTTCAGAAACCCCTCGCATCGTCTTTAATCTCCTTGAGGAGTTTGCCGGGGAGGCTGTTTTTGATCAGCATATTGTCAGCTATCTGGAGTTAAATCGAGTTAAATACACCGGGTGCAATCCTCGGGGTCTTTTGTTGGCCCGGGACAAGGCTCTGTGCAAAAAAATTCTCAAGTACCATCGTCTACCCACTCCCGACTTTTTGGTGTTTCGCTACGGCCGAGCCTTGCGTGTTCCTAAAACCATTAAATACCCTCTGTTTGTAAAAGCCCTCTTTGAAGAGGCTTCTTTAGGGATCACTCAAAGCAGTGTGGTCGCCAATGATCGGGAGTTGAAGCAAAGGGTCGAAGAGCTTTTTGAAAAAATCCAGGGAGATGTGATTGCCGAGGAGTATGTGGAGGGCCGTGAACTCTATCTCTCCATTTTGGGCAATGACCGATTGCAAGTGTTTCCCGCTTGGGAGCTGTTTTTTGACAAGGCCTCAGAGCGGACTCCGCTGATTGCCACGGAGAAAGTGAAGTGGGACTTCAACTACCGCGAAAAACTGGGTATTCGCACAGGCCCGGCAAAGCCCTGGACCGACTCTCAACAGACTCAAATCACTCGGCTGGGCAAGAGAGTCTATCGCGCCCTGGGCTTATCTGGCTACGCTCGCTTGGACTGGCGCTTGAACTCTTCGGGTCAGCTTTTTCTTTTGGAGGCCAATCCCAATCCGGACATTGGGGACAATGAGGATTTTGCCAGCTCCGCCCAAAAAGCAGGCCTCTCTTACAAGCAACTACTTAAAAAAATTATTCAATTAGGCCTTTAGGTGCCAGGCCCTGTTTGGATATGCAGGCCGTCAATAAATTCGGCGTCCATTCTGTAGACAGGCTTCACAAGACAGGGTTTCAGGTGGATCACATTAGGCATCTTCAGGGCAGGCTAAATAGAAGAGCCAGTTAGGGGGACAAAGCTGACGGGGAGCAGTTCCTGGGAGTCGATGTGGTCGGAAGAGTGCTTGGTGAATAAGACCAATTGCTCTGCCTTGTCTCCTTTGATGGGCGCCAACAAGAGTCCTCCGATTTTGAGTTGCCCAAAGAGAGCTTGAGGGACCTTGTGAGTTGCGGCGGTCAGCAGAATCTTATCGAAGGGGGCGGCCTCGGTCCAGCCTAAGGCTCCGTCGTCAATGCGGGTGTGAATGTTGCTGTAGCCTAATCTCTGCAGTAGGGACTGGCTTCTGGCTCCGAGTTCCGGAACAATCTCCAGGCTGTAGATCTGATTCACTAGGGGGC
>SKLV01000056.1 GCA_007121385.1 Bdellovibrionales bacterium
AAAAAGACCACCCAGGCAATGATGAGAAAATTCACTATGGCCTGAATAAAACTGCCATAGCGAACCTGGGCTTCTCCTATGCCAAAGGAGAGGCTTGAGAAATCCACCCCACCCATAAATAATCCCGCAATCGGAGTGATGATGTCATTGACCAAAGAGGTGGTGATGGCCCCAAAGGCTCCCCCCACCACCACGGCTACGGCTAGGTCCAAAACATTTCCCCGCCGAATAAACTGCAAAAACTCTTTCACCATTCTTCGGCCTCCCTAGCTCCTAGGTCCATTGAAATCATAACTAGAAGTGGTTGACCACAAATTCCAGTCTGAGATGGGTTTGCTCAATGCCACGGGGTAGATCTGAGTCATCAAGGCTCTCAAAGTGGATGCGATGATTGGTGTGGTTGGCGGGTCGCTCAATCCACTGACATCCACCTCCAAAAGTTCCGCAAACCTCTTCTCGGACCATGGGTCTGTGGCTCTGGTAATCGGCAAGGGCTCCCTGAGCAAAGATGAATTTAAGCTCATTCACCATAGCTTCTCTGCTGCAGGCAACTGAATCGCGAAAGTGAAATCGTCCCTCGACGCTGAGAGCGCTCAGATCAGTGTCTTTTGAAGAGCGACTGTTTTTCACCAGGAGTTCAGCGGGGCCTTTGAGTTGTACTCCTCTTTGGTCTCTGCAGTCACTCACTTGAATTTCAAGGCTGTCGATGAGAGCCATCATTTCACCAGAGTAAAATTCAACCTCTTCTTGTGCGTTGAGCTGGAATTGGTAAATTGATGCTGGCGACAAACTGGCGGTCATTGCCGGCGGAAGAGACATTGCGGCCTGCAGAGACACTGCAGCTCCGAGCAGAACCATATTAAAAACAATAAAAATACCCTTAATCATAAACCCTCCTCTTAAAAGCATCCTAGGTGTTGAGTGCTTTGATGCTGAGAAATATGCCCGATAAAAAATGAATTGCAACCTATTATAATTTGACTTTATGTATAGATTTTATCTATATCAGCAGAGCATGAACAGATCCCTTATTTTAGATCATCTGGAGAAGCTTATTGTTTTAGATCCCATAGCCAGGCTTGGAACTTTAAAGGCAGCAGCAGAAGAGCTTCATATCGCTCAACCCAGCCTCTCCTTTAAGGTGGCCCAGCTGGAAAAGACATTGGGCGTCGAGCTTCTTGAGCGGCAACCACGGGGAGTTCAGCTCACAGAAAAAGGCCAAGCGGCGCTCAGCTTTGTACAAGAGGTCTTGCGCCATTCGGATGAATTGGTGGCTGCTCTCGAAAAAGACCCACAAAAATTTCAGGGAACGCTTAAGGTCGGTCTCTATGACTCCATAGCCAGATACTTTTGGCCCAAGTTCTTTTTGGCCTTTTCCAAATCCTATCCGGGAATTAAAGTTCTTGTGACCACCGGGCGCAGCCGCGACTTATTCCGTCTTCTTTTGGAGCGGCGAATTGATCTTTGTATGACTGTGGGCTCGGAGCTCAACAGTAAAATAAAAACTATTGAATTATACCAAGACAGCTTTTCACTATTTATTGCCTCAACTCTTCTTAAAAGAAAAAAAATGCATCTGGTGGGCCGGGGTACATCCTTAAAATTGGACGACTTTCTCTCTTTGGACCTCTTTTTATTTACTGGGGCCCTCTCCTTTCAAATGAGCCCCCTGCTGGGGGGCTTGACCGAGCCCCATCAAAGAGAGCAGGCCATTCACGATGTGGAGAGTTTTGAGATTGCTCTGGAGTTTTGTCTCCAGGAGTTGGGGATTGCTGTTTTGCCTAACAAAGTGGCGCAAAGAGACCTTGATTCAGGAAGACTGCGCAAGGTGACTGTGCAGGGGCTCTCTAGTCGAGCGCAAAACTTTTCTCCTCATTCGATTTGCCTCTCTGCCTTGAACTCTCAGGCCAACCGCCCCTTGATGGTCCACACAATCCATGAAATTCAAAAGGCCTGTTCCAGTTGAGGCCAGGGAGTGACCCCATTTGCAGACTCTAGTTCATTGACGAAGGCTTTTTTCCATCAAAATCTTTAGGTCCCCGCCATCGGGAACTTCTGTTCCGGTGATCTCAAATCCCTTTTGTATATTCAAAAGCAGCATATCTTTCCACTTATTCATAGTTTTTGTTTGAATAACTTCATACTGATTTTCCCGGCACCAGGCGTGCTGCTGGTCCATGAGTTCTTCACCCAAGCCGATGCCGCGATACTCAGGGGCCACAGCTCCAAGCCAGCTATAGAATGTTTTATGGTTCAGCTGGTAGCCAAGTTTGAAGCCTACAAATCTTTGGTCGTCAAAAGCGCTTATCAGTAAAACCCGTGATTTGCCTTTTAGTTTGGAATCCAGATTCTCTCGGTCATATTTGCCAAATACGAGGCCAAGGAGTTTGGTGATATCCTTTTTGTTTTGATTTGAAAGTTGTTCGGCGGTTTCAATTCTGAATTCAACTTGTTCAAAGCGTGGCTGAGCCTTCCCATTAAACTCAATTTTCTCAAAAAACATATGTTTTGGGCGAACCCATAGAGATCCCAATTCATTTTGATGTCGGGTTTCATAGACAACGAGTTCGTCAAGAGTTTCGCTGTGACGAGCTTCTCCCAGGTATTTGTAAGTTTTGTTTTTGTAATGTCGGTAGAGTTTAAGCTTTGATTTTTTTGTGTGACTCAAGGTCCCTCCGCACCCGCTGCTCAGGGAGCTCTCGGATTTCTCCAGGCAAAAAATTGGTCGGGGAGACAGGATTCGAACCTGCGACCCTCTGCTCCCAAAGCAGATGCGCTACCAGACTGCGCCACTCCCCGAATCTTGAGTTCCATTTAAGGCTCCCACTGGCAGTGGGTGCCAACAAAGGCTCCCAAAGCTAAGGAAGTGCCGGCCAGATGTCAATGGATAGTCCTTGAGGGGCTGTTTTGGCAGCGGAGTGGGTGAGGGTGGCGGCCTTGCCAGCCAAACATCTATGCGCCCAGTCTAAACCCTTTTGCTCCTAAAAAAGGCTTGACGCCTTTTTCGACCTTCTAAAAGGCCCGCTGAGGCCATTTCCTCGCCCATTTTGAAATTGAAAAAGCCCTTTCTTGTTTGGGCTGCAGCCGTGGCCCGGCCAAAGCCTCAGGAGGGCAGCGGTGGGAGGGATATAGACCTCTCCTTTTAGGCCACTTCAAAACCCATGTTAGATTGGGAAACTTTAAGACAAAGGCATTTTTTGGAGGTCCCCATGAATCTCAAAAACTTAAGCGATCGTGAACTGCTTCAATCCACCCAGCAACTGGTGCAAAGGGAAAGGGATTTGCTTACCCAAGTGCTTCACCACCTTAAAGAGGTGGAGCGCCGCCGGCTCTACTCCGACTTAGGCTACTCCAGTTTGTTTGACTATGCGGTTCGTGAGCTCAAGTACTCCGAGGGCCAGGCCGGACGGCGAGTTCAGGCTCTCAAACTTCTGCAGGAGCTGCCCCAGGTGGAAGAAAAAATCCAGCAAGGTGCCTTAAATTTAAGCAATATCTGTCAGGCCCAGAGCTTTTTTCGGGCCGAGCAAAAGGCTCAGGCCACGGCGGGGGCTCCGACACCAGCCTTCAGTTCTGAGGCCAAGCTGCAGATTCTTAAAGAGCTGGAGAACAAGTCAGCCCGGGAGGGGCAAAAGATTTTGCTCAAAAAAAGTGCAGTTGCTCAGCCCGAGCGGGTGGACCTGCGCCTGTCTCTGGATCCATCCACTTGGGAGCAGCTGCAAGAGGTGCGCTCTCTTTTAGGGCCCAAAGCCGAGGGCCGCAGTTGGGAGGAGGTCCTGGCCTTGATGGCCCAGCTCTGCTCACAAAGCTTGAAAGAGAAAAAGTTTGGCAAAAAACGAGTCTTGAATTCAGCAAAGGCTGGGGTAAAAGTCATCGCAGCTCCTGTTTCAACATCAACGTCAACTCCCGGGCCAGGCTCAGTTTTGCCGGCCGCTCAGACTTTAACTCCAACTCCGACTCCAACTCCGACGTCGGAGTTGGCAGTGGGGGGAGGGCAAAGGCCAGAGGGAAAAATCGGCAAAGCTCAGTCCCCCAAAGTTTTGGTGTCGGGAACCTTATCTCGGCGGCGGGCGGTTTCGCAAAATATGCAACATAAGATTTGGTGCCGAGATCAGGGGCGCTGTTGCAAATGTGGCAGTCGTTCCTCTCTTCATTTAGATCACATTAGACCAGTGGCTTTAGGGGGAGAGAGCACAGTGAGTAATCTTCGTCTGCTGTGTCGCAGTTGCAATGAGCGGGAGGCCATTAAAA
>SKLV01000162.1 GCA_007121385.1 Bdellovibrionales bacterium
AGGACGAAGCCAAACGAAGCCAAGCTTTGTCCCCGGCAGTCCCCGCGAGTCCCCAATCAGGCAAAAAACTTGTCTAACCTATTGATTTTATGTTGCCAGTTATCTCAAGAACTTAAGTTATTATGGGTTTTGCCGGGCGGGTTCAATGGGGTGGCCGACGGGGCTTGAACCCGCGACAACCGGAATCACAATCCGGTGCTCTACCAACTGAGCTACGGCCACCATAAGGAATATGACAAGTCATCTTATAGGGGATGGATAGGGGCTGAGGCAATCAAAAAACCCGCCCTGAAAAGCTCACTGCTCCGCCTGTGTTTGGGGAAGGGCTTTCGCCGAAGCCGGGGCCTGGGCTGCTGCGGGCTCAACTTGGGCCCCCAAACCAGAGCCCAAACCATCTCCCCTTTTTTCCATCTCCCAGAGCTTGGCGTATTTCAAAAACATAGAGTAAGCTGCCCCCACAGAAATAATAAAGCCAGGCAGACCGTCGCGAAAGCCAGCCTTAAAGAAGTAGGTTTCAATAAACTTGGACCAGGGCTTCAGCAAAAGCAAAGTCAGAGAAAATCTCTTGCCCCGACTTTTAAGATCCTGGGCCCCTAGGCCTGAGTACTCGTTGTTGGTGCTCACCTGATCGGCCAAATCCTGAAATACAAAATGATAAAGATCTCCTTGAAGTCTCCTCACCTTTTTGGCCGCCACTCTCTCGTGCACCATACCCCCCTGCCACTGGGCTCGGTCACGGTGAAAGAGTCTCAGCTGGCGATCTGGATACCAGCCCCCATGGCGAATCCAGCGCCCCAGGTGAAAGGACAATCTGGGCATTTCAAAGCCGTCCACACCCGACAAGTCAGAGCCTTCAAAGAACTCAAGCCCTTGAATCTCCCGAGCCAACTCGGGGCTTAGAGCCTCATCGGCGTCTAGGGATAAAATCCAGGGGTGCAGGGCCAGCTCAGTGGCCCTAAGTTTTTGCTTGAAGTAACCCTGCCAAGACTCCACAAAGACTCGGGCTCCTAGGCTTTGGGCTATGGAGCCCGTGGCGTCCTGGCTGCCGCTGTCTAAAACCACAATCTCGGAGACAAAGGGAGCGGATTTTATGCATCGCGCAATATTCTGCTCTTCGTTGAGGGTGATAATCACTAAAGAGATGGGTAGCTTTTTCATATGTACTTTCTGATGACCTAAACGACCCTACTTGTCAAACTCTGCCCAGGCCCATTATACTGCGAGCCGCTTTTTGCCAAACCGCAGCTTTTTGAGAAAGGTCGCTTTATGAACTCCGCCCCTCGCCCCATGCTCTTTGCCCTGTTTTTTTTAGGGGCTAAAGCCTTAAGCTCTCTGTCCTCCCCAGCCGCCTGGGCCCTCTACAGCACCATGGACACCGGAGACCTTCTGGAGACTGGAGAGTACCAGGCCCAAATTTCAAGCCAATTTATGACCCAACACAGCTCTGGCATTAACATCGTGGGCCGCTTTGACAGCCACTTTGATCCGGACGCCAACCTTCGCGCCATTGTGGGCTTTGGGGAAACCGATTTTCAGTTGGGAGCCTTCGTCAAGTGGATGCCCATTCCTGACTTTCAACGACAGCCGGCCATGGGCCTCTTAATGGGCCTGCTCTATGCCCGAGACAATGATGAAGACGAACTCAACCTGCGCTTCCATCCTCTCATCAGTAAGCGCTTTACGGCTGAGTTTGGGGACCTCACTCCCTACGGCTCTCTGCCCTTTGGGCTGCGCAGCCGAGATGGCAAAGTGGACTTTCCCCTTCAAGTCGTAGTGGGGACGGACTTTAAGCCCTATCAGTGGGACAATCTCTCTGTTCGCCTCGAGTTGGGCTTTAATCTGGCCGAGGCTTTTTCCTATGTGAGCCTCGGCCTGGTTTTACAGATTGATGAAGAGAAGGGAATTCAGTTCACATCCTTGTAGTCGGCATCGATCACATCGTCGTCCCCACCGGAGCCACCGGAGCTTCCCTCGGCCGAATCCCCAGCTCCATTAGCTCCGCTCTGAGCTCCACCCTCTTGAGACTTCTTGCTATAGAGAGCCTGAGAGACAGCGTGACTGGCCTGGTTTAACTTATCCCCTGCAGCCTTCAATTCTTCAGCTGAAGCCGTGGTGTTGGCCAGAGCCGCCTTGGCTTCAGTCAGGGCCGCATCCACGGGGCCGGTCTCGGCCTCGGAGATCTGGCTGCGGTTTTCATTGACCAGCTTTTCCACTTGATAGACTGAGTTGTCCAAGTTATTGCGCTGAGTGATAGTCTCTTTTTTGCGCTTATCATCCTCTGCAAAGAGCTCGGCGTCTTTGACCATCTTATTGATCTCGTCTTCACTTAAGCCCGACTTGGCGGTGATCTTAATGGCCTGCTCTTTTCCGGTACCTAAGTCCTTGGCTGAAACACTTAAAATACCGTTGGCATCAATATCAAAGGCCACCTCGATCTGCGGCACTCCTCGAGGGGCTGGGGGAAGTCCTACCAACTCAAATCGCCCTAAGGACTTGTTGTCGGCTGCCATCTCCCGCTCCCCTTGCAGGGCATGAACATCCACACTGCTCTGATTGTCGGCAGCGGTGGAAAAGATTTGCGACTTTCTGGTGGGGATGGTGGTGTTGCGCTCAATCAGCTTGGTCATCACTCCGCCAAGGGTTTCAATACCCAAAGACAGAGGGGTCACATCCAAGAGCAGCACATCTTTAACATCTCCACCCAACACTCCCCCTTGAACGGCGGCTCCAATGGCCACCACCTCATCGGGGTTGACTGAGCGATTGGGCTCTTTGCCAAAAAACTCTTTCACCGCCTTTTGAATGGCCGGAACTCGGGTGGATCCCCCCACCAAGACCACTTCGTCAATGTCGTTGATGGAGAGGCCTGCATCTTTCAGGGCTTTTTTGCAGGGATCCATGGAGCGCTTGACCAAGTGCTCGGTCATCTGATCGAACTTGGAGCGAGTGAGTTTCACATTCATATGCTTAGGACCAGAGGAGTCGGCGGTGATAAAGGGCAAATTGATCTCGGTCTCCTGAGTGGAGCTGAGCTCAATTTTGGCTTTCTCCGCCGCTTCTTTTAAGCGCTGCAGAGCCATTTTGTCATTGCGCAAGTCAATGCCCTGATCTTTTTTAAATTCATCCACCAGCCACTGCAAAATGGCGGTGTCAAAGTTATCTCCGCCAAGATGAGTGTCTCCGTTAGTGGCCTTCACCTCCACCACATTGTCACCCACCTCAAGAATGGAGATATCAAAAGTTCCACCACCAAAGTCATAGATGGCGATCTTCTGGTCGGTCTTTTTATCCAAACCGTAAGCCAGAGCGGCCGCTGTGGGCTCGTTAATAATGCGCTTGACCTCAAGGCCGGCGATTTTTCCCGCATCCTTTGTGGCCTGTCTTTGGGCATCGTTAAAATAAGCCGGCACGGTGATCACCGCCTCCTTCACCTCATGACCCAAATAGTCTTCCGCTGTCTTTTTCAGCTTACCTAAAATCAAAGCCGAGATCTCCTCGGGAGAAACCGCTTTGCCCTGCACCTCAAAGGCACAGTCAGAGCCCTTGCCCACCACTTTGTAGGGAATCAACTTGATCTCGTCTTGCACCTCTTCGATGCGTCGGCCGATAAAGCGCTTAGCCGAATAAATGGTGTTTTCCGGATTGGTCACTGCCTGGCGCTTGGCCACCTGACCCACTAATTTATCTCCGTCTTTAGTAAAGGCCACCACCGAGGGGGTTGTACGAGCCCCTTCCTCGTTCACAATCACTTTAGGCTCTCCGCCTTCCATCACTGCCACCACCGAGTTGGTGGTTCCCAGATCAATACCGATAATTTTTCCCATGAAGTCTCTCCTTAATAAAAATCAAACACATTCCTAATGTGACTCTTAATCGGCCCAGGTCAAGGTCTCAAACTGAGAAATCTCAAAGGCTTCACAAAAGTCTGCCTTGAAAAGCTCAATCTCTGGTTTTATCTGCGCCCAAAAAGCCCCTTCTTGGGCTCTAGGACCACCTCTCCCTTTTGACGCGCAATCTCACGAAGAGATTTCTCCTCTTCTTTGCCCAGCTTTTTAGGCATTTGGATGCGCACCTCAAAGATCAAGTCTCCTTTGCGGCCCCGGCCGCCGCGCAAGGCGGGAACTCCCTCACCCTCAATGCGGAGCAGATCCCCTTGGGAGGTGCCTGGCTCCACTCGCAGAGAGTGCTTGTCCAGCAAGC
>SKLV01000007.1 GCA_007121385.1 Bdellovibrionales bacterium
CCAGGTGGAAAGCCCGGGTCTTCGCTTTGAAAACCTGGTGGCCTCACACTTGCTAAAATACTGTCATTACCTAGAGGATGTTGAGGGCTATAAGACAGAGCTTAGGTTTTTACGTGATACCGATAAGCGCGAAGTCGACTTTGTTATCATGAAGAACAAAAAGCCGCTCTTTGCCGTGGCATGCAAACATGGTGAGAAAGCTGTGTCGCCCCATATCTTCTACTTTAGAGATCGCACCTCAATCCCGCACTTTTACCAAGTTCACCTCGGGCAGGCCCACAAGCAAGTTGATGACCAAATCTCAGTCTTGCCTTTTGCGGACTTTTGCGAGCAGATTGGGCTACAGTAGACCGGCGCTGATCCCACGACGTCGGCGAAGCTCTGCGTTGAAGATGGTGGGGGTAGATCAATCCATTACAATCAGTCAGTCAAAGTCAGTTGGCCAGTGGAGGTCATGAGGGAAGGGCAGAGCCTCACAAAAAGACCTACCCCAGGTCTTATCAAGACTGCTAGCCTGAGGCTGGGCTCGGCTGAGCTGTGAGCTGGCCGGGGCCTGGGTCTTAGGCCTTTAAACTGCTAAGGAATGGAGGAACCATGAAACACATTTTTTTATTCGCGTATTTATTCGCGCTGGGATTGAGCCTCAGCCCCGGACTGATTGGCGCTTCCGTGCCCGAGCAAAATATTTCCTTTTCAGGAGTTCCAACAATGATTGTGGTTGGGCCCGACAAAGACACCTGCACTCGCTATTGTGAGGAGGCCAGATTGAAGCTTGAGCACAAGGAGCTGAAGATTCTTAAGGTCGACAGCTGCCATGCAAAATATGTCAATATTGATGATTGGGGCCGCGGCAACCGCCTGGGCTGCCAAATCACTTTTCACAACTAGCGGAACATCAGGCGCCTTTTGTACCCTATCGGGTATAACTTCAATAAAAAATTGATTTTTATACCCTATAAGGTATACTCAGGGGCAAGAGGGCCGATTTTTTACCCGAAAGGGTATAAATAAGGGTGTGGAGTCGATGGAAAACGTTGGACAGTATGTCAGGCAAAAAAGAAAGCAGGTTGGCCTTACCCAAGTTGAGCTCGCCAAAAGCGCTGGTGTGGGACTTCGCTTTGTCAGGGAATTAGAAAGCGGCAAGAAGACACTCCGGTGCGATAGGGTCAATCAGGTGCTGGCTCTTTTTGGTTCCCGCCTGGGCCCAGTCCCACAAGAGGCGGCTCAAGAGTTATGAAGAAAATTGGGAAAGTTTATTACAACGAAACACTTGCCGGCACCATCGAACAGACAGAGGGAGAATATCGTTTTCAGTATGACCCGATTTATTTAAAGGAGCCTACAAGTCGGCCAGTGAGCCTATTGCTTCCTCTACGGCCTGAGCCCTACATTGAAAAAACAATGATCCCCTTCTTCGACGGACTCATTCCAGAGGGCTGGCTCTTGAATATTGCTGAAGCCAGTTGGAAGCTCGATAGAAAAGACCGCATGTCGCTACTTCTTACGCTTTGTAATGACTGCATTGGGGCCGTAAAAGTAATCGATGCTTCATCTGAGGAGCAGTAATGAACAAATGCCTGGCCTGCTATCAAGAGCTTGAAGACTCCAAATCTGAGTATCATGCAAAGTGCAGTCAACGAATTTTCAATTCAAAAACCCCTCCCCAACTTGACTACACTCTCAACGAAATCAATGAACTGGCCAGAAAGCTTGTACAAAGCCGAGTGGCCATTCCAGGGGTACAACCAAAATTGTCCCTCACCCATGAGAGGGGAAATGGTCTGGAAAAGCGGCTGACCATTATTGGTTTGTGGGAGGGTCTTTATGTACTCAAGCCACCCCATGATGAACACCCACAGCTTCCACAAAATGAAGATGTAACTATGCACATGGCAAAGGCAGCCGGCATAAAAACGGCTGAACATAGCTTAATTAGATTGAGTTCTGGCGAGCTCGCCTATCTGTCAACAAGGTTTGACAGAAAGCTCAAGCGAAAAAAAGTAATAAAAACTCACCAAGAGGATATGTGCCAGCTGACCGGCTTGCTAACTGAAAATAAGTACAACAGTTCTTTAGAAAAAGTAGCCGCGGCGGTAAACCAATACACCACCAACAAGGGGCTGGAATTACTTAAGCTGTTCAAAATAACTGCATTCTCATTTCTCACAGGGAACAGTGACATGCATTTGAAAAATCATTCTCTTGTTTACACGGCTGAGGGAACAGTTGAACTGTCCCCAGCTTATGACCTTTTAGCCACTAAACTCGTGGCGCCACAGGATAGAGAGGAAGTCGCTCTCACGATGAGGGGGAAAAAGAATCGTCTTACAAAACAGGATTTTTTTGAATTCGGAGAGTATTGCAAGATCAGCACAAAGGTCTGTGAAAATGTTTTCAAGGAGATCGAAGAGAATTTGGACGCATTTAAGAAGCTCATTGCGATCAGCTTCTTGTCTGATGAAATGGCACAAAAGTACCTTGAATTAATCAATGAACGAGCACAGAGGTTAGGTCTCCTGGTGCCAAAAGGTTTTCAGCAATTAAATCGAGAGTGATGTGGGAAAGTCACCCCAAGTTCAGAGCTGGTGCTGCGGCAGGCACCTCCCAAACTAGGGTTTAGGCCTCCGATTGGAAATATTGCAATGCGACTTAATCTCAGTCAGTGGATAGTTTTCAGTCTTGGCAATAAGCTTGCCTCTGTGCAGAAAATTCATTGGAATGCCCGCCAGGACAGAAAAAGGGGGTATTTATGGATCGGCATATAGGCCAAACTTTGGTCGCTTTTCAAAAACATTTACTGGTGGGGCTGTTGAGCTTGGGCCTGGTGAGCCTGAGTCTGGTGTCGGCCTCAGCACGGGCAATGTGTGCAGATGAAATCCAGTCCAGCACAAGACGACAAGTGGCCTCGGACCAGCAGCTGATCGAGCGCATGCTCAGCCAGTGGAAAGACACCTATAGATCCAAAGATAAATTCCAGGGAGTGCATGGCTTTGTCTATGTCTATCCGCAGCCCGCAGAGCAGAGAGTTTTCTTTCAGATTTTTAATGGTCAGGTGCTGATGGATATGCCGGTGCGCTTTGAAAGCCTGGTGGCGGCCTATAGATCCTCTCCCTCGCTGGGGACTGAGATGAACCTTCACTTCCCCTACTCGGAAGAGGGGCGGAAGATTGATGAATTTGTGTTGATTGTCGACGCCCTCAGCCTGGACATTCTGGGCTATGAGTACGAAGACTACACCAACAGCCGAGTGCCGCGAGTCCAATTTCGATTTTGAGCTTGAGGAGAAAAAAATGCAGCGAACTCTGATCATTTTATTTTTTATAGGGCTTTTTGTTCCCGCCAGTGCGGCCTACTCCCTAGATGATTTTTTTGAGGTTCCCGAAACTCAAATTGAAGCCGACATCCACTGCTTTATTGATGACGAGGATTACGACGGGGGCATTTCCATCCGCTTCCCTCGCTATGATCAGGGCGCCCACTCTCCCGCCAGGCTCTGGCTCACCAGCAAGGAATCCGCGACCCCCGAAGTGGGCCTGGAGCTGAGTGTGGAAAGTTTTGAGTGGCGGAAAATTCATGGCGAAGTCTTTAATTACACCTTCCAGGCCAAACTGAGCTTTGGTGAGGATTTTGGCTCTGCTATTTACAAGGGCGTTGGCAACCTTGGGGCCAGCGATGAGACTGGCAGTCCCAAGTGGCTGATCCTGGCCATCAGCAGTGATGATGAGGCCTTAGACGACGAGGATAATACCGACAGCGACGAGCCCGACAGCCCAGAAGACTTTCTTTTCGTCTGCAACTAGCCACCAACCCCTGAAACATCAGGGGGTCACACCACAGTCATCAACAGTCAAAGCCTAAGGTCGTCAATGCCCATGGCTGTGATGTCCGGGGAAAGAGGAAAAGAGTTGGGAGTGCGGCAGATCAAAGCGTGAGGCAAAGATTGGGCTTGGGTGATTTTTTTTTGCGCATGCACCAAGCCCTCGGCGGCCTTAAGATCGGGAACCTCCGTCCACTTGGCCTCTAGCAAGCGAACCAGGCCCCCAGTTTCGAGTAAAAAATCAACCTCTCTCACTCGGTCATTCCAGAAAAACAGTTCCCGAGATCTGGACTGTAGAGAAAGTTGGCGCCGGATCTGCCCACAAACATAGGTTTCCCAAATGGCTCCCACAAATGGCGAGTTGACGAGGC
>SKLV01000075.1 GCA_007121385.1 Bdellovibrionales bacterium
AGGCTTTTTGCGAGACTTTGATTCAGGCCCTGCCTCAAAAGGGGAGTGTGGTGGCCTACAATTTGGGTTTTGAAAAGGGGGTCCTGACAAGGCTGGCCGAGTCCTTTCCCAAATATCAAAAGAGACTGCGGCAAATCGCTGATCGCCTTGTCGACCCCTTGCCGCTGATTCGTGCCCATGTCTATCACCCAGGCTTTGCTGGCAGCTTCAGCATCAAGGCCGTAGCCCCAGCTCTTCTGGGCAAAAGAGCCAGCTACTCAGGCCTTGCCGTGGGCGATGGTCAAGAGGCCCAGGCGGCCTATCGTGAGATGTTCAGTCTTTCTCCCAAAAGCCGCCGCCGGCGAGAACTCAAAAAGGCCCTCAGTGCCTACTGTGCCCAAGACACTCTGCTGATGGCCGAGCTCGTCGAGTGGCTGTGGCGAGCCGCGGGTTCCCGGAAATAGAGCTGCAAGCATCGATCAAGAATGATGTGTGAAACAAAAAAGGCCCTCAAAATCACTCAAAATTACAATTTTGGGCACCCAAAATAGCCAAATCGAAAGTAGCCTAATAGGAATCTGGCACCATGCTTGCTTATGCCTTGAGCTACAAAATGCTATTAAAGGAGAGTCCAGATGAAGAAAATGATTTTAATGAGTGCTCTATTCGTTGGAAACCAAGCTTTTGGATTGATTCTGGGGCCAGGAGAGTCTTGGCAGTTTGGTGACACCACGGTTAGATGCTATGACTCAAGAAACGAAATCCCAGTGTGTAGGCTTAAGTATAGTTTTGACCCATCTACTAGGGTCGGTCACACCTATCAAATCTTTGTCGGTGAGGACGCTGCTAGCCCACTCACAACTCTTGAGAACGATGCCTTAGAAACAATTCAGCGTTACAAGAGAGCCGGTATTTGTCGCTAATCTTAATCAGGCCCACAAGCAAACATATGTGCTCGCCGACTTTAAGGATTTAGATATACCCGCGTTGCTGATCTACTCCCTGTCTTAAACCTCGGTAGCGGGGCTTAGGCTGCGGGGCGGGTGCCGCGGCAGCGGGGATAGGTCTCACAGCCCAAGAACTGTCCATAGCGGCCCTTTCGCTTGACCATTCCAGCCCCACAGCGAGGGCAGTCCGCTGCTAGCTTTTGAGTTTGGCCAGGTGACTGGCTCTCTAGGGGGCGCAGGTGGCGCCGGCTCCTGGGCTTGGCTGAGGACTCTGACTTGCACTTTCGGCACTTACGGCCCATTCCAGAGGCCAATGAAGGGTCCTCAAAGTCGCTCAAGGGATAATACTGATCGCAGGACTTGCATTGCTTAACTTGGCCTGACTCGATTCTCTGTCTGACCTGGCTCACCAGCTGAATCACATTTGCGGCTCCTTCTGTGCCATCAGATTGGACGAGGTCTTTGAGTCTTAGGTCCAGAGTCTGAACAGGATCTTTGCCCGTATTAAAGCGATTGATCCGCAAAAACTTGTAGCCATAGCTTTCGAGAGTTTTTTCCCGGACAATATCGGCTTCTTTGTAGTAGTTCTCGTAGTTCAAAGAGTTGACTTGGGAAGTCTGTGTAAAGTGCTCTCGGAAGCCGTCATACTCAATAATAATTTTGTGAGTTTTTGAGCCCTGGGTGTAGATTAGTAGAAAATCCACAACATATTTGGGATGGGTATAAAAGGGGTCTAGCTGTTTTAGGTACTCGCCAATGGGAAACTGGGCCGAGAGCTTAATGGCTTCCTGATTCTTTCTAAAGAAATCTGTTTCCATAATCCAGTGGAGAGCCTTCTTTTCCATGGGCGAATTTGGATCAACTTGACTGGCATCGGGTAGATCCTGAGTGTCAGAAAGGACTTTTTTATAGTGGCGGAGGGCTCTTCCAATTTCTCCGGTGAATTCCTCGATGGGCTTGCTATGAAAAATATGGATCTGCTCTTTTGAGCGACTAAATCCAACATTCAGTCGCTGAGCCTTAATTTTTCCCTCATCATCCAAATCCACCGTCGATATATCAGCAGCAAATATCCATCGCAATTTGTCCTCTGCAGGAGTCGCCACCATCGAGTAAATAATAATGTCTCTTTCCTCGCCCTGACAGGTGTCAAAGGTCATCACTTTCAGTCGGCGGGGCCCAAATAACTCTTCGGCAATGTCCAAACTCTGGATGCGATCCAATAAGAGTTTCTGCTGGTTGGTGTGAGGAGTAATAATTCCCAGGCTAGGTTTATTTTCAGGATTGGCGCAAAGACTTTCCAGGTGTGCAACAATGGCGTCAATCTCCGGAGAGTTGGTGTTTTCGATAAGTTCTTTTTTGCCGTCTGGTTCAACATATGTAAAGAGAATGATTTCTGAAACGGGAAGGGAGCGAATTTTAATGGCTTGCAGCTGATCGTTATAAAAGTATTTGCTCGAGTAGGAAATCAGCTCTCGGTAGCCGCGGAAATGCTTTTTAAGCATGACATTGAAGTGACTGATGTATTCAAAGAAGTCTAAGACAGATGTTTTAATATCGAATCGGCGCATACGCTCAAGAGCACTCGCATCGGCGACCACTTCCTTGCGAAATACTGTAGAAAGGTGAGTTAAGTACTCTTGATTGGTCTCGGAGCGAGCCTGAGCCGACTTAATGTTGCTAAACTGACGTTTGTCTCCTAGAACTACAACTTTCTTCCCCCTAACAATAGCAGGCAGAGCTTGGGCAATGCTGACCTGAGAGGCTTCATCAATAATCACCAAATCAAAGCTTTCAATTTCAAAGGGGATGTACTCCGCATAGTCGCGGATCCCGGCAATGATGCAGGGAAAGGCCTCTTTCAATTTATGGAATTCTCCTTTTGGGAACTTTCTCTTTTTTCGGATGATCTGGGCTAGGGTCTTTGCGGTTGCCGAATGGTTTTCATGAAAAGACACAAGTCTTTCGTCTAGCATATAAGTCATGGCCGCTGTAAATAGGCTCTCGAGCTCTCGGGTTCGATCGAGGTGGCTATACTGGGGAATACTGTCAAACTGATCCGAGAGCTTTTGGTAGGCCTCAATGTATTCACCGAGCAGAGGTATATGGCTTTCCTGCAGATCGATAAGAGGGCTTGTACTCAGACTGAAAATGTCATCCGGGTCCAGGCCCAGTTTTTTTGCTGATTTCGGAAAGTCCGAATGGAATTTTAGGACAAACTCCAGGTCCGAGATCAGATCAAAGAGCCCTTGGCGCTCTTCCCGATTCAGGCCCCGGTCCTGAAGCCACTCACAGAGGTGTTGGTCAATTCTTGAGTCTTCGATACGGCTGGAGATCTCAAGGCGAAGCTTGAGGTAGGCGTCCAGCTGGCTTGCGACCTTTAAGGAGGTCG
Source organism: Bdellovibrionales bacterium (assembly GCA_007121385.1). GTDB lineage: Bacteria > Bdellovibrionota > Bdellovibrionia > Bdellovibrionales > UBA1609 > SKYF01. The sequence goes on from SKLV01000075.1 coordinate 3,319, forward strand.
TTTGAGGATTCAAATAGTTTCCACTCTTCAGCAGCTCAAAAGTCTCTCGGTTAAGCCTCCAGTTGAGCAGTGATAGATATCCAGGCCAGCGCCGATTCTGATAGCTCTCTTGAATTTTCATGAGCCCTTTCAAATCTGCTCGAGAGATTGAGCGGAAGGAGCTGAGGGCCTTCAGCTCTGACTCACTGGCCTCTAGGGCATAAAGGGACTGGACTTGATGGGCGAGGTCGATAAAATCTTCAAGTTTTTTAACAGCTAAAGATTCAGCAAGGGAGGACACCAAGGCCTGCTGCGGGGCGCTAAAAAGTAAGGATAACTCCTCAGTGATCTCTTTAAGTCTCGTGAAGCTGTTTGAGAAGTTCTTATCATCGGTGGTTAAGAGCTCGGAGAGGTCAAGCAGGGCCTCGGCCTCTTTGCCCACCTGCGCCTCCAAATCATGGAAGTGCTTTATGTCTTTAACTTGAATGTCCGTGAGCTTCTCAGTTAACTCCTCCGTTTCAGTCTGGAAGAGATCCAGGACTCGATCTGTTTCCTGTTGAAGCTGAGGCAGAGAATTTCTCATGGCTCGGTAGTGATTTTTTATTCGGTTTAACGAAGCCGTATTCAGAATCTTCGAATATGTGTTGCCTAACTTACCCAGTCTTAAAATGGGATTTTGAAAGTCGTGGTCCATGCGCACTTTATTGAGAGTTGAGGTTATTTTGTCCTCCACGACATCCAGAGCTTCTTTTTTGTCAGATAGGACCAATACGGACTGCTTATTGAGGATAGCGTCAAAGACCAGTGCTGTAATCGTATGACTCTTTCCTGTGCCGGGAGGTCCCTCCACCGAGATATA
>SKLV01000089.1 GCA_007121385.1 Bdellovibrionales bacterium
CATCTTTCTACGAGAACTTGCCGATTGTTCCATGTGGAACGGGGAGGAGTAAAGTGAAAACAGGCTGCTCCAGAGTAAAAGCCTCAATTTTTTATATTTTTAGCTGTGTCTTAGTGGCTTTCACCATTGGCTGCAATCGCCCACATCCATCCCCTGAGGACTTGGATCCCATTTTTCTAGATCTCACCAGGAGAGCCCAAGAGGCCAAAAGGCTCTACAAGGAAGAGCTAGCCAAAAGAGACTCTGCCCTTTTGGCTATTCAAAGGAGTGAGGTGAATAGTCTGGATATCCAAGTGGCTAGGAAAGATTGGATATCCAGCAATCAAAAATTACCCCTTTTAGAGCAAAAAGCCCAGTTTTTGTCCCTTCAGGCGGAAAGACGAAAGGTTACATCTCGCTTAGCCTATCGCTTAGCTTATGAAAAAGGGGAAGAGTGGCCTAATCCAGAGGAGTACCAGGCCTATAAAACCCATAGAAGGCTAAGAGAGGCCCCCAGAACCTGGGATCACAGGGTTCCCAGCAATATCCACCGCTATACCAAAAGCGAAATGTTCCATGTAGAACAGAGTACAAAACCTTAAAAGCCTATCTCATCCGGCTTAGGATCAAATAGAAAGGCCCATGATCTTTAGAGTCCGGGAGTTCGTAGGCCAGATCCACCTCCACCTTCCAGTGGGTAAAGACCTGAGAAGGGGCCTGTGCCAATTCCCGAGCCCAGTTCTCACCTTTCATGTGAAAATAAAGAGACCCTGGGGAGCACAAAGGCCTGACCTTTACAAGACTGAGCGCAAGGGCGGCAAAGCCACGTGACACGGCGCATTTAACACTGCCTTTCTCAAGCTCCTCGACAGGTCTAGGGTGAATGCTCACATTTTTGAGCCCAAGCCGGCTGATCGCAATTCTCAGGAAGTCCACTTTTCTCTGATCCCGCTCTACCAAAACTACCGAACGCCTATCATCAAGAATGGCAATGGGGATTCCGGGCAAGCCATTGCCCGAGCCAATATCATAAATCTTGGCCTCAGAGGGCGCTTTGGAGAGAAGTCTTTTCCCGGCAATTAGACAGTCGGCAATATGGATACGATCCATCTCGGCCTCTGTGGACCTGGAAATTAAATTTAAGCTCTGATTAAAGTTGTAGAGCAGGTCAGTGTACTGAAACAGCCGATCCAACTGCTCCTGACTAAGTCCCTTAAACCATTTGTCAATTCGCCAACTAAATTGACTCAAAACCTGTGTACCACCCTAGTTTAGTAAGCATTATCCCCGGCTCCTCTCAGCTCCCGCCCCTTTAAATACACCAAAAGGGCCTGAATCCCTGAGGGGTTCACCCCGCTAATCCGCTGTGCCTGCCCCAAGGTCCTGGGCACTATAGCAGACAATTTCTCAATCTCCTCCCTAGATAAGCCCCGGACTAGACCATAGTCTATATCGGAGGGAAGTCTCATATCCTCAAGCTTCTTCGCCTGATAAATCAGCTCTTTTTGTCTTTGAATATACCCTCGATACTTGACCTCGATCTCCACGCTCTCTTGAATAGGCAAATCTTCATCCACTTCCACATTGAAGCGCCTCAAATCTATACACCTTATTTCGGGTCTCCTTAATAAGGCCTCGGCACTTATGGGTTTTTGCAAAACAGAACTGCCCAAACTCCTAAGTGCCTCCTGAGTATCCTGACTAGGCACTAACTGAGTAGTCATCAGCCTATGCAAAAGCAACTTTTGCCTATCCAGCCTATCCAAAATAACCTGACTATCCTGACTATCCAATAAATTCATCTGACTACTCAGGTAAGCTAACCTCTCGTAAGTATTGTCTTCTCTTAATACCAACCTAAACTCAGCTCGAGAGGTCATCATTCTATAGGGTTCCTTTGTCCCCTTAGTGACCAGGTCGTCAATAAGTACTCCAATATAAGCCTGGTCACGGCCCAAAATAAGCTCAGGCCTATCTAACACCTTGTGGGCGGCATTTACCCCGGCAATAAGCCCCTGAGCCGCAGCCTCTTCATAGCCACTTGTCCCATTGATTTGCCCTGCAAAGAAAAGGCTGTCGATCAAGCGGGTCTCCAGACTGTGTCGAATCTGGGTGGGCTCAATAAAATCATACTCCACCGCATAGCCTGGACGAATCATCTTAACCTGCTCCAGTCCTGGTATAGTGCGCAAAAACTCGTACTGAACCTCTTCAGGAAGACTCGTAGAAATCCCCTGAAGATAAATGGAGTCAGACTTTAGGCCTTCAGGCTCTAAAAAGGTCTGGTGTCTGTCTTTGTCTGCAAACCGAGTAATTTTGTCCTCAATGCTAGGACAGTAACGGGGACCCAGGCCCTCAATAATGCCACAGTACATAGGGGATTGATGAAGCTCTCGCCGAATGATCTCGTGGGTCTTTTCATTGGTGTAGGAGAGAAAGCATTGAATTTGAGGTAAATTCAACTGGGCCTTGGAGCGAAAGCTAAAGGGCACAAACTGAGGGTCTCCACCCTGGGCCTCAGTCTTACTAAAGTCTATACTGCTTTTCAGCAGCCGGGGAGGGGTTCCTGTCTTCAAGCGAGTGACCTTAAAGCCTGATTCCCGCATTTGATCAGAAAGCCCCACTGTGGCCTTATCTCCCACTCTTCCACCTGCAATCTGCTTCATTCCTATATGCATCACAGCATTCATAAAGGTGCCCGTAGTGATCACCACAGTTTTGGCCTCAATTTTACTGCCCTCTGCCGTTATAACACCCCTGCACTTCTGCCCATCCAACAATAGGGATTTTACCTCTGTCTGGCCTATAGCTACCCCTGCAGCCTGACGCAAAAAGTTCGCCATATATAAGGAGTAAAGATCCTTATCACATTGGGCCCTGGACCCTCTCACGGCCGGTCCCTTACTTGCGTTCAACCGTTTGAACTGGATACAAGTCTGGTCAGCAGCCCTGCCCATCTCTCCACCTAGAGCATCGATCTCCTTGACCATATGCCCCTTCCCTAGACCCCCAATGGAGGGGTTGCAGCTCATATAGGCTATTCGATCTAAATTTGAAGTGAGAACGAGAACTTTCAGCCCCAGCCGAGAAGCCGCAAGCGCCGCCTCAACGCCGGCATGACCGGCACCCACTACCAATACATCCCAACCTTTACTTTCCAAGGCAAAACTCCCTAAACACTCTGTCCATCACCTGATCGTCAAAACGCTTCCCTAAAACCTCCTGCACGGAAAACAAGACATTCTGGAGCTCAAAAATTATAAACTCTGGACTCACCCCTTTGGCCAACTGCCCAAGGGAAACCCTAAGCCCCTCTTTCGCCTTGGTTAAGAGCTCAAAGTGCCTCGCCTGACTGATTGTGCCTGAGGACTCTGCAAAGCTCTCTCCCATCTGGGACTCAAGAAAGCTTTCAAGAGCCTCAAGACCCTCTCCAGACACCGCACTGATGGTGAAAATTCTCTCCTGCCCCAAATCAAGGCCTTGCCTTTGTAAAAATTCTCTTACCCATTCAGCCACTTCCTGCCTCTGATGAACTGAAAGCAAGTCCACTTTGTTGATGACTGCAACCACAGGAGCCTGAGGGGAGGCGAGCAGAGGCTGAAGGACCTCATCAGCAAAACCCCTATCTTGGCAAAGAGCCCATCCATCCAGAATCCAGAAAATACAATCCACACTGGGCAGCAGACTCAATGTCCTTTCAATTCCCATATGCTCAATCGGATCTGAGGTCTTGCGTAGCCCGGCCGTATCAATAAAATTGACCACCTGCCCCCTCACCATCTTCCTCAACTCAATTCGATCTCGAGTCGTTCCGGGAATTTCAGTCACAATGGCCCTATCCTCGCCCCCCAAAGCATTGAGTAAACTGGATTTGCCCACATTTGGGGCCCCGACCAGGGCCACCTGGACTCCCTCCTTGACCATCCGTCCCTGTCTATAGCTGACCAACATTTCCTCAACTCGAGCCAACACTCCACCCAGTCGATCTTCCAGCACCTCATTCTGGGCCACCTGAATATCTTCTTGGGCAAAATCGATGTTGGCCTCCAGGTTGGCCAGAACCCAAATCAGCTGTTCCTCCAGCCCTACCAGAATCTGGGATATCCCCCCCTGCAATTGTTTTAGAGCCAAATCCGCCGACTTTCGGCTTTCACTCTGAATCAACTGTAAGACACTCTCAGCCTGAACCAAGTCCAATCGCCCAGACATGAAGGCGCGAAAAGTGAACTCTCCCGGCTCAGCCATTCGAGATCCAGCCAGCTGAAGCTCCTGCAAAATATCTCTGGCTAAAAAGGGGCTCCCATGGAAACTCACCTCCATGGTGTGTTGGCCCGTAAAGGACCTCCCCTCTGCAAAATAGCTGACTAAGACCTCATCAATGGCTCTCTGGTGAAAAGGGCTTTTCAATAGCCCATAGTAAACCCGATGTGACTCCAGTGATTTGGGCAGAAAAGGGGCCAGAGACCGGACAATAGGCTCTGCCCTTGCCCCCGACACTCGGATGACTCCAATGCCCCCCTGCCCCGACGGGGTGGCCAGGGCACATATAGTGTCCTCATCGCTTCGAAAAAACTTCATGATCTATACAGAAGGCCTATTTTCCCCTAATTCTTGGGCATTGGACTTCACTGGAAATATTTTGATCTTTTTGAAGTGCCCCTCACCAATGGACCGGCTTTTGACTCTTGAGTCTTCAGCAAGAAACTGATGCACCACCTTCCGATCTTTGGGGGAGAGTGCGCGGAAATAAACCGACTTCCCCTTTTCCAAAGCCACGTCCCGAAGTTTCTCAGCCAATTCAATAAGAGCTTTGTCGGCATCCTCGCGAAAACCGTCACAGTCCACAACAAGGTTCACATTCACATCCGGCATCTGGTGTTGAAGGACTCGTTTTAAATAGAGTTGAAAGGCATCCAAAAGCTGCCCCTCTTTGGCCAGCAAGAGCTCTTCGTCGTCTCCAAAAATATCCAAGACCACTTCGTCCTCCGTCTCCTGGACCTCAAAGGAGAGCTCCAAACCACTGAGACGAATCAACTCCCCGGTGGTGTTTTCCAAAAGCTCAACAGCTCCACCTGAATTCTTTTCTGATTTTTTTGAGCCAAATAATTTTCCGAAAAAACCTGTCATTTTTGTATCTCCTGTTAGGCGGCAGCCGCCGTGGGTTTAGCTGTTTCTCTCATAAAATACATCTGCTGAAGTACCCCAAAAAGGGCACTGACAAAAATATAAAGTGTCAGTCCACTGGGTAAAGGCAGCATAAATAAACTAAAAATAATAGGCATCGCCATCATCACCTTAGCCTGTGCGGGATCCAAGGTATTTGGAGTAAGTCGAGTCTGAAAGAACATGGTGATCCCCATCAAAATGGGCAAGACATAAAAAGGGTCTTTTAAACTCAAATCCTGAATCCAAAGATAAAAAGGGGCCTGATAGAGCTCAATGCTCTGACCCAACACCTGATAGAGAGCGATAAAAATGGGAAATTGCAAGAGCAGCGGGAGACAGCCTCCTAAGGGATTCACCTTGCTCTCCCTCATCAAAGCAATCATCTCTTCATTCAACTTTTGTTTGTCATCTTTATACTTTTCTCGCAACTCCTTGATCCTGGGCTGAATCACTTGCATGGCCTTCATGGAACGAAAGGACATAATCATAAAGGGTAAAACTAAAATTCGAACCAAAATGGTCAGAAGAATAATCGAAAGTCCCCAGTTTCCAACAATAGAGTGGAACCAAACCATAATATTGAGAATATAGTGCCCAATAAAACCGAAAAATCCAAAGTCCACGACTCCAGCTAAATTGCGATCAATGGACTCCAAAAGCTGGTATGATTTGGGCCCCATAAAGCCCACGTAGTTCACCACAAACTCATTGGTCCGAGTCAAAACAGGATAGTTGAGTATAGCCACTGCAGACTGGGCCTGTTGATCTAAAACAATACGCGCTTCAGGAATCACACCACTACGGTCGACAATAGCCTGGGCAAAGTACTGAGACCCGATGGACACTAACCCAGCTCTGTCAAAATTTTTGCTGAAGGAACTCTCCGTATCCACGGTCACTCGTTCGGTCCGCCCACCCGAATAGTTTACAAAGAACTCTTGGCGTTGAAACTGAGGTAGAAGCCAGGAGAACCAGCCTTGCGACTCATAGACCTCCACTTCTTCACTGAGATAAGAGGTCACTCCCCTAAACCCTTCGCTTTGTCCCTGCACACGGACTTCAGTGTGAAAACTGTAAGTCTCAGGACGCAGCTCAACGGTTTTTAAAACCCGCAAGCCACCCACCTCAGCGGTCCCTTGGTAAAGGTTCTCACTCAGTTTCTCGACCTCAAATTCAATGGGAGATCTGCGCCCGAGTAAATTCGTCTCCAAAGGCAAAAAACTTTCACTTCGACCCAAATGGATTGGCTCGAAGTCCCGGTCAAAATAGTTATGAAGTTTAAACTCACGGATGCCCATGCCCTGAGAGGAAAAGGCAAAACTCCAAACCTCATCCTTATGATGAGTCAGTCTTTCCTCAGCTTCAATTTCAATCTCACTCAAAGTGGGAACATCGGCAGTCAAGGAGCCGCCATTGATCCTTGGTCCCTCTGGAGCCTGTTCAAGCAGTCTCTCTCTCAGCTCCTGCTGAGGACTTGGTGCGGGGTCCAAGCCTCTTAAAGCTTCCTCATCCAGACCTCTCGATTCTGCAACTTCAGCAGGATCTAAAGGAGGATATTTAGCTCTCATGTGAGAGTTCCACATAATCCACATGATCCCAACAGCCACTATGGCGATCAGGGTCGCTGGATCAAAAAAACTTTTGTCATTGCTATTATTCACGGCATCCTTCCTCACTCAGCAAAGGTCCCTGGTGACAACAAGGTGGTTTGGGTACAGGATCATAGCCACTAGGACCCCAAGGGTGGCAACGGCCTAAGCGGCAAAGGGTGAGCCAAAAAGCCCTCGGCCAAGAGTGTTGTTCAAAAGCTTCCTGACCATACTGCGAACAGGAGGGGTAAAAACGACAGGCTCCTCCAAAAATCCCCGACAAAAAACAGCGATAGAAAGCAATTCCTGTCAAACTCACAAACCTAAGGCTTCGGGCCAAGGCGTTTTTGAATTCTTTGGTAGCCGTCGCGAAGGGCTTGTTTAAATTCTTGGTGCGAAACATTTTTATAAAAACCTTTTTCCTGGCGTCGCAAAACCACATTCAGATCTAAACCCCTATCCAAAGACCCCTGTTGGCGAAAAAACTCTCGACTCCAGCGCTTCAACCGATTTCTAACAACTGCCGACCCCACATAACGGGGATAAGTCCATCCGCAGCGGAGTTGGCCTTCTTGGTTCTCTTGGAAGTTCATGAGCATCCAAGGCCGTGGAAAGACTTTTGCTCCCTGCTGCTGCAGTCGCAAAAATTCAGTCCTGCGCCTCAGGCTTTGATAAGAATTCTTATTTGCCACCCACAGAAACCGTCAGCCTCTTGCGGCCTTTGGCTCTGCGCCGAGCCAACACTTCTTGTCCATCTTTAGTGCTCATTCGAGCGCGAAATCCATGGACAGATTTTCTTCGACGACGACTGGGTTGATACGTTCTTTTCATATGAGATCACTCCAAGTTACGACTTTATTTTGTACGTCATTTTAATAGGGCCTGTGACGCGCCAATAAAGCATGGGGCCTGCCCCCCGTCAAGGTATTGAAAGATTTCTATGTCCATGATAGAGCAACTTTCACGAAAATGGGGACCTTCTTTTGAATACAAACCAAGAACTCTGGCAGCAGGTCAAATCCAGTCTGCAGGCAAAAAATATGCAAAACAGACTTTTGCAAATGTGGTTTGAACCCACTGACTTGCTGAAGGTCGAAGACCGCCAAAATGGCCGATGCTTTGTTCTGGGTGTCCCCAGTGAGCTTCATAAGTACTGGATTTCACAAAATTTATTAGATGGTCTATGTTCAGAAATTTCCTCCTACTACAACAGCCCATTTCAAATTGAGCTCATTGTCACAGGCTCCTCAGCAGGCCCTATCGAGCCTCCTCACCCTCCGAGCCCTGAAGGAAGCTTCGGAGGATCAGTGAATTCTCCCATGCAGAGCCCCCAAAAGACCAACCAAAGAGCTTACGGTTCAGGGCTAGAAGGAGGCCCCAGTGCCCCTGGGGGAGTGGGCCCCTCTCCCATGGTCAATCCTTCCCCCCAACAGAGGGAGGTTCTCAACCCTGACTATACATTTTCAACCTTTGTGGTGGGGCGCAGCAATGAGTTTGCTCATGCGGCCTCCTTCAATATAGCTGAACACCCTGGTTCAGAGGGCTACAATCCACTATTTATCTGTGGGCCCACCGGCATGGGTAAAACTCATCTCCTTAATGCTGTTGGCAATCATATTCGACAAAAGTTCCCCCACTTAAGAATTGGCTATGTCTCTGCTGAACGCTTTCTCAACGAGTGTATTTCCAGTATTCGACGCAATGAGATGGACAAATTTCGTATGCGCTACAGGGAGCGCTGCGATGTTTTGTTGATGGATGATATTCAGATTTTAGGCCGAGGTGAAGCCGTTCAAGAGGAGTTTTTCCACACGCTGAACGACTTTTTTGATAAAGGCCAGCAGGTCATTGTGGCAAGCGATAGAATGCCCAAGGATATTAAAAGTTTAGAGGATCGAATTCGGACCCGATTGGAGTGGGGTCTAATTGCTGATATCCAGATGCCGGATATTGAGACACGAGTGGCTATCCTGCGCTATAAGGCAGAAAAAAAGAACATCCGACTCCCCAATGAGGTCATTGCCTACTTAGCTAGAATTTCAAAGCGCTCTATCCGCGAGCTGGAGGGAAATCTCAACAAGGTAAAGATGTTTTCTGAGCTGCAAGGCTTGGCCATCAACTTAGATTTGGCCAGAAAAGTTTTGGCCACCCACGATGACACAGCAACCATCAGTATTGAAGATATTCAAAAACTAACAGCCGACCACTTCAAAGTACGTGTTACAGATCTTAAATCTAAATCCAGAACCCAACCTCTTGTCACAGCCCGTCAAACAGCTATGTTTCTGGTCAAAAAACACCTGGATAAATCCCTTGTTGAAATTGGACGGGCCTTTGGCGGCAAGGATCACACCACAGTTATGAATGCTTTGCGTCGAATCGAAAGTGCACTGACTAAAGATTCCGATTTAAAAAGAGATATCGAAGACTTAGAAAACAGAATCCACAATATCACAGGGGTGTGAATAGAGCATGTAGATAAGTCTGTGGACGACTCTGTGAATAGTTTGGGGAAAAATTTTTTTCCCCAAAATAAGCTTTTGACTTGGTCCCTTTTTCATATAGTTATCCACAGTTAAAACTCAGTCAAAACAGTCGCTTAAAGAGAAAAACCAGTTATACAGCTCCCTACTACTACTACTGGTTTTAAATTAACTCTTAGAGAGTAAGATTAAGGAAGAAAAAGACATGAAATTAAAAATAGAAAAGAAGGATCTTGTCACTCTCCTTGGACGCTCCCAGAACATTGTCGAAAAGCGCGCCAATATGCCTGTATTGATCAATGTCTTACTTGAATCAGAAGGCAATGCCTTACGACTTTTTGCCACCAACTTAGAAGTCAGCCTCACCGGAAAAATTCCTGCCCAAGTTTCCAATCCAGGGAAAGTGGCTGTGAATGCTAAAAACTTTTTTGATATCGTTAAGGAGCTTCCCGATGGACATATTGAGCTTGAGAAAAAGGAGAACAATTGGCTAAAGATCACTCAAGGCCGAGCCGAATTTAATATTATTGGGATCAGCCCCGACGAATACCCAGTCTTTCCTACCTTTGAGACCGATGATTTTATTCAAATTGAGTCAGATGTTTTTTTAGAAATGATCGAAAAGACAATTTACAGCGTGGCCACGGATGCCGCTCGATATCACCTCAATGGGGTCTTTTTTGAAAAAAATAAAAGTGGGAATGAGGTCAACTATCGTATGGTGGCCACCGATGGCCACCGTTTGAGCTTAGTGGATCGACAGAGCTCAACCGTAGGGAAAGAACTTGAAGGGGAAGGAGTTATTATTCCCTACAAAGGACTCAATGAAATTCGAAAGTTGATAGAGGGAACCCAAGAAGATTTGGAATTGGCTATTGAAGGACCACAACTCATTGTTCGCCAAGGCGAAACAGTTTTGTTAATTCGCTTGATTGAGGGAAGATATCCCAATTATCAACAGCTTATTCCACAAAAACTCAGCGAGACTGTGCTTTTAAGTCGAGAAAGTTTTTTAAGCTCTCTGAAAAGAGTATCCCTTTTATCTAATCAAAAGTCCAAAGGGGTCACTTTGTCCTTAAGCCAGGGAAGAATGCAAATCACTTCGAATAATCCAGAGCTGGGAGATGCCAGAGAGGACATTGAAATTGATTACAAAGGCAAGGATATGAAAATTGCCTTCAATGCGCGTTACATCTTGGATATTTTGGGCAGCATTCACGAGGATATTGTGCAGATGCAGTTCAATGATCATCTTTCTCCGGGGTTGATTCGACCTAAAGAAGATCTTGGCTACACTTGTATTGTCATGCCTATGCGAATTTAATGCAGATTCGACAGATTGAAATAAGAAATTTTCGAAATTATTTGTCCCAGTCCATTCACTTCCAGGCACGAGTGAACTTGTTTCTCGGTGACAATGGACAAGGAAAGACCAATCTTCTTGAGGCCATTTATCTTTTGACAAAAGGGGTCAGTTTTCGACCCGGTAAAACTGAAACCTTTATTCATCATAATTCTCGAGAGTCCATGGGAGCTTTGAAGGGAGCTCTTCTCTCTGCCACCATTCAAAAAGAGAGCCTAGAGAGTCAGGTCAAAATTTCGTTATCCAGGGAATCCAAAAGTTACTTGATCAATGGGAAGAGAAGTTCGGCCCAAGCTTTGGTTCAAAATTTCCCCTCAATTCTCTTTAGTCCAGAAAGCCTTGGTGCCATCAAAGAGGGGCCAGAGGCCCGGCGGCAACTGATTGACGAGGCCATGACAGCTCTCAATGTTAACGCATCGCATGTCGCGCAGGCCTACAGTCGATGTTTAAGAGCTAAGAATCGGCTCTTAAGAGATTTTAAAAAAGGGCTCTATCAAGAGCAAGGCTTTAAGGAGACTTTAGAGAGTCTCAACTCCAGCTTTCTACCCCTTGCCTGTCGTCTCACCCAGATGAGAATCGCATTTATCAAAGATCTGGTGCCAGACCTACAGAGATCCATTCAGTTTATTTTTAGCCCCAAAAATGTGGATATATCTGTGGATTACTCTATCTCATCCCAATCTGCTCTAGAATGGGAGATGGAGGAGATCGTCCAAGCTCAGACCTCTCGCCTTAAGGATCTACAGCGCTCTGAAATCGACTCAGGAGTGGCCTTGGTTGGCCCTCACAAGCACGATTTGCGCTTTTTATTTGCTGGAGAAGACGCGCGGTATTTTTGTTCTCAGGGGCAGCAAAGGGCCTTAATTTTATCTGTCAAGATGGCCCAAATCATGTATCATCAGAGGGTTCATGGAGTGCTGCCATTCTTGCTTCTGGATGATGTTTTATCCGAGCTGGATCCAGAGAAAAGAGCGCGTTTGGTTGCATTTTTAAAACAAATAAAGCCGCAGATCTTTTTGACCAGCACGGATTTGTCTTTTCCTCTCGATTTTGATTTTGGGGACAAAGATGTGGACATTTTTCAGGTCAAAGAGGGTGTGGCTCAAAGACAGACTTGTTAACTAAAGGGGACTACAAAGTGGCGCAGGAGCAGGTTGTTCAAGCGGCGACAAAAAAGGGATATGATGCAGGATCTATTCAGGTCCTTGAGGGTCTAGAGGCCGTTCGTAAAAGGCCGGGAATGTACATTGGGGATACATCCTCTCGTGGCTACCATCATTTAGTTTTTGAAGTCGTCGATAATTCTGTGGATGAAGCTCTCGCTGGCTTCTGCAAAAAAATATCAGTGACCATCAATGCGGATGAATCTATCTCCGTAGAAGATGATGGCCGTGGCATTCCTGTGGGCCAGCACAAAGATGGAAAATCGGCCCTAGAAGTGGTGATGACGGTTCTCCATGCCGGAGGTAAGTTTGACAAAGACACCTACAAAGTGTCTGGAGGACTCCACGGAGTGGGGGCTTCAGTGGTCAATGCCCTCAGTAGCCGTTGCAGCGTTGAGGTTAAAAGAGAAGGTGGCATTTTTAAACAATCTTATGAAAAGGGAATTCCCCAGTCTCCAGTTGAGCGCATTGGTGATACGGATAAGACGGGGACAAAAACCACCTTTAAGCCAGATAAAGAAATTTTTAAAGATGAGTCCCTGCGCTTTGACTTTAGTATTTTGGCCAACAGATTTCGTGAATTAGCTTTCTTGAATGCGGGATTACATATTTCTCTGACTGATGAGAGAAGTGGAAAAAAACAAGATTTTCAATACTCCGATGGGCTGATGGAGTTTGTAAGTTATATGAGTCAGTCCAAAAAATCCATTCATCCAGAAGTTATTTATTTTAAAGGAACAAAAGATGAAGTGGATGTTGAAGTGGCCCTACAGTGGAATGATTCTTATTCAGAATCAATTTACAGTTACTGCAACAATATCAATACCATTGAGGGCGGAAGCCATTTAGTTGGATTTCGTGCTGCTCTTACACGCACGACCAATACTTACGCCTCCGGAAAAAACCTCCTTAAGGACTTGAAGGTCAATCTTGATGGAGATGATATTCGTGAAGGATTAGCCGCTGTGATCAGCGTGAAAGTTAAAGAGCCTCAATTTGAGGGTCAGACAAAAACGAAGCTTGGAAACAATGAAGTTAAGGGAATCGTAGAGGCCTTAGCTAATGAAAAGTTAGCTGATTGGTTTGATCGCAATCCGGGCTATGCCAAAACGATTATTGGGAAATGTGTGGATTCAGCCCGAGCTCGATTAGCGGCACGGAAAGCTAGGGACTTGGCACGGCGAAAAACAGCACTCGATTCAGGGAGCCTGCCGGGAAAAATGGCAGATTGCCAGGAAAGAGATCCCGCTCTTTGTGAGCTGTACCTTGTTGAGGGTGATTCGGCGGGTGGATCTGCGAAACAGGCTCGAGATCGGCGCACTCAGGCTGTCTTGCCCCTGAGGGGAAAAATTTTAAATGTTGAGAAGGCTCGCTTTGATAAAATGTTGGGCAACGAAGAAGTCAAAATGATGATTTCCGCTTTGGGCACGGGTATAGGCAAAGACAACATCAATCTCGACAAGCTAAGATATCATAAGATCATCATTATGACCGATGCGGATGTGGATGGATCTCATATCCGAACCCTCTTGCTGACATTTTTTTACCGGCAACTTCCTATGGTTGTAGAACAAGGCTATGTCTATATTGCTCAGCCACCATTGTACCGAGTAAAAAAAGGTAACAGCGAAAAGTACTTAAAAGATGAAAGAGCTTTAACAAAATACTTATTGGATCTCTCTCTCTCTAGATTAAAAGTCCTAAATTTAAAAACAGGAACAACTGAAGAATCCATAAGAAAGTTTATTCTTGATATCCAGAAATATGATGAACTCCTAAAAGCCTTGGGAGTGAGGTATGATCGGGATCTTTTGACTTTTGTTTTTTCTCAGGTGGAAAAGCTCAGTGATATTCTGAAATCAGAGGAAAAAATAAGAGAAATTTACAATCAATTTCAAAGGTGGGTTAAAGAAAATCCTTTATCGGGAATTTCTTCAGTTGAGTTAGATGTTCAAAAAAATAATGAATATAATAATTTTGAGTTTTCTGTAAAAACCACAAAATTCGGACATCACTCGGTGAGTGAAATGAACAACAAAGCGGCTGAATCGTCAGAGCTAGAGGAGTTGAGAGTGCTCACTTTGGCTCTCCAGTCGGTTTGCGAACTGCCAATCCGAGTGGCCGAGGGGGATCGTGAGTTAGTCTTCACGAGCTATCTGGAGTTTTACCAATATGTGATGGAGTTGGGAAAAAAAGGCATTTATATTCAGCGATATAAAGGTCTTGGGGAAATGAACCCTTCTCAGCTTTGGGAAACGACACTCAATCCTGAAAATCGAAACTTATTGCGAGTCACCATTGATGATGCCCTGTCAGCTGATGAGACCTTCAGTATTTTGATGGGAGAGCAGGTTGAGCCTCGCCGAAAATTTATATCAGATAATGCTCTCTTAGTTGGCGAATTGGATATTTAGGGGTTCTTAAATTATGGAAACAAACGGACTTTCAAACGTTTTTAATGTGGATATCAATAAAGAGATGAAGGAGGCCTACCTTCAGTACTCCATGAGCGTGATTGTAGGGAGAGCTCTGCCAGATGTTCGGGATGGTCTCAAGCCAGTCCATCGCAGAGTCCTTTTTGCAATGAACG
>SKLV01000178.1 GCA_007121385.1 Bdellovibrionales bacterium
ATGCTTGCCACAGTGAGTGCACTTAAAACGCTGAATTTTACGTCGATCGGAAGATCTGTAAAAGTGGCCAAATCGGACAACTGTCCGGACATTTTGTCGCTGGCTGCAGCCAGATGGGCAAGAAGGAATCATGTCCATTGACTAAGCAATGGAAGTGCCAGAGCATTTCTCAGCTTTACTAACCTGGCTCAACAGGAAAGTGGGGCAGTTTTAATAGTAATAGATTAGTCCTCCCCCCACATTGAGGGTGTTTCCCGGCCCATAATTGAGTTTAAAATCGGCGCGAAGATAAACTTCGCCCCCTAAGCGAAAAAGGGGGCTGCAGCCCACATGCCCCCCCACCTCGGTCACAAAGGGGAGTTGGCGGATATTGGTGTGGCCGCTGTAGTGGTGAACATCCACTCCAAAATAGGGGATCAAGTCCAAGTCCCCATAGCTGAAGCGAAAGGTGAGAGAGGCCGAAGCGGTGTAAAAGCGGACACTGCGGTCATTCACAAAAAACAGTGCATACTCAGGTTCCGCAAAGGACAGTCGATGTCCATAGCGCAGCCCCCAGTAGGGGTAAATATTTCTCACACCATAGACCCCGTAGGGCAGAAGTCGCCCGGCAAAGAGACTCACCGATCGCCCCGGAGACGGACCTGAGTCTTGACCCCATGCTGCCGGAGAGATCAGAGCAAGAGAAAGAGACAGAGAGACCGCCACCCACAGCTTGCCTCCCATAGGTCTACCGCCCTGAGGGGAGAGGATAACGAGGGCCTGTGTAGTTCCAGGGAATGTTATCCTTTCGTCCCTCGCCTCGACTGTCAAAGTGCAGACTCAACAAGACCCCAGCAAAAAAATCAAAAGAGGAGTAAGTCACTCCGGGCGATTGATACTCATAATTTCTCATCCCGCCCATCAAGCTCCACCTCCAACGCTGCCCCACATTCACTTTGGCACTGGCCCCATAATAGCGCTCGGCTGAAACTTCTCCCCCTGCAGAGGAGCCACTGGACAGATTCCCTCCGGCCTCAACTTGAAGGAAAATGCAGAAATTTTCTTCCCTGGCGTAGAATTGAAGAGACCCTAAAGCCAAAAGCACATCCGACTTCTCAAAGAGGTACTCATTGCCCCCCGCGGGGTTGAGCAGCAGACTCTGTTTCTGGACCACCTTTCCGGCCACAGAAAAATTGCGCCACATCGCTCGAGCCCCAGCTCCCAAATCCAAAAGCTGAGTTCTCTCCCGGGGAATGACCCGAGTGGGAGGAGCCTCGTACTTGTGTTGAGACAAAAACCCCTCGGCAAAGAGCTCATAGTTCTTCCCCCCCCAGCCCATCTCGGCCAGGCCATAGGTCCCCTCATTGGAGAGAAGAGAGAAGGAGGCTGAGTGCTGCCGATACTCCATGCGGCTGTAAGAGTAGCCCCCACCGAGCTCCACTCGCCATCCGGCCTGGGCCGAAGGGGAAAAGGCCCAGATCAAAGCCACTACACTGAAGATACTGAGAAGAGCAGACATGGCCCTCTTCTCGGTAAAAAGGGTGGCCTTCTCAAGGCCAGGGTCTTTTCAAAAGCTCAGTCTCAAGAATAAAATTTACGATCCGCTTTGGACATATTGACCAAGGGCTGGCAGGGCTTAAATCGGGCCCCATGGCGAGAGGCGTAGATCTCCAACTCCTGCACAATGTAGCCTGAGCCCAAAGTGTCTGCATAGCGCAGAAGCCCACCACGGAAGGGAGGGAAACCTGTGCCCATGATCATGGCCAAGTCCACATCCTGAGGCTTTTCCACAATATGATCCTCGACTAAGGCCCGAGCCCCCTCATTGATCATCTGAAAAATTCCCCTCTCCAAACACTCCTTTTCCGTCAAAGGGTCCTTGGGCTGAAGGAGAGCCAAGTCCACATAGACACTTTCGTCCACGGACTTTTCTTTGCCTGCACTGTCATAGAGGTAAAAGCCCCGGCCATTTTTTCGTCCCAATCGGCCCGACTGAGCCAATCGCTCGGCCACTTCAGGCACCTGCACTCTCTCGCCCAAGGCCTTTTTAAAAATTTTGACCACCTTTAAGCAGACATCCAAGCCCACCTCATCCATCAACCGATAGGGGCCCATGGGCATACCAAACTTATGGGTGTAATAGCGATCCACGGTTTGGATGGACATTCCATCCTCCAACAGAAAGAGCCCCTCAATCATCCAGGGCATCAGAAGCCTGTTGACCAAAAAGCCTGGCCCATCCTTGACCACCACTGGGGTTTTCCCCAGTTTCTTTGAGAGCTCAAAAATAGTCACCACGGCCTCATCGCTGGTCTTCTCTCCGCGGATCACTTCCACCAAGGGCATCTTATCCACGGGGTTAAAGAAGTGCATGCCCACAAAATTTTCCGGCTGAGGGTGAGCCTGACTCATCTCGGTCACACTGAGAGAAGAGGTGTTGGTGGCCACAATGGCGTCAGGCTTAAGGTGACGGACAGTCTCCCCGATGACCTTCTTTTTAATGTCCATATCCTCCACAATGGCTTCCACCACCAAATCCAACTTGGAAAATCCAGCGTAATCTAGACCTCCACTGATATGGGACATCTTTTGCTCCAATTGATAGGGAGTGAGTTTGCGTCTTTTCACCCCCTTTTCCCAAATCTCGCGAGCCGAGCGAAAGCCCAACGACAAAGCGGCATTGTTAATGTCCTTCAGTCGCACTTCAATGTCCTTGTTCGCTGCCACATAGGCAATTCCCCCACCCATGGTGCCCGCCCCAAGAACCGCCATTCGCCTGATGGGCCTGGGCTTGACCTCAGGGTCATTCACCCCAGTCTGCTTTTTCACTGCCTCCATCATATAAAAAAGGTCAATCAGGTTCTTGCTGACCTCGGTGACCGCCACCTCAATAAAGCCCTGCTGCTCAATGGCCAGGGCCTTTTCCCGGTTGGACATCCCATAAGTTTGACTGATGACCTCCAAAGCCTTCAGCGGAGCCGGATAAAAACCCTTGGTGGTCTTAAGCACTTGTTTTTTGGCCTGCTGATAGACAATGGGGCGTCCCGCAAAGGACTCCAACAACTTGGCACCAAGGCCCGAGGCTTTAAAGTACTTCTTTCTCTTGGGCCTTAAGCCTGCCACAGCCTCCTCAGCCATAGCCATGGCCATCTCTTCCAGCTTTTGGGCCGGAACACAGTCGTCCACCAGGCCCATTCTTGCAGCCTTCTTCCCCTCCACAGCTTTGCCAGCAAGGATAATGTCGAGGGCATTCTGCAAGCCCACCACCCGCGGCATGCGCACACAGCCCCCAAAGCCAGGAATAATTCCCAACTTGGTCTCAGGAAGGCCAATTTTGGTGCCCTCATCATCTGCGGCCAATCTGTAGTCGCAGGCCAAAATGAGCTCGCAACCCCCGCCCATGCAGGCCCCCTGAACGGCGGCAATGACCGGCATAGGGAGGTCTTCGAGGGCATTGAGAATCTCATGGCCCTCGGAGAGAACTTTATTGAAGTCCTCTTTGGTATGGATTCTTTTAATCTCCTCGATATCGGCTCCGGCAATAAAAATTCTTTCTTTGCGAGAGATCATCACCACGGCCCCGTAGTTGGAGTTCTTCAACTCCTCCACCACATCCTTGAGCCGCCTCATCACCGCTGTCGAGAGCTTATTGACCTTCTCTCCGACAAGATCCCACTCCACCAGGGCCACTTGGCCCTTGGGCACAATTCTGATGCTCTCTTCAATGCTCACTGCTTTACCCCTCTCTCTTCAAGACAATGGCTCCGCCTTGTCCACCACCAATACAAAGTGTTGCCAATCCATAATCCACTTTTCTTCGGGCCATCTCTTTCATCAAGGTCAAAACCAGACGAGTGCCCGTGGCACCCACTGGGTGCCCCAGAGCAATAGCTCCTCCATTGACATTGAGTCGATCGGGATCAATTTCCCCCACCGGCTCACTGAGGCCCAGTTTCTTCTCAGCAAAGTCCCGGCTGGCAAAGGCCTTTTGACAGGCCAAAACCTGGGCCGCAAAGGCCTCATTGAGCTCCACCAGTCCAATATCTTTCATAGTCAATCCCGCTCGTTTAAACGCCAAGGGGGTGGCGTAAACTGGGCCTAAACCCATTCTCTCTGGCTCCAAGCCTGCAAAGGCATAACTCTGAATGCTGGCCAAGGGA
>SKLV01000146.1 GCA_007121385.1 Bdellovibrionales bacterium
TACTTTTCCCTTGCTGCTCGGATTTTTTCGACAGTGACTCTGGACGAGAATAAGGCCCTTTGCGGTTTGCCTCTGATGTGATTGCACTGGATGGGAGCCAGGAGGGCACAACTTCATAACCCGTAATCTATTTGAGCTCACAGTTTATAGTCAAATGCCAAAGAGTGCCAGGCCCTGTTTGCCAAAGAGTGCCAGGCCCTGTTTGGCGCCGACGGCGGAGCGCCGGTAGGGGGCTGCTTAAGTGAGTGCCATTCGTGCCAGGCCGCCTTTGGCGCTGAGATTAGCCTTCTGTCCGATATTGAGGGTAAAGGCTCCGGGGTGCGGACAGAGCGGCCTTGAGAGTAGGATCAATGGGCTTTGAACCGTGGCCCGATCTTGCACTGAAGGAGCCTGCCGGGCCCCTTTAGGGCTTTAAGGAAAAAGCCGCCCCTTTCCTTGAGAAAGGGGGGCGATATGAACCAACACAGTTGTGGTTCCTATCGGCGAGCCTGGGAGTTATTTAGAGTCCAGTTGTGGATACTTTTGGTTCTACACAAGTTGATTCTGATAGCGGCCCAGCTTGTCTACTTGATGCCAGTCTAGTTGAGGGGCGGTCCCTCTGGACTGC
This sequence comes from Bdellovibrionales bacterium, assembly GCA_007121385.1. Lineage (GTDB taxonomy): Bacteria > Bdellovibrionota > Bdellovibrionia > Bdellovibrionales > UBA1609 > SKYF01. The sequence goes on from SKLV01000146.1 coordinate 608, forward strand.
CCTTCAGCCTAGTTTTCCAAGGGCTTAAGAGAGTTGTTCTGTGGGCTTTAAACCCAAAGGGGGCTTGATCTCCAGGGCTTGGAGCTGAAGGGGCTCGGCACTTTTTTGTCTTGGCAGATTTTTTTTTGGTCTCAAGCTCCGACTCCTTGCAGTTGATCAAGAGTCAGGGGATAACTGAGGTCTATGGCTTTACTATCGATCGTGGCTCCAGTTCACAGTGAAGAGGAAAATATCTTACCCCTATATAGGGAGGTCGCAGGAGTTTTTCGCTCCGCTTCTCCGGCGTCGGAGAAAACAAGGCGTTATTGTCGGCGATGGCTTGGGTGGTAGAGTTGGCTTGGATAGTAGGGCTGGCGCGGGCACGGAGACGGCTGCAACTGCGGCTGCAACTGCGGCTGCAACAGCAACTGCGGCGGCGGCTGCCGATCGCCTTAGCGATGCAGTGGAGTTCGAGCTGATCTTTGTGGATGACGGCTCGAGAGATCAGACTTGGGCCAAGATCACTGAGCTTGTGGAGAGTGCCGAGGCCGAGGGGCGTGTTCGGGGGCTACGTCTGAGCCGCAACTTTGGCAAAGAGGTGGCCTTGACCGCAGGCCTGGATATGGCCAAGGGGCAGGCCGTGGTGGTGATGGATGGGGACCTACAGCACCCCCCCGCGCTGCTTCCCAAAATGATTGAGCTGTGGCAGCAGGGCTATGAGGTGGTGGAGGCGGTCAAAGTCCATCGCGGCAAGGAGGGGCTGGTGTCTCGCTGGGGCTCACGGCTCTTTTACTGGTTTTTTGCCAAGGCCGCAGGTTTTGATCTCAGTGGCGCCTCGGACTACAAGCTCTTGGATGCGAAGGTGCTTGAGGCCTGGAAGCGCTTTCAGGAGCGTCAGGTGTTTTTCCGTGGAGTGGTGCGCTGGATGGGCTTTCGCGTGGCCACTGTGGACTTTCAAGTGCCCGAGCGCCAGTATGGCCAAACCAAGTGGAGTTTTTTAGGTTTATTCCGCTTGGCTTTGATGTCCATCACGGCCTTTTCCTCCCTGCCCTTGCGTCTGGCTGTGGTGTCGGCCGGGCTGTTTTTGATTTTTGCTGTGGTGGTGGCCTCAATCATTTTGTATTTAAAACTTCAGGGGCAGACCATCAGCGGTATGGCCACCTTGGTCTTTGTGGTGCTGGTTACGGGCTCGGTGATTCTCATCAACCTGGCCATTATTGGCGAGTACCTGGCTCGCATTTATGAAGAGGTCAAAGCCCGCCCCCGCTATCTGATCGCCCAAAAGGCCTCTGCGGAAAAAACACTGGATCCCTCTTCAGGTCTTTGAGAGAGGGTAGCAGGAAATCCGCTTTCAGACCTTTCTTGGTTGCCGTCCAATTTACTGGAAAAATGACGGTTATGTAGACAAGATCTTTTCATCTGAGGGGTTGAGTAAAACGTCTCGATGAGCGGTGCGTCTTATGGGTTCAGTTCTTGCGTTGAGAGTTTGAGATGTTAGGGTCCCTCGGCTGGAGATGGGAATGAATGTCGAGTGTAGACTTTTAAAACTCATAATTTGGCTGAGATTTTGTCTGATGGGGGGACTGGGGCTTGTGGGGTTCACCCCGTCTGCCGAAGCGATTTCATTCCTAAATGATAGGGGGCCGTCAGCTGTCCTTGAGGCTCCAGAGGGCCATGCCAGACTGCTGTGGGGTAGGGAGCCTTCGAAGATTTGGGAGGGTGAAAATAAATCACTGCAAGTCAATTTGGTCCTGCAATTGGAGAATGGGGGACAGGAGCTCTTTCACTCCTCAAGACTATCTAAAGAAACCCCTATAGAGGAGTTTTTTGTCTCCGGGTTGAGAGAGGGTGACTCTGTTTTTATGCTCTTAGGACCCAGTGGACAGGTTCTGGATCGCTTAACAGTTCGCACGCAGTATCCAAAGCTTCAGTTTGTGTTTGGCTTGGTTGTTCTTGGAACAGTGCTTTTGGTGTTTTTGGTCGCTGTTATATGGAGGGGAGAAGTTGAAGGTCGAAGCTCCTCTTCTTGATGTTTCCACAGCTGTTGCGTTGTTGGTTATTTTCAGTCTAGCTTGGGTTGCCTACGGGTACTGGCTGGGTAGAAAGTCCCAAGGCACACCAGATGGCGTGATGCTTGCTGGGCGCAATGTTGGACTGGCCCTGGGGACTGCGACGGCCATGGCGACCTGGGTGACATCGAACACTGTGATGCTGGCGCCAAAGTTTGCCATTCAAATGGGAGTATGGGGGCTTTTGGCCTACTCCACAGCTAGCTTTGGCCTTTTTTTATTTGCCCCCATGGCCGCTAGAATTAAAACCCTAATGCCCAAGGGATACACCAGTGGGGACTTTATCCGTCTGCGCTACGGTCGACCGACCTGGTATCTGTTTTTAGTGATCTCGTTGATTTATTCGCTGGCCTGGCTGGTGAGTATGGGTATGGCGGGCGGCATTGTTTTGGAGGCCCTCAGTGGATTGCCCTATCAAGTTGGGATGACTGTGATCCTTACCGTCTGCGTAATTTACACTTTATTTGGTGGACTCTATGCAGTGATCGGAACGGATTTTGTTCAGAGCATTATTATTTTGCTCCTTTTGCTTGTTGTTGGTCTGGTGGCAGTCATCCACACCGACTACTCGCTTATGCACCAAACTCTTATAGCCCAGCGACCCATGCTTCTGGATGTGTTGATGCCCGTGGCACTGCTTTCGCTGTTTAACAATATGTTCTTTGGCTTGGGTGAGGTGTTTCATAACAACGTGTGGTGGAGCCGAGCCTATGCTATGAGCCCTCAGGTGGCCCAAAAAGCCTTCACTCGGGCGGGGTTTTTGTGGCTCCCCATACCCATTTTGGCTGGCTTTATTGGCCTAAGTGCTTTTTCGGCAGGGATTCCCATTGGTGATCCAGATATGACCGGACCTCTGGTGGCAGGAACCCTATTGGGCAAAACAGGGGCCCTATTTGCCTTTCTTGTTGTGTTTGCCTCTCTGGCTTCGAGTATAGACAGTCTTTTAGCGTCGACCTCTGACTTACTGATAGAGGATGTTGGAGAGGGCATTCTAGGCATTCGTAAGAGTCCGGAGTATTTTTATTTGATGTCCAAAGGGACAGTTTTAGGCTTGGGCTTAGTGGTGTGGCTGCTGTGTTCAATGAGAATGGCTGATTTGATTCAAGTGCTTTTCTTGTCCGGTCCCTTTGTTGCCAGTTTGATTTGGCCGGTGGTCTGTGGGCTCTATTGGCCCCAAGTCTCTGGGCGGGCCGCTTTTTGGGCGATTATTACAGGCTCCGGTTTGGGGCTCTACACTTACTTTGAAATTGGCTGGTTTGTGGCCAGTTTAATTGCAGCAGTGACATCCTTGGCCGTTTTACTCACACTTACAAAATATTTTCCAACCCAGTTTGTTTGGGCCAGGCTCAAAGAGGGGTAGGCCATGTACTTTTCTGCTACATTTATTCAAGGGTTATCGATATTTTCAATAGTCATGGTTTCCTTTGGTGTGGGCTATTTGCTCTTCATTCTTTGGCAGGACTACCGGCGTAAAAA
>SKLV01000102.1 GCA_007121385.1 Bdellovibrionales bacterium
CCATGCTCTGGGGATCTCCTTGGCAATTAAGCTCTGACCGAGGGGTTTTTGGCCCCGTTGGACCCAGCTCCGGCACCAACTCCCGCTTTACCCAGAGGCTTTTGGATAATATGAATGGCGTGACCCAAAGTGGCTTCAGCGGCCTCCATCATGGTTTCTCCCAGTGTGGGATGAGGGTGAATGGTCAAAGCCAGATCCTCAAGCCTTGCTCCCATCTCAATGGCCAAAACCGCCTCTGAAATCAAATTGCTGGCCTCAGGTCCCACAATATGCACACCCAAAACCACATGGGTCTTGGCATCGGCCACAATTTTTACAAAGCCCTCTGTCTCGCGCATGGACACCGCTCGTCCATTGGCGGCAAAGGGAAACTTGCCCACTTTGAGCTCCTGATGGCCATGGGCCTTGGCCTCTTCCTCGGTCCAACCGGCGGCCGCAATCTCAGGATCCACAAAGATCACCGAGGGCACGGTTTTGGCGTCATAAACTCGGTTTTGTCCGCCAATCACCTCGGCCACCAACACCCCCTCGTGGGAGGCCTTGTGGGCCAGCATGGGCTGTCCCGCCACATCCCCAATGGCATAGATGTGAGGCACAGAAGTTCGTCTCTGCTCGTTCACTTTGACAAAGCCCCGATCATCCAGCTGCACTCCGGTCACCTTCAAGTTGGCCTGGTCGGAGTTGGGCCTTCGCCCCACCATGCAGAGAATTTTATCGGCGGCGAATTTCTTCTCCTGGCCGGCCACTTCAGCCACCACTTCAAAGGCTGCAGCCGCTTTGGCTCCTCCGGCCATTTTTTTGTAACTCTTGGCCTTGGCCTTCAGCTGCACCTCCACTCCGGTTTTCTTCAATTTTCGCGCCACCACTTGCACGCACTCTGGATCGGCCATTCCCTTGAGCAGAGCCTCTGAGGCCTCCAGCACAGTGACCTGAGAGCCCAGCTTGGCCAAATAGGAGCCAATCTCCAAGCCAATATAGCCCCCGCCAATCACCAGGGTTTTTTTAGGCAGCTGATCCAAGTCCAGAGCTCCAGTGGAAGAGAGCACCTCTTTCTCGTCAATCTTAAAGCCGGGGATCTCGATGGGCCTTGAACCTGTGGCCAGCACAAAGTTCTTGGCGCGAATCTTTATCGGACTTTTCACGGCTCCGGGACTAGCTGCAGCCGGCGTCTTGGTTCCCTTCAAAGGACTGACCAACAACTCCTGAGCCGAGTGAAAACTGGCCTCGCCAAAGACAATCTCGACCGAGTTGCCTTTGAGCAGCTGGTTCACTCCTCCGGACATCTTGTCGCAAACAGACTGCTTCCAGCCCAAAAGCTTTTTCATATCCAGTTGAATTTTCCCACCAATGGAAAAGCCCATCTCGGGGGCATCATGCTGCATTTTGTGTAGAAAGTGAGCGGCGGTGATCATGGCCTTGGAGGGAATGCAGCCCACATTCAGGCAAACTCCCCCTAAAAATTCTCTCTCCACAATCACTGTTTTTAAGCCCAGTTGGGCGGCGCGGATGGCACAGACATAACCACCGGGACCCGCTCCCACCACACAGACATCATAATTTTGTTCACTCATAGAATCTCCCTTAGGGCTTTTTGCCTACATCATGTCCAACATCAGACGGCTGGGCTCCTGAATGCGACCCACAAAGGACTGCATAAAGCGAGCGGCCACGGCTCCATCAATCAAGCGGTGATCACAGGTGATGGTGTAGTTCATCACTTTTTCGGGATAGAACTCTCCATCTTTAAACACCGGCTTGTCGGTGATCTTGTACATGCCCAAAATGGCCACCTCGGGGTGGTTGATAATGGGAGTGGCGTAGGTCCCACCCACACTGCCAATATTGGTGATGGTGATGGTGGCCCCCTTCATCTCGTCCAAAGCCAACTTGCCATCGCGGGCCTTGAGGGCCAGCTGCTCAATCTCCTGGCTCAACTGCAAAACTGTCTTGGTGTCGGCGTTCTTGATCACCGGCACCAACAAGCCATTGGGTGTGTCGGCAGCAAAACCCACATTAAAATATTTTTTATAGACAATCTCGCCGGCCTGATCGTCGATGGAGGCGTTGAACATGGGAAACTCTCTCAGAGTGGCCACCAGGGCTTTGATCACAAAGGGCAAAAAGGTCACCTTCACCCCATAGGCCTCAGCCGCCTTTTTGGCCTGAGCCCGCATGGCAAAAAGCTCAGTGACCACAGCCTCCTCCATCAAGGTGAAGTGGGGCACAATCTGCTTGGCCAGCTGCAGGTTCTCGGCGATTTTTTTACGCACTCCTCTGAGCGGCACCCTTTCCTCTTCGTTGGGCCTGGAGGGCTGGTAGCCCATGGGCGGCAAACTCAAAGTGGGCCGTCCAGCCGCCACAGCCCCAAGACCCGCCGCGGGTCCCGATTGCAGCACATCCTCACGGGTGACCCGTCCGGCTAAACCTGTGCCTTGAATTTGATTGATGTCCACACTCATTTCTCGAGCCAGACGACGGGTGGCCGGAGTGGCTAACACATGAACTTCCGCAGCCGGTGGGTAGACCTCCATAGAGCCGGCCGTCGGCGCCGTTGGCTGAGAGGGGACGTTGGCGGAGCCGGATCCACTCGTTGCTGGGGCCGCCGCTGCTGGGGCGGCCGCTGTTGGGGCGGCCGCTTTCTCGGCTCCCCCTCCACTGGGCTCCAGCATCAGCATCACCGTTTCAATGGGGAGGGTGTCCCCTTCTTGAGCCTTCAGCTCTTTAACTGTTCCGGCAAAGGGAGTGGGCACTTCCACTGTGGCTTTGTCGGTCATGACCTCGGCCACCGGCTGATCGGCCTCAACCACATCCCCCACCTTGACCAACCACTTGACCAGCTCGCCCTCGGTCACTCCCTCACCAATATCTGGAAGCTTAACTTCTTTAGTTGCCATCGACTTACCTCTCCCTTGTTGAACTTTTAAAACTTAAAGCGATTGCGAGTCCTGCTCTTGGGCCTCTTTGCGCCGTTTTTCAATCACACCTTTCATAAAGAACTCTCCGGCCCGGTAAGAGCTGCGCACCAGGGGCCCACTGGCCACATAGAGAAAGCCCATGTCCTCGGCCTCCTTTTGCCAAGCCGCAAACTGCTCAGGGCTGACAAACTCCTGCACCTTTAAGTGACGATGGGTGGGCTGCAGATACTGACCAAAAGTCACCACATCGCAGTCGATGGCCCTGAGATCACGCAAAGTTTGGCGGATCTCGGCATGGGTTTCCCCCAAGCCCAGCATCAGCGAGGTCTTGGTGTAGCGACTGGGGTCTCTCTCTTTCACAAACTCCAGCACTCTTAAACTCTGAGCGTAGCCAGCGCGGGGGTCGCGCACCGCCTTTTGCAGGCGCTCCACCGTCTCCACATTGTGGGCAAAGACATCGGGAGCAGCGTCCACAATTTTGGCCACATAGCTCTCGTTGCCCTTAAAGTCCGGAGTGAGCACTTCCACAATCAGCTCCGGCGACAAGCGCTTGATGGTCTCCACGGTGCGGGCAAAGTGACTGGAGCCCTCATCGGGCAAATCGTCTCGGTCCACACTGGTGAGCACCACATAGTCCAATCCCATCTTAGAGATGGCATAGCCCACTTTTTCTGGCTCCTCGTTGTCAATGGCTCCCCGCGGGTTGCCTGTCTTCACCGCACAAAACTTGCACCCTCGGGTGCAGACCTCGCCCATCAGCATAAAAGTGGCCGTGCCTCCACCCCAGCACTCGGCAATATTGGGGCAACGGGCCTCCTGACAGACCGTGGCCAAGTTGAGAGAGGCCAAGAGATCCTTGATCTCCAAATAGCGCTCTCCAGCGGGGGCCTTCACCTTGAGCCAAGTGGGCTTCACCCTCATGGCTTCGTCTGCAGGACCACGGGTGGGAGTGCGGGGCAGGGATTCAGCGGAAGAGTCGGCTTTGGACATGGAATGAATACTCCTTAAAAATAAGGGCCCTCGGTGAGTGTATAAGTTTTATCAGAGCCCAAACCCTGTTCTAGTCAGCCCACTTCTCCTTGTCCATACTTTAAGCCCTGGGGCTGAAAGCTCGGAAGAGCTTATGTGCGCCGCGCAATGACTCCCCTGCCTAGGCCCGCCA
>SKLV01000132.1 GCA_007121385.1 Bdellovibrionales bacterium
CGATAGGGGGAAGTTGTCCATCCACCCGGGTCATCTCCAGAAAAATCTGATAGATGTGGTGTCGGCGCATCTTTTCTTCCACCGGGTCTGAGTGGGGAGGCAAAAAGAAAGGACTCATTTCAAAGCCCTGACCGGGCGCTAAACTCATCACCCTTCCACCCAAAAACTGGGTGAGGCGATTGTAAGAGCCACCAATGTCCACAATAAAAATATTGGGATCCAAAGACATGCTCTGGGCTAAAAGGGAGTTTACAAAAAAGCTTTTTCCCGAACCACTGGTTCCACTGACCAGCCAATTGTAGTTAGCCAAACGGCCATCCACAGGATCAATTCCATAAAGACTGGCACTGCGGGTTTGAAAGCTGGCGACGGCTCTTTGGTCCCCCTTTGAGGGTCTAAAAAAGGGTAAAAAGTGGAGGGCGTTAGATCCCAATACCGTATGAGCTTTGATATTTCGGCCTGAGAAACCTGGCAAGCACTCCAAATAGGAATCAAAGACTCCTAAGGTGCTCTCCTCCAGCTCACAGAGGTCCATTTGCGAAGCCGCACGAGCCATAGTGGCCAAAGCTTTGCGATGAAAGGAGCCCCACTGACTGGGAAACCTCAGTCCCAACGTCAGCTTCAAATCAAAAATGGACTCCGACTTCTCAGCAATGTCACGCAAGATCTGGTCAATCTGCTCAATCTGAGTGCTCAGAGTGGCCGAGGGAGAAGTCTTGTTGGCCCTTTGGGAGTTGAGTAAATTTCGTTTGCGCTCAAGGCGAGACACAATGGGTTTGATGTCTCGAGCGATCAAGCGCAGGGATAGATCCATGGGATAGGGAAGACGGGACAGAGCTTGTATCATGCCCAGCTCAGTGTGAGTTTCAGGTAACTGCACCAGCTCTAAAGCCCTGAATACATCCTTGTTGATCTCCAAGTGGCCAGCATGCAGTTTAAGCTCGGGAAACTCAGCCTCATCTCGCGCTGAAGTGCTCAGATCCTGGGCACTCATACTCAATTCTTTTTCCACTTGCTCTCGATGGAGGGGAGAAACCCTTAGGCCAAAAGCCGAGAACTGAGACTCCACCAGCTCTCTTTTTTGTTCAAGGTCAAAGCCTTCCAGAGGCTCTCGAGTCCAAAAGCACACAATGATCTTTTGTGAGAGCAGCCGAGGCTCCGATTCACTCATCTGATTGAGTTGGTCTGCCAAATGATCCAAAAGGATTTTACGGCCAGCAGCATTCTCCGCCAAAAAGGCCTGGCTCAATTGAGACTCGACCCACTCTGTAAACTCCACCCGCTTTCTAAAAATAATCTGGACTTCCTCTCCGGGCTCAAAGCGCAGGGCTGATCGCCACTGTTGATGGAGCATCTCCATTTGGTCAGGGCCTAAGAAATCTCCATCCAATCCCCCAAGCTCAAACATAAAGCCCACTCTTTTTTCACTTAACAAGTTGCCCTGCTCGTCCACCCTGTGGGGGGTAAAGTAATCTCTCAGGCTGAGGGGTGTGGAACTGCCCGCTCCCATTTTCAAGGCTGAGCCTGTTTTCAATGAGAGCCAGTTCAATAGCTTTTTCATGGACGAGGTCCTCCCCGCAGACTGTTTAAGAGCAACTTGGGGTAAAGCACAGCCGGAAGACGCAAGAACCGCAGCAGCCGCCGGACAAAAAGATCACCAAAGGAGCGACGAAATACAAAGAAGACACTGGCAAGAATAAGAGTGGCCACAAAGGCCCAAACCCGATGCACGCCCAGGAGCTGAAAGAGCTCTCCCCCGCCCACCAAAGTGACCGCCAAAAGAGTCAGTTCGGCCACACTAAAGCCCATCACCTGGAAGGGCTGGTCTAAATTTCGGTAAATGGGTGCGCGCATGCTTCTTGCTCCCTTCGCAACAAGGCTTGGACTCTCTGTGCTGCGTGGAAATGCACCCTAGTTGAAGTAGTGAATGATGAGGTGGGATGCATTCACCACCACGAGGCCAACAACCCCATAGATAAGACGGGTCACTCCCGTATTCTCACCTTTTGCAATTAAAAATCCGGCCCAAGCCACAAAGCCCACAATCAAAATATTAATAATTCTCACCAGATCCGTAATGGTCTGCTGAATGCGCCCCTCCAGGCCACTTTGAGCCAGAGCGGGCCAGGCAAAGAAAAAGCAGATCAGAGCCAAAATTGTAAAAATCACCAGGGCATCAAGGCCCCTTACTAAGTAAACTTTATTCATAGGGGCCTTATACTGGCTTATTTCTCAACGCGTCAAGACCCCCTGAAATCTTTTTAGATAACTCAACAAATAGCGGGAAAAGAGGGCTTAGCCCCCAGCAAAGGGGGATTAGGGCCGAGTCTCTTAGGCCAAATACTGATCCCTAAGATCATAAATGATTGATTTTAAAATAGCGGCCGCGGGGATAGCCAAAAGCACTCCCAAAAAGCCAAAGAGATTGCCTCCCACCACAATGGCCAAAAGACCCACCAAAGGGCTAATGCCCACTTGTGAGCCTACCAGTCTAGGGGTGATAAATAGACTCTCTAAAGTTTGGACAATGGCAAAGACGGCGATCACCCCTATCAGTAGAGCTATTCCCGTAAAGTTGGCAAAGAGAGTCACTAAGGCAATGGCAAAGCCAATGGTGAAGCCTGCATAGGGAACAATACTCAGCAGCCCTGAAATCACGCCAATGAGAAAGCCAAAGGGCAGGCCCACCAGCCACAGTCCGATCCCGTAGAGGAGGCTCAATATCCCTGCCACCAGAAGCTGACCCCGCACATAGCCGCTCAAAATCCGATTGCTCATCTTCAGATAGCGATTGAGGGTGGGCTGAAAAGCTTTGGGAATAAAAGATTGGATCTCTTTGGCGATGCGCTCATAGTCGTGGATCAGATAAAAGAAAATCAGCGGAAATAAAATGAGCCCTACAATGGCGGCAAACCAACGGCTCAAGTTAGAGAAGACTCTCTGCACCGACTGAGTGGTGGCCTTGGCTACACCCTCTGAAAGGACCGCAACATTCTCCACCAAAAGGTCCTTAATTCCCTGACGACTGAGATCCATGGGCACCCCCCAGTGACGGGCCAAATCTTCGACTCTGTTGATCGCCGTTTCTGAAGTTTGCGGCAGGTCTCTGACAAAGCTCTGCCCCTGTTCAATCAGGGGGGGCACTAGTAAAACAAGGGCCACGACCAAGGCTAAAACAAAGGCGGCAAAAACCCCAACAACGGCATAGACCCTGGGCACCCCTCTGCGCTCAATTTTTAAAATCAAGGGAAAGCTCAAATAGGCCAAGAGCATGGCCAAGAGCAGAGGCTTGAGGGCTGCTCCCAGGCCATAGAGAATAACTCCAACAAGGACCAAAAAAGCCAGAGCTGAAAGGCCAATGGCCCAAGAGCGATCCTTCATATTCACTCCCATTCGGTAAGAGCCCACTCAGCATGGTAATCTTGAGCTGGATTTTGGGGGATCCCGTCGAGGTTGAGCCTCAGAAACCACTGACCTGGCATACTCATTAAGAGCATCTCCTCGACCTGAAAAATTCCCTCGCGAAGGGCCTGAACTTTTAAGGGACGGCCCCCATGCTCATGATTGTGGGGCATCTTCATCCAAAGATAAAAATGGGGCTCACTCTCAAGAGCCTGACCCTGGGGACTGTAAATATGGGCCATTCCCGAAGAAAAGCGGCGCTCCCCCCGAGGATTCACATAGGGCCCCTCCAAGTACTCATAGTGAAAGCAGAGATTCCAGCCCTGAATTTCCAGCTCTCCCAGCTCGCAAAGCTCAGTGGCTTCTTGAGAGGAGGGCAGTGAATGAGCCGCTAAGCCCCCTGCCACTAGGCCGAATGAAGTCAAGGCCACCACAAAGCCCATCAGGGCCTTAGGAAAGGAAAGGGCTCTTCTCCACTGAGGCTCTCTTTTATAAAAAACATTCTGTTTTTCCTTCACTGTTCACCTCCTTAAAAAGGCTTAAATGGGCAGGGCCCGGCTGATGGCCAAACTCACTCGCCGAGACAGCTGACTGTTGCGAACCGGACCAAAAATGCTTTGATCTCCATAACTCATAGTCACAGTCCAATCCCCCTCGGGAGTCCACAGTACATAGGGACTCAGTTCATAGACCAGCTCGGCGGGTGCTCGCTGCGGCTCCCTCCCCTCGCCCAAGCCTCGGCCCTCTTTAAATAGGGCAGTCCATGAAACCCCATAACTCCAAGACCTCTCCCCTGCAGTCAGGCGCAAAAGCCCCAGGGTCAGTGCAAGCTCCTGGCGGGAGAGGAGCTGAAGTTCTCCTGCCGATTGAGGCCAACTCCAGCCCCAGTGGCTCTCTAGAGAGTAGCGGAAGCGATAGAGGGATTTGAACAGATGCACTCCTAGGCGACTGGTCCACTGCTCTCCTCCAGTCACATCAGTGACCCCAGGGCTCTGGGACTGATAAAGGCCTCGACCAGTGGGGAGACCCTGGGTGTAACTCAAGAAGACTTGCGGCTGCCAAACCTGAGGGGGACTGGGGTAGAGCCATTCGTAGGCCAAAAATAGATTCAGGTCTCCGGGAGCCAGGCCGGAACTCTCCGAACCACCTCCCACAAAAGCTGCCTGACGGGAAACTAAGTCCCAGGACACTCCCCCCTGCCAATCGGGAGCAATAAAAAAACTCACAGAGGGAGTCAGCAAGTGCTCCTGCAACTGGCGCTCATCATCCCAAAACAACACAGGCCCCTGACCAAACTGTTCGGCCACCACAGTGGAAAAACGATGACTGAGACGAAATTCCCAGCGGTTGAATTCCGTCATTAAATTGCGGCTGCTGCTCCCTGCCGCACAACAGGCCGCCCCCAGCGCCCAGGGGCTTAGCAGAAGGGAGCTCAGGAGCCCAACCACTCCGCTAAAAATCAAAAGACAGACTGATCTCCTCAGCAAGTTCCCGCACTCCATTTTTCCAAATCCAAACCTGAAGATTCAACTCCCAGTAGCCTGGCATATTGAAATAAAGCTCCTGCCCGCGAAAGCGGCCACCACCTAGGTTCTCAATAAAGCCATCGTCGGCTGGTCCATGCCCTCCCATATAGGGCATGGCAGCCCATGAGCTGAGCTCAAATTCCAGCTCCTCTGGGGAGGAGAGACGCCCCCCTTGGTCCACCAGTAAAATTTCAAAAGAGGAGGCCTGAGTGGGATTGCCAAAAGGCCCCTCCAGCCACACAAAGACCAGGCGCCGATTGAGGGAACTGAAAAAGAGTTCGGAACTGACGGCCGACTTTGCAGCTCGGTGAGCTGAAGTCGACTCGCCGGAGAGAAGAGGAGACTCACAGCCAACCAAAAACACTAAACTCAATAGGCCCCACAAAGCCCTTCTCATCCCCGCCCTCCCTTCAGGTTATAACTGATGGGACAGCCCAAGGGGCGAGTCTGCTGCGGGCGAAATCCTTGACCTGAGGCTCTGGCTTGAAGAGCCTCCTGCAAATAGAGTCGATTTTGCGGACTGAAGTCACTGGCAGAGGTCACCGCACCCTGGTAAAGAACTCTAGCTTCTGAGTTCAAGACAAAGACATGAGGAGTGGTGACAGCTCTCAGAGCTGAGCTGATTGTGAGCTTCCTGTCATCCAGAACGGGAAAGGAGAGTTGGCGCTCTTGGTAAAATTTTTTGAGCTCGGGGCCCTCTAAAACCCGGTCGGTGTGCAAACCGATAAACTGAAATTCAGGAAAACGATGGGCTAATTCATTCAAGTGAGCCATATGCGACTGGGAGCAAGGGCAAAAAGAGGAGAGAGTGACCATAACCCAATCACGCTTTTTTAAAGAGGAGCTGAGCCCATCTCCCTCGTCGGCTTGATTAGCCTCTTTGAAATTAGCCTGCTTGCTCCGGTCCAACCAGTTCTGATCATTGAGAATAGGCAAAGCTAAGAGTTGCTCCACAGAGACCGGTGTCCTGATCCCCGATACCTCGGCCTCTTTGGGCCTGGTCTGACAAGCACTCACAAAAATAATGAGAGAAAAGAGTAAGGAAATCCGCCACCAGAGGCCCATGGGCCTGGAATTAGCTTAGAAGCCCCGACGACGCAAGTCCAAGGGCCCTAAGGCCAGATCGCTGACGCGCTGATACGCAGAAATATGACGGGCACCATGCCAGGCGTACATGAGGCTGCCCCATTGGAGGCGGCGGACGACGGACTCCACCAGATGCATTTCAACGGCGGGGCAGCCCCAGCTGCGACCGAGAGGAGTGAAGGCCGGATTCACATAGTCGGCCCCATGGACCACAATGGCCCTTTGCCGAGCTCGGCTATTCGAGGCATCCAGGCCATCCAAGCGCATAGAGAGGCCGTATTTGCCATAATAGGGCTCGGCGGTCAGATAAAAACCCAAGGAGGTCATGCGCGAGCCGGAGACATTGGAGAAGCGCTGAGCTCGGCCTGTGTGGTTGGGATCTGAGCCCACACCATGGGCGGTGAGCAAAGCCTCCACTTCCCCGCTGTGCAAATCAATAATGAATTTCCTGGGCTCATTGGAGGGAGCCGAAAAATCAATCACTGTTATATAATCTTTGTTTTTTATGCGATTTTGGTTTCGCTCAAAATAATCCACCGCCTGCAGCCAGGGCTCCCTGGGCACCCCTTGATCCAAGACCACTTGAATTAAACTCCGGCTCTCTAAGGGTTCTTCCTGAGGCTCGTTGGGCTCCTGAGGCTTTTGAGACTCCTGAGTGGTGAAGTCCCGGGGCTCCACCACCTGGCGCTCCCACAGAGAGTCGGCAGGCCCCTGAGCACAGCCCAAAGCCCCTACCAGTCCAAAGCTTAAAACCAACGACAGCCAACCCCGAGAGCCGAGCTCCCGTCTTTGAGAAATCCCTAAATCTTTTTTCATAGATTTAAGAATAACCAAGTTGGAGTGAGGGACCCAAGCCTAGGCCCTGCAAACTGGACCTAAGTCGAAAGTCCTGTCACCTTGACCAGGATGCGCTTTTCTCTCAGTCCATCAAACTCGGCGTAAAAGATCTGCTGCCAAGTTCCAAAGTCCAACTGTCCCTTGGTCACCGGAGCGGTCAGACAGTGATTGGTCAGATAAGATTTGAGGTGAGCATCGCCGTTGTCTTCTCCCGTCTGATGGTGGCGGTAGTTGAGGCCAAAGGGGGCCAGCCCCTCCAGCCACTGGGAGATATCTTGCAGAAGCCCACTCTCGGCATCGTTAATGTAAACTCCGGCCGTGATATGCATGGCGCTGACAAAACAAAACCCATCGCGAACCTGAGAGCGAATCAAAACCTCTTGCACTAAATCAGTGATGTTCACCAGAGCGTAGCGTTTTGGGATTTTCACAAAGAGATACTCGGTGTGATGGGTGTGTTCCGCCGACTGAACATGGTCCACCACTTGGTGGCGCAAATAGCCCGGACAGGAAGAGGGATTCAACAGCCAGGAGATGTCTTGAGATTTTGCATAGGTCATGGGGCCTCCAACTTGAGTTTATATTTTTTGAAAATGGGACAGAATTTCCAAATAGGGAGTTTGGGGAAATTGATCCAGAGGTTGCACTTGGCGCAGGGCAAAGCCAGCCTCTCTGAGTGTGGCGGCATCCCTCCCCCACCCGCCCATCTCGCAGGAGATATAATAAATGTCCTGCCAATGGGGAAAGTGGGGCAACCAGTGCTTGAGGGCGGGAAAGCCCTCCCGAGGGGGGTCCAAAACTAAAATCTGGGAGGAGGACGCAGACTGGGCCATTGGGCCCACCGAGCCTTTGGCCAAGAGATCCAACTCCATGGTCTGAACCCCTGCAAGTCTCAGAGCCTTGAGGTTTTCTAGAGCCTGGCCTCGGCCCTCCACAGCCCACACTGTCTGAAAGCCCAACTCAGAAATCACCTGAGTGAAGTTGCCCGAGCCACAAAAGAGCTCCAAGACGGGAGCGGAGCGAGACTGCGGACTCAGAGAATCTCTCAGCCACTGGCGCATACGCTGATTCTGAGAGCTGTTGCCCTGACGAAAGGGCCGACGGCGGTTGGCCACCACCTCAGAGGCCTTCAGGTCCTCGTCAATATCCAGAGAACTCCAGCGCCGCCCAGGCTGTGGCCTCCAGTCGGCTCGGGGAAGCTGGGCCCGAAGCTCCCTGAGGGTCTGGCGATTTTGAGGGCTTAAAACCAAACAGTCCTCCACCTCCACCAGCTCCTGACTCTGGGCTGAGACAAATCCCAATTTCTGCCCGTCGGTTTTGAATTGGGCCCGATTGCGATAGCCCAAGGCCTGAGGTGAGGGCCAAATGGGGCCTATCTCAAAGTCCTCTCCGGGAGAGAATCCCTGACGCTTTAGCTGGCTCCTTAAGAGTTGCTCTTTGGCCCTTAGCTGAGACATATCAGTGGCCAACATCCAGGGGCAGCCCCCGCAAGAGTCCGGGCTGTGCCCCTGATAGGGGCAGGGAATTTGACTGCGCCTCTCGGCCGAGGCCTTAATCAATTTCTGGAGCCGAGCAAAGCCATAGGTTTTGCTCTGTGACTCAATCACAAACTCCCCCTCGTCTCCAGGCCACACTCCAGGTACAAAATAGACCCGTCCCTCGGGGTGGTCCACCACCCCTAAGCCCTGCAGGCTCAAGTCCCTGACCTGGGCGATAAATTGACTGGAGCTCTGGTCTCTTTTAAGTTTCATGGCGCAAGGGAGTTTAGGGGGCCCTTTTAAGGAAGTCCAGCCTCCCGACTGACCCCGAGCTAAAAGAGGAGTGAGCTATTCGCCTGAAGGCTGATTTTTACCGCCAAGACACCATCGATGTGGCCCAACAGCTGCTGGGAAAGCAACTGGTCCGCCAGTTGCCGGGGGGTTTGAGGATTAGCGGAGAGATTGCGGAGACCGAGGCCTATTTGGGCCTGGAGGATCCGGCCTGCCATAGCTTTTCAGGCAAAATCACCCCCCGCACCTCCACCCTTTATCTACCGGCAGGTCATAGCTATGTGTACTTTGTCTATGGAATGCACCACTGCTTTAATGTGGTTTGCGGAGACCAGAGCCAGCCCGAGGCCGTCTTGATCCGAGCTCTGCGTATCACTGAGGGCTGGGAGCAAATTCTGGCCTCCCGAGGCCATGAGCCCCTTTCCCCTCGCCAAAGAGAGACTGTCGCCTCAGGACCGGCCAAGCTCTGTAGGGCCTTGAGCATTGACCTCAGTCTGAACCGGCTGGATTTAACCACCTCTGAGCAGATTTTTATTGAGGAGCCTCGAGGCGCTGAGGCCTTGCCAAAACCTGGCCTTGGGCCCTTGGGCTTTATGGCTCTGCCACGAGTGGGGATAGACTATGCAGGAGATGCGGCCCTATGGCCCCTGCGTTTTGTGCTGGCTTAAGACCGATTGACCTTGAAAATCATGGGCCAGAGCATATTCTTGAGGGCGATTTTTGGGCATAATTTTTTTAAAGAGGTGATTTATGGCATTAAAGAATTTCTTAACTCGAGTCTTTTTCGGCCTTTCCGTGGCCAGCACTTCCAGCCTCAGCTCGGTGGCTCTTGCCGACTTGGAAAAGGCTCAGCCTGGAGATGTGATCTTTATTGATGTGCGCACTCCTGCCGAGTTCAACCAGGGCCACATCCCTGGAGCCATCAATATTGATCTCTATGATTCCAGCTTTATGGGGCGCTTAAATGAGCTGGACCCTGGAAAATTTTATAAGCTGTATTGCCGCAGCGGAGCTCGCTCCGGCCAGGCTCAGCAGATTATGCGAACTTTGGGCTTTTTGCGGGCCGAGAATATCGGCGGCTTCCGCCAGGCCTCTCGCTACGCCAACCAGCTTTTACAGAGCCTTCCTCAACTCAAGGCTCAGTAAGCTTTTTTAAGGACTTTTTCTTTGCTTAGGCCCCTCAAACAGGGCATAAGCGGACTTCATGTTATGTGAAGTTTTGGCTAAATCTCGCAGCAAGGCCTCTCATGTTCTAAATGCCACAACTGTCCGAACTTTTCAGTTCAGGATCTCCATATTGAGTCTGGGGCCATTGCTCCTGGTGGCTCTCCTCGCTCTCTCCTCCCCTGGGGCCTGGGCCGAACAGCAAAAGAGCTGTGAACAGACTCTCCAGGGAAAAGGGGCTCAGGCCCCCTCGACCGCAAGCTCAGAGTCTGTCCTGGACTCCGCAGAACTCCGAAAGATCTATCAAAGTGTCCTTGCCGACCTGCCGCCGAGGGGAGACTCTCCCTCCATCAGTTTGATTTTGCCGGCCTATCGGGAGGAGAAAAGGCTGCCCCGATCCATTGCCAAAATGCAGAGTTTTTTGGACCGCCATCCATTGCCCCTAGAGATCCTGCTTGTCGTGGAAAAATCCCCCGATCAAACTCTGGGCTTGGCTCGATCCCTGACTGAAGGAGACCCGCGCTTTGTGGTCATCGACAATCAAGTTCATCGAGGCAAGGGCTATGCGGTGCGCTCAGGAGTAAAAAAGGCTAAAGGGGACTTTGTGTTTTTCACTGACTTAGATCTCTCCATACCCCCTGAGGAGATGCTCAAAGCCCTGTCGCTTCTACTGTCTCAGCCTCAGGTGGATATGATCATTGGCTACCGCAACTTGGCCGAGGAGAGGAGCTTGATTCGCCAAGCCTTCAGTTGGACCTTTCAGTACTTGGCTCTGTGTATTGCCGGTGTGCCCACCAGCTGGGACAGCCAATGCGGCTTTAAGGCCTTTCGCTGGGAGGTGGCCCAGCAACTCTTTGATGAACAGCGGCTGGATGGCTTTGCCTTTGATGTGGAAGTCCTGGCCCTAGCCCGACGGGAGGGCTATGAGGTCTATAGTCAAACAGTGCCCTTCTTTGATCAGGAGGGCTCCACTGTGCATCTGCTCAAAGATCCGCCCAAGATGTTGATGGATCTCATTCGGGTGCGCAGCTCCCTACTCCACAACTGATTTGGAATTTTGTGAGGAGAGAAGATCCTCACATTGAGAGGCCTGAGCCCGCGCCAAGCCCCTCTCCTCAACCCCCTGCCACCCCTGCGCTGTGGGCGGAGGCACCAAGCTTTTGAGACGAATTTTGACTGGCACTTTAAAGCGCAGAGTGACCACTTGAAAACTGGCCGTAGTGGCAATCAAAGGGGGCACACTCACCCCCATCGCCATGCCCCCTCCAACCATTCGGTCATTTCTGAGGAGCATAGGGCCGCCCGGCAAATAGTATGTATTTATCTTTTCAAAAAAACGCCCCTCTTGGGATCCCACTTGAGGACTGGCGGCAGCAATCATCCGACCATTGACGGAGGCCAGTAGAGTGGGCAGAAGAGCCCTCTTGGGAATCTCCACATCCAAATAGAGACTTTTTAAGCAAAGCTCTCCCTCGGGCCCCATGTCCACTGAGAGCTCGCAGCCCAAGACCAGTCCAAAACCTAAAGCCACTCCGGGGACTCGATACTCTCCCCATGTCCATCCGGGCCAACCCGAGGCCACCTCAGCGCCGGCCCCCATATAGAGCTCCATATCCTGAGCTCTTGATAAACTTTTTATATTTTTTTGAATAAAAAAGCCATCCACCTTTTGCAGCAGGGCCTCAATCAGCAAATGGCTCTTTTGTCGTGGCCCTGGCTGTGGTGGACTTTGTGCTGAGGTCAGGAATCGACGTAAAAAATAAAGCCGAGAAGTCAATTTGGGCAGTGACTCCAGCTTGTAGGCCAAGGCCGTAAGAATCATGCGCCTTTTGTGGACAAAGGCCTGACGATCAACAAGAGACAGGGCTAAGAACTCCTCTAAGACTTCCTGTCGGGGCTCATAGAGGTCATAAGAGTGGGACAGCTCCTCTCCCACCAAATGCACCTCCAACCGGTCCAAATGGTCAAAGTGAGTCCAGCCTCCTAGATCACTGGCCCAAGCCCTCTCCCAGTCAGGGGCTGAGGCCTCCTCAGCCACCACCCTGTCCAGCTTCAAGCCTATTGTTAAGACAACAAAAAGGGCTCCTGCTAACCAGAGCCCATAGCTACGCAAAATCATAAGCCCCCAGTCATACCCCAAGCCCCAAAGGGGACCAAGTCCCTTTAGTGATAGCGGCGCGTTAAGAACGACGCCACTGATGGTAGCGGGCCAACCAGCGCAGAGCCCCTTGAGGAGCTGTGGCCTTTTTCCAGACCCCGGCGGCAAATTTATTGGCCTCAGCCAGTGTGGGGTAAATGTGAATGGTGCCCAGGATTTTGTTGAGTCCAAGGCCATACTTCATGGCTAAAACATACTCGGCCATAATGTCGCCGGCATGGGGACCTACAATGGTCGCACCTAAAATCCGGTCACTGCCTGGAGGAGTGAGCACCTTTACAAAGCCTTTGGCCTCACCATCGGCAATGGCTCGATCCAAGCCCTCAATACTGTAGCGAGTGAGCTGGTACTCCACCCCCCTCTCCTGGGCCTCCTGTTCGTTCAAGCCCACCCGAGCCACTTCGGGATCGGTGAAGGTGCACCAGGGGATCACTCGGTAGTCCACCCGAAAGCGCTTAAAGGGGCTGAACAAAGAGTTCACAGCCACAAACCAGGCCTGATGACTGGCCACATGAGTGAACTGGTAGGGGCCCGTGACATCTCCACACACATAGATATTGGGGTAGTTGGTCACTCGCATATATTCATCAGCCACAAGGGTTCCCCGCTCCGAAACCTCCACCCCAAGCTCCTCCAAGCCAAAGCCTTTGATATTGGCCTGTCTGCCCAGAGCCAAGAGAATCCTGTCAAAGTCCAAGGCCGTCTCTTGCCCCTCATGCTCACAAATCAAACGACGGCCCTCTTCAATGCGCAGCCCCCTATGGGATGTCTTGATGGCAATGCCCTCTTGCTCAAAGCGCTGGCGGATGAGTTGGGCCACCTCTTGGTCCTCACGGCCCATAATCTCAGGGGCCATCTCCACTAAAGTCACCTTGGAGCCCAGTCGCGCAAAGCTCTGGGCTAGCTCGCAGCCAATGGGACCACCCCCCAAGACCAACAAGTTTTTTGGCAACTCTTTCAGGTCCCAAACATTGTCGCTGGTGAGATAGTCCACTTCTTTCAATCCTGGCAGTTCAGGCACAAGGGGCCTGGCTCCAGTGGCAATCACTATATTTTTAGAGGTTAAGACCTTGTCTCCCACTTGCACTTCATAGGGGCTCAAAATTTTGGCCTCACCTTGAAAGCAGTCCACACCAAGACCCGAGTAGCGCTCCACTGAATCGTGGGGTTCAATGCGGGCGATGATCCTCTTCACCCGCTCCATAACCTGACCAAGATCCACCGGTTGAGGAGCAGAATCCACTTGAGGCAAGCCAAACTCGGGAGCTCGCTTCAGATAGTTGAAAATCTTAGCCGAACGAATTAAGGCCTTACTGGGCACGCAGCCTGTGTTGAGACAGTCCCCCCCCATCTTGTGCTTTTCAACCAAAGCCACCTTGGCCTTGATGGCGGCGGCAATATAGGCTGACACTAAACCGGCACTGCCGGCCCCAATGACCACCATATTGAAGTCAAACTTTTTGGGCTTTTTAAAGCCTCGCAGATGCTTGCGCGCCTTGATCACCTCCAGAGTTCGCTTGGAAATCAAGGGCAAAACACCAATCAGAACAAAGGACAGCAGCAGTGCCGGAGAGAGTAAACCTTTAAGAGAGTCCAGCTGGGCAATTTGAGTGCCCGCATTCACATAGACGGCCGTGCCTGGAAGCATCCCCACCATGCTCACAAAAAAGTAGGCGCTGGTGCGAATAGGAGTGAGTCCCATCACCAAGTTGATCAAGAAAAAGGGGAAAAGAGGCACTAATCTTAAGGTGAAAAGGTAAAAAGCTCCTTCCTTTTCAATACCGCGATTAATACTTCCCAGCTTATCGCGAAAGCGGGTCTGCACCCAGTCTCGCAGTAGAAAGCGGGACACCAAAAAGGCCAAGGTGGCCCCGATGGTGCTGGACAAAGACACAGTCACTAAGCCCACCCAAAAGCCAAAAATCGCCCCGCCAGCCAGAGTCAAAACCAAAGCGCCCGGTATGGAGAGGGCGGTGGATAAAATGTAAATTCCGGCAAAGAGACCCAGGAGCAGCAGAGGCTGGCTGCGGTAAAAGTCGTCCAAGGCCTGTTGGTGCTCCTTGAGAGCTTCAAGAGATAGGTACTGAGCCAGGCCTGACTGCTGGATCAAAAAAAAGACCAAAGCCAGGCCTGTGAGAACGAGAATTTTTTTAAGCCACTGCTTTTTCAAAATAAAAATCCCCCAGTAAAGACACTTTTCTTTACTAGGGGATCATAATTAGAGCAGGAGATCAACTGAGGATCTTTACTCGCGGATGGGGATCTTCAAGTAGCTGGCTCCGTTATTCTCTTGGGGGGGCAGCTTTCCCGCATCAATATTCACCTGCACACTGGGAAGCAGCAGGCGGGGAGCTGCAAGAGTGCGGTCGCGGCTGGTGCGAAACTCCACAAACTCGTTCTTGGTGGTTGAGGCCTTGATATGAATGTTCTTTTCCTTCTGTTCACCAATGGTGGACTCCCAGGCCACAGGACGACCATTCGGCTGGTAGTCATGGCCAGTGAAGGCCCGAGTCTCATCGGGCAAGCTGTAGAGCTTGTCGTGGACGGAAGTGTAGAGGTCTTCCGCACTGCCTGCGGGAAAATCACAGCGACCCGTTCCGTAGTCTGGCATAAACAGAGCGTCCCCAGTGAAGACCGCATCACCAATCAAATAGCTGGCGCAGGCCGGAGTGTGACCAGGAGTGTAAATGGTGTCAATCTTTAGAGTCCCGGCCTGCAGGGGCTCGCCCTCCTTAAGAAGCACATCAAACTGACTGCCATCTGTTTTAAACTCGGGGTCTAAGTTAAAGACCCCTTTAAAGACTTCTTGGACCTTGCAGATATTGGCACCAATACCCACTTTGACTCCGGGGAGATGGGGCTTCATCACCTGAGCACCGGATATGTGATCGGCATGGGCATGGGTCTCCAAAATGTAGTGGACCTTTAAATCCTTATCGTTGACAAAGGCCAAGACTTCCTCGGCCGATTTGGTGCTGACTTTGGAGGCCGCTGGATCGTAGTCCCATACTGGATCCAATATCACTGCATCTTTACTGGAAGGGTCAAAGACCACATAAGTCAGGGTCCAGGTGTCCTTATCAAAAAATTCTTTTACTGAAGGCTTCATAATTCACCTCTTTCTTGTTCTGGTTGAAAACTCTAGGCTGATTTTGTCAGCTACAGCCTTAGACTAACTGAGGCCACTGAGCAATGAAGATGTGCCAGCACACAATTAAGCCCCCAATTCGGTGCCCCTGAGGACCTCAGGCCGCTACTGAAATCTGGGCCTCGACGGGGTCTCGACCTGGAGATCAAGGCGGGAGATAGAGCCTCAACCCGTGTTGCATCGCAACAATTACCCCGCTGCCCCCCCCTGAATCCCCCTCAAAGGTCCTGAAGGCCTTGAGTGTCTTAAAATGAGTCATTACACTTTCCCCTCTTTATATAAGAGATAAGCTGATGATTTCTCAGTGAGGCCTTGATGTTTTTCCGCGAGTTTTGGAGCTACCTGGCTCCAGAGATTAAAATCCAATTGGAGTCTTCGGCAAGAGCCCTGGACTTTAAGCGAGGAGAGTTTATTTACCAAGAGGGGGAGCTGCCTCAGGGGCTCTACTTTGTCAAATCAGGCCTGGTGGGACTGGTTCTCTTGGGGGCCGCCTCTGGTAAAGAGCACCTGCTGCGCTTCTTCCGTGAAAACCAGTTTTTTGGCCACCGCTCTCTCTTTGCTGAAGAGGGCTACCATGGCTCCACCATTGCCTTAGAGCCCACATCCCTGCGCATGATCCCCAAGGCTGTTATTTTTGATATCCTGAGTAAACATCCTTATCTCTACAAAGATGTGGTGGTGGTCCTCTCTAAGGAATTGCGTCAGGCCGAGGTTCAGCGAGTGATGATTTTGGAGAACCAGATTCTGGCGCGAACGGCTCAGGCCGTGATCTACTTGAAAGAACTCCACCCCGACCACAAGTGGACGCGCCAAGAGATTGCCAACTTTTGCGCCAGTACGGTCTCAACCATTATCAAGGCCCTGGCAGAGCTGGAGTCCCGGGGTCTGATCCGCCAAGCTGGCAGAAGTATTGAGATCTTAGATCGACAGGGCCTTCTCACTTTGCAAGAGAGCAACCTCTAAGGGAGTTCTTCTGAAACTATAAAAAGTTTTCAGGGACTTAGCGATTTTTGCGGACAATTATGCTCCAGCACATCTAGATATCCTCACCGCTCGTGGCAATCTTAAGTTTTCAGAGCGTGAAGAGCTGTAGTTTAAAAAAAGTATTTTGAGTCATTTTATTTAACAGGAAAAGAGGTGACCTATGCCTATGGATTGGATTTATGCCCTAGTGGGCGGAGTGCTGATTGGAGTGTCCGTCTCCATTATGCTGATCTGGAACGGAAGAGTGACCGGGATCAGTGGAATTATCAATGGAGCTCTAGCCAACCTAGAAGGAGATCGCTCCTGGCGATTCGCTTTTATTGGGGGTCTGGTGTTGGGAGGACTCACTCTCAATTTGATCAATCCGTCTTTTTTTGCCGGCGGTCTCAACAGCCCGGACTGGACTGTGGTGGTGGCCGGCCTCCTGGTGGGCTTTGGCACCATTATGGGCAGTGGATGCACCAGCGGACACGGAGTCTGTGGCATTAGCCGCTTTTCGACTCGCTCTCTGATGGCCACAGTGACTTTTATGCTGGCGGGCATTTTGGCGGTCTATCTGTTTAGAACAATGGGGGTTCTGTCATGGTAAAAGTTAAAACATCTGTTGTTTCACTGATTGTAGGATTTTTGTTTGCACTGGGCCTGGGGCTCTCGGGCATGACTCAGCCGGCAAAGGTGGTGGGATTTTTGGACCTCTTTGGCAACTGGGACCCCTCACTGATGTTTGTGATGATCGGGGCCATTGGAGTTCACGCTGTCACCTACTGGATGACGCGACACCGCACATCCCCTCTTTTGGCGGAGAAGTGGCATGTCCCCACCAAGAGAGATCTCACTCCAGCCTTGATGATTGGAGCCCTTATGTTTGGCGTGGGCTGGGGACTTGCTGGTTACTGCCCGGGGCCAGCTGTGACTTCTTTAGCAAGTTTTGAGGCCCGGCCTGCTATTTTTGTGGTGAGTATGTTAGTGGGAATGTTCCTGTTCAGAATGCTGGACAAAAAACTGCAACTCAACCGCTAAGGAGGTTCTAGTGACTTGGTGGACGTCGAAAGTTTTAGGAGTCACTTTGACCTGGACTCTCAGCTTATTGGTTTTACCAAGCCAAGCTGAGACTCAGGGGGAAAAAGGACAGAAGCAGAAGGTCTCCGAGGCGGTGCAAACACTCAACTCCTTTTCCACTTTGCGCGAGGGCTTGGCCGCCACTTTAGAGGGGCAGGAAGAGGTCACCATAGAGGACTTCCGCCGGGTCTGCGCTCCCATTGGCCAACAACTTCAGGCTTGGGCCCAGGAAAAGGGCTACGAGGCCAAGCAGGTAGCCACCAAGTACAGGAACCCGGCCAATCGGGCCTCAGAGGCCGAGGCCAAGATTTTAAAGAAATTTGCACAGGACTCCAAACTGGATCAGCACCAGAAAGTTCGCCGACCCTCTGGCCCAGACGACCCCGAGGGCATTCACCTCTATGTGCCCATTCGCGTGGCTTCTTCCTGTCTTCACTGTCATGGAGCTCAGGCCTCCCGCCCTGAATTTGTCCGCCAAAACTACCCCGAGGACAAAGCCTACAACTTTAAGGCTGGGGACCTACGCGGCATGTATTCAGTTTTTATAAAAAATTAGATAGGACTAAGGGATGACTTATAAGCCATCCCGAGATCTCAAGGTGATCAAAGGCCTTGAGGAACTGAGCGACACCCTCAACTCCCTGATCCGCGGCCGCCTGTGGCTCCAGGTGATGATGGGTCTCTTTTTGGGAGTGGGTGTGGGCATATTGCTGGGCCCCACAGTGGGATGGGTGGAGCCCAGCAAAGCCAAAACCATCAGTGACTGGCTGGCCCTTCCTGGGCAGATTTTTTTGGCCGTCATTCAGATGATCGTCGTACCCTTGATTTTTGCCTCCATCATCAGCGGAATCGCCTCCAGCGAGAGCTTGGAGAGGCTTAAAAGGGTGGGGTTAGCGGCCTTGGCCTTTTTTGTTCTGACCACCACAGTGTCTATTTTGATTGGCATCTCCCTGGCCCAAAGCATTCAACCTGGCTCCTACATTGATGCCTCTCTGCTCAATGGCTCCAATGGGGCGCCATCTCCAGCGGCAGACCCTTTGGCTTTAAATACTTTTAATGGAGATCATAGCCTTCCAGAGAGAATTATTGACCTGATCCCCCGCAATCCATTGAACTCAATTTTAAATATGGAGATGCTGCAAGTGGTGGTCTTTGCCATTATTTTGGGCATTGCCATGGTGGCCATGAGACGCAGTGAGGCCCTCCCCTTGCTACAGCTTTTGGCCTCTCTGCAGCAGGTGTGCATGACCATTGTCAAAGGGGCTATGTGGCTGGCCCCCATTGCTGTCTTTGGTCTCACGGCTCAGCTCTCGGCCCAAGTGGGTTTAGGCACACTGGCGGGAATGACTGTGTATATGGGGACAGTGATTTTAGGTCTTTTGCTTCTGCTGGTGATGTATTTGATCCTGGTGGTCTTACTCACCGGGATGTCCCCTTGGAGGTTTTTGTCCGCCGTTCGCAGCGTTCAGCTCCTGGCCTTTTCCACCTCCAGCTCGGCGGCGGTCATGCCTTTGGCCATGAAGGTGGCCGAGGAAGACCTGAAGGTGAAGCCCTCGGTGGCTCAGTTTGTGATTCCACTGGGGGCCACCATCAATATGAATGGAACAGCCCTCTACCAAGGGGTGGCCACTTTGTTTTTGGCCCAAGTTTTTGGGATCAATCTGGACTCAGGAGCCCTCACTCTCCTTGTGGTGACGGCTGTGGCCGCCTCCATCGGTTCTCCCGCCACTCCCGGAGTGGGCATCGTGATTCTCTCCATGATCCTGACCTCAGTGGGGGTGCCCTTGGCCGGAGTGGGCCTGCTTTTAGGAGTGGATCGCATACTGGATATGTGTCGCACCGCCGTGAATGTGACTGGTGACTTAGTGGCCACTTTGTTTATTGATCGCCGCATTGATCGCCAGCCTGTGTCCGGAGAAGCTCCACCGGCCCCAAAAGACCTATAAAGACTTTAGAGCGAGGCTAAATACCTCTTGCCGAGGATTTTTTCTGCCGCATACATGCCCATGTCAATGGGGGGACAAAAAACCTCGTCGGCACCTAACTCTTTAAACTCCTCTATCTGATGAGGATAAGCCACCGTCACCGCCACTTGCCCCTTAAAATCAATTTCCTTAAGGGCTCGAATCAATCCCCGATTGTTGAGAGCGTCGGGCACTGTGGATATCACTGCTTTAACTTTATCGTGGGTCAAATTCTGTAGAAGCTCTGGATCACTGAGGTCTCCATAAATCACTGGCTTCTTTTGCTCGCGCAGCTGAGAGACCACATAGGGGTCAAAGTCCACTCCCATATAGCGAATATAATTTTTTTCAAAACACTGAAACACCTGCTGGCCCATGCGCCCCGTGCCCAAAACCAGATACTCGTAGGGCTCTGAATCCTGCCCATTGGCCAATTTGTCCTCGGCAGTGGCATTGGCCCTTTCAAATAGACTCAAGAAAGGAGCGATTTTCTCATAAATGGGCTGAGAATAAATGATCAAATAAGTGGACACCCCTATGGTGATCAAGCCCACCACGGTGATCAAACCCACCGTCTCTTCACTCACATGGCCCAGGCGGGCCCCCAAAGCAGCCAGGATAAAGGAAAACTCACTGATTTGAGCCACAGTCAGCCCGGCTAGGAATCCAGTGCGCTTGCGGTAGCCCATAAAGCCCATGATCACCATCACAATCAGAGGATTGCCAATCAGCACAAAGAGAGAGAGCAATGTGGCGGGAACAATTTGTGTGGTCAAGTGGCTGAGATCCAAACCAGAGCCCAAGTGGACAAAAAAGAACAGGAGCAAAAAGTCGCGCAGGCTGACCAGTCGGCTGGCCACACTTTCCCGAAAGTGAGAGGAGGCCATACTGATACCGGCAATAAAGGCTCCCACCTCTTGACTGAGTCCTAGGGAGTCACTGAGGGCTGCCGCGATCACCGCCCAACAGACAGCAAAAAGAGTGAGCAGTTCGGGCTTTTGGGCAATGATCTCTAGGGCCTTGGGCAGAACCCAGCGGCCAATGGCCAATATCCCTGCGGTAAACACCAAGCCTTTCAAGCCTACGAAGGCCGCCTGCAGACCGAGTGAGCTACTGTTGGTCACTTCTCCCGCCGTGCCCATGGCCGAAAGGGCGATCATGGCCAGGACCACTAAAATATCCTGCACAATCAGAAAGCCCACAGCAATGCGGCCATGGAGGGCATCAATCTCTTTTTTATCTGACAGCAGTTTGACGATAATGATGGTGCTGGAAAAGGTTAGAGCTACTGCAATATAGATGGAGGCCTCCACCTCAAAGCCCAGCCCCAAACAAATAAAAAATCCGATGATAGAAGTAAAGGCCACCTGCCCCAGTCCGGTGGCCAAGGCCACGGGCCCCATGGTCTTTATCACAGTCAGATCGAGCTTAAGACCAACGGCAAAGAGGAGAATGCTGATTCCCACCTCGGACAATAGCCCCAGAGCTGAGGAGTCAGGAAAGAGATTCAGAGCTCCGGGGCCGGCCAGAAGACCGACAGCAATAAAGGCAATAATCAGGGGCTGTTTGAGCCAATTGGCCACCAGGCCAAAGAGAGAGGCAAAAAACAAGAGACTGGCCAAAGCCAAAAACAGAGTGCCGTGATCTAAAGCTCCGTTGACATCCATTTCTTATGATTGACATGGCTCAAGGCAAGAATCAACTGGTGGTTGAGGAAAGCTTGGGGGTTGCCAAGTGCAGTCTCAATTGCTCTAATTGGGCTGAAGCCGAGCCATCGGTTTGGGGAGAGTCGCAAAAATCAAGAGGAGCCGAGGCCTTGATCCCACATCTTATTTTTAGAGATCGGCGCTTTCGCCCCCTGTTTTGGACTCAGTTTTTTGGTGCCCTCAATGACAACTATCTCAAAAATGCCCTGGTCATTATGATTGCCTACCAAGGTGTTAGCCTTTGGGGGCTAGATCACAAGTCTTTGGTGGCTTTGGCCGGGGGAATTTTTATTTTGCCCTTTGTACTCTTTTCCGCTCTGGCCGGCCAGCTGGCCGACTGCTACCCCAAGCACCGGATCATGCGCCTCACCAAATTGTGGGAGGTCTTTATTATGATCCTGGCCTCCATGGCCTTTTACTTGGATCACTTCTCGGCTCTGATGTACTTGCTGGTGCTCATGGGACTTCAGTCCACTTTTTTTGGTCCGATCAAAAGGGGAATTATTCCCGACTTAGTAAAGGATCGCGACTTGGTGGGGGGCAATGCGGCTGTGGAGATGGGCACTGTTTTAGCCATACTCATTGGCACCATTGCCGGAGGTCTGGCGGCGGCCTCAGACCACAAAAGCTTTTTCATGATGACCGGACTCCTGAGCTTTGCCCTTGTGGGCTTGGCGGCCAGCTGGCTCTCTCCTCCCGTTCCCGTGGCCGACCCTCAACTGAAAATTCGCCTTAACCCCATTCCAGAGGTTTGGGGCAACCTGAAAAGGATATGGCCTCGCCCTGATATTTTTAACTCCATCCTTGGGGTCTCCTGGTTTTGGATGTTTGGCTCGATTCTTCTTTCCCTTCTTCCCGTTTACACAAAAGATCTTTTATTCACAGATGAAAGTGTGATCACCAGCTTTTTGGCCTCCTTCACCTTGGGAGTGGCCATAGGAGCTGTGCTCTGCGCCCGCCTTTCCTTTGGTAGAGTAGAGCTGGGACTTGTGCCCATAGCCTCCCTTGGGCTGACAGTATTTGCCCTGGCCCTGTGGCACTACACCCCTCAGCTGGCTCCCCCTTTTAACCCCAATAACCTTATGCCTGTGGGCGAGTTTTTAAAAACAGAATATGGACTCCCCATCACCTTAAGCCTTATGGGCCTCTCCATCTCTGGTGGCCTCTTTATTGTCCCTCTCTACACCCTCATTCAGCAGCGCAGCCCGGCCGAATATCGCTCCCGCATTATCGCCACCAGCAATATTATCAACTCCTTTTTTATGCTGATGGGAGCGGCCCTCCTGATGGCCCTCTATGCTCTGGGCTTTAGTGTTCCCGATGTCTTTATTATTCTAGCTGTTCTGAACCTCGGAGTGGCCATTTATCTCTATTTTTTGGTGCCCGAATTCACTCTGCGCCTTTGGAGCTGGCTCCTCGTGAATCTCCTCTACCGCCTTAAGGTTCGCGGGCAAGAGAATATCCCTGAAAGCGGACCGGCCCTTTTGATCTGCAACCATGTGTCCTATGTGGATTGGCTGATTATTGCCGGGGGAATTCGCCGCCCGGTGCGCTTTGTGATGGACTACAAAATGGCGCAAAGACCTTGGTTTCGCTGGATTCTCAAGCAGGCCAAAGTCATACCCATAGCCCCACAAAAAGAAAGCCCAGAGATTCTGGCCTCCGCCTATGCCCAGATCTCAGAGGCCCTTCAAGCGGGCGACTTGGTCTGCCTTTTTCCCGAAGGGAAACTCACTCGAGACGGAGAAGTCCAAGACTTTAAAATGGGAGTGGAGAGGATTTTGGCACAGACTCCAGTTCCGGTGGTCCCTTTAGCTCTCAAAGGGCTTTGGGGCAGTTTTTTTAGTCACCGCGAAGGACCGGCTCTACGCAAACTCCCGCGGCGATTCTGGCATCGAGTGGGCTTACATATAGGTCAAAGTCTTCCCCCCTCGGAGATGCCGCTACGAGCCGAAGATCTCCGAGACAGAGTCAAACAGCTTTAGACTGCGGCAAATGACCCAGATAAGGACTTCCCGCTTCCGGCAATTGTTGCCACCCTCATTTTCTTTAGCTAGCTTAGTGGCCCTATGATTTCTCTTTTGCTCCTGATGTTACTGACAACTCTACTCGCTCCACTGGCCCCATGGATGATTCGATGGGCAGGAGCCAAGGCCAGTTGGGCTCTGGCTCTTTTGCCTACCGCTATCTTTGTTCAGTTTTTGAGTCTGAGCGGCCAAGTATTTTCCCAAGGGGCCTTGAGCTGGTCTCTGCCCTGGATGAGCCAGGTGGGTTTTGATTTGAGCTTTTATGTGGATGGACTGTCTTTGATGATGGGCCTTCTGGTCTCAGGAATTGGAGCCCTGATTGTGGTCTATGCGGGGGGCTACCTCAAAGGCCACCCCTATTTGGGGCGCTTTTTTCTTAGCCTACTGCTCTTTATGGTGTCCATGCTGGGCGTGGTTATATCCGACAACCTGATCTTGCTCTTTATTTTCTGGGAGATGACCAGTGTCACTTCCTATCTGTTGATCGGCTTTGATCACGACAAAAAGGAAGGGCGTCAAGCGGCCCTGCAGGCTCTCCTGATCACGGCAGGAGGGGGCTTGGCTCTCTTAGCAGGGCTTATTTTGTTAGGACTTTCTGGGGGCAGCTTCGATCTCTCCATTTTGAGAGAGTTGGGCTTTCAGGCCAGCGCTCTGCCCCAGTACCCCTGGATTCTGGCGCTGGTGGCCCTGGGGGCCTTTACCAAGTCGGCCCAATTTCCCTTTCACTTTTGGCTGCCTGGAGCCATGCAGGCCCCTACCCCTGTGAGTGCTTATCTGCACTCGGCCACCATGGTGAAAGCTGGAGTTTTTTTGCTGGCTCGACTCCAGCCTGAGTTGGGGGGCACAGATCTGTGGTTTTGGCTGCTCTCCAGCGTGGGCGGAATCACCATGCTGTGGGGAGCTTTTTTAGCTTTGAGCAAAACGGACTTAAAACAAATTCTGGCTTACACCACCATCAGCGCACTGGGCTTGATGATTCTCTTGCTGGGAACAGTCTCTGCTCTGGCCGCCACAGCTTTTGCCGCTCTGTTGTTGGCCCACGCTTTGTACAAAGGAACTCTGTTTATGGTGGCTGGAGCCGTAGACCATCAAACCGGCTCCCGAGATGTGAGAGAGCTCTCGGGCCTACGCCGGGCCATGCCCTGGACCGCCACCAGTGCTCTCTTGGCCGCCTTGGCCATGGCGGGCCTTTTACCCACCTTTTCCTTTGTCGCCAAAGAGCTGGCTTTGGAGGCCCTGCTCCTTAGCCCCTGGAATTGGATTTTGGTCTCCATCATTAGCTTGGCGGCTTTGAGTTTTGTCTTTGTGGCCGCCCAAATGATTTGGC
The DNA here is from genome assembly GCA_007121385.1 of Bdellovibrionales bacterium. GTDB lineage: Bacteria > Bdellovibrionota > Bdellovibrionia > Bdellovibrionales > UBA1609 > SKYF01. The sequence continues at coordinate 24,158 of SKLV01000132.1, forward strand.
TGTTTTTTGCCGGCGACCTGAAGGCTCCCAAAAGCCCGGTGAAAGAGGGCTACCCCTCTCTTCTTTTGGGCCCCTTGGTGCTCTCCTTCCTGGGTTTGCTGATGGGCCTGTGGGCCGGCTTCGGGCAAGGACTAATCCACTCCGTGGGTCGATCTCTGCAGCCTCTGGGTGAATTTCCCAAGCTGTCTCTGTGGCATGGCTTTAACTTGCCCCTTTTGTTGAGCGTCTCCACTCTGGTGGCTGGCTTGGCCCTCTTTCACTTTAGCAACTACAAGTCCATTCTCAGTTGGGACTTTATCCGCAGCCCCTGGCGTCTCAATACCCGCTTTCAGGATCTTTTTGAGGGCACCTTGATGGCCTCTGGATGGGTGACGGATCTCCTGCAAACCGGCTATCTGCGACACTATCTGCGCATGGTGATCCTGGGCATTTTGCTCCTCTTTGGCTTGAGCTTTTTTAAGTACTCCCTACCTCAACTGCAAACCGATTGGACTGATGTGAGGCTCTACGAGCTGGGCGTGGCCTTAATCATTGCCTTAGCCGCCTTGGCGGCGACCATGGTTCAATCCCGCCTAGCCACTATTGCCTGCCTGGGAGTCATTGGCTTTATGGTGGCCACCATGTATGTCATGTTCTCAGCTCCCGATTTAGGGCTGACCCAAATTGCCGTTGAAACCCTCACAGTGATTCTCTTTGCTCTGGTGATCTACAAACTTCCCGTCTATCAGGTGCTCTCTTCAAGGATCAATGTGGCCCTAGACGCTCTCCTCTCCTTGGGTATGGGCTTTTTATTTTTTGTGATGATCCTCTCGGCCGCCAATCTGCAATGGCATGAGCCCATCTCCAGCTTTCATGGAGACAATGCCTGGCTTCAGGCCTATGGACGCAATGTGGTCAATGTCATCTTAGTGGATTTTCGAGTCTTAGACACTCTAGGGGAACTCGCTGTGGTGGCTGTGGCCACCATGGGCGTTTACTCTTTGGTGCGACTGAAGCGAAGGAGAAAGTCTCTTCTATGAACTCCCTTCTGATCACCACCGCAGCCAAATTTTTACTGCCGGGGATTTTACTCTTTAGCGTATTTCTTTTGCTTCGCGGTCACAACCTGCCCGGAGGGGGTTTTGCTGGAGGACTTGTGGCCGCCTCAGCCTTTGCTCTTTATGGGCTGGCCTTTGGCCGCAGCCAAGTCATGAAGCTGTTCAAAATCCACCCCATCCGGCTGATGGGCGGGGGCTTGATTTTAGCCTTGGTCAGCGGTTTTTTTGCCCTGTCTCAGAGTCTGCCCTTTATGCAGTCCCTGTGGCTGGAGCTCGCCCTTGTTGAAGACCAACCCTTAAAAGCCGGCACTCCCCTGATCTTTGATCTGGGCGTGTACTTTGTGGTGATTGGAGTGATCATGGGGGTTTTTGTGGCCTTAAGGGAGGATGACTAGAAAATGCAAACGACCTTGGCTCTACTTTCTGGAATCGTCTTTGCCTGCGGCGTGTTTCTTATCCTCCGGCGAAATATGGTTAAGTTTGTCTTTGGCTTAGCTCTGATCAGCCAGGGCATCAACATGGGTATTTTTACAGCTGGAGGACTGGTTCGCCATCGAGCCCCCCTTATCCCCAGCGACCAAGACCTCTTGGCGGCGGGATCGGCCGACCCCCTTCCCCAAGCCATGATCTTAACGGCCATTGTCATCGGCTTTGGAATTTTGGCCTTCACCATTGTGCTGATCCTGCGCACCTATGAGGTCTTTGGCCAAGTGGACATTGATGAAGTCCGGGCGGTGGACCGATGAATCTGCTGGCGTGGCCTCTGATCATTTCTCTTTTTTCAGCGGCTCTCTGCATGGCTCTGTGGCAACAGCCACTTTGGCAACGCAGGCTTGGGCTTGTGGGCAGCGGGGCCAATGCTTTAGTGGCCATTGTGCTTCTGCAGACCGTGCTCCGTGATGGAGTTCAGGTTTTACACATTGCCAACTGGCATGCCCCTTTTGGTATCACCTTAGTGGCTGATCTGCTCTCGGCCATTATGGTCGCGATGACGGCTGTCATGGGCCTGAGTGTTCATTTTTACTCTTGGTTCTGTATGGATAGGGACATAGAGACCTATGGCTTTCACTCCCTTTTTCACTTTTTGCTACTGGGAGTTTATAGCTCTTTCTTAACGGGAGATATCTTTAACCTCTATGTCTCCTTTGAGATTATGCTCATTGCCTCCTTTGTTCTTCTGGCCTTAGGCAATCGCCGAGCGCAAATTGAAGGGGCGCTGAAGTATATGGCCCTGAATTTGTTTGGCTCCTTTTTGTTTTTGGGGGGAGCAGGAATTCTCTATGGACTCTTGGGCACATTGAATATGGCTGATGTGGCCGTTAAATTGGCCACAGTGGACAACCCCTCTCTCACCAATGCCCTGGCTTTGGTGTTCCTGGTGGCCTTTGGCCTTAAGGCCGCTGTCTTTCCCTTTTTCTCATGGCTTCCGGCCTCCTACCATACCCCCCCCTCAGCGGTGTCAGCAATTTTTGCGGCCCTGCTCACCAAAGTGGGAGTCTACTGTCTGATGCGCTTTTTCTCTCTGATCTTTGTCGGAGACCAAAGCTTTACCCATGAGATCATTGCGGTCATTGGCCTGTCAGGCATGGTCTTTGGTGTTTTGGGGGCTGTCTCCAAAAATGAAATTCGCCGGATTTTGTCTTTTCACAGCATCAGCCAGATCGGTTACATGATCTTTGGTTTTGCCATGATGACCCCCCTAGCCATCGCCGGCGCTCTCTTCTATGTGCTTCACCACAGTATTGTGAAGTCCAACCTCTTTCTGATTGGCGGAGCCATTCATCGCATTTTTGGCAGTTACCACTTGAGTCGCTTGGGAGGCCTGTACCGCAGTCATCCCTTTTTAGCGGCGGTCTTCTTGATTACAGCCTTGTCGCTGGCCGGCCTCCCCCCTCTGTCCGGTTTTTTTGCCAAAATTTTTTTGGTTCAGGCTGCCTTTTTGGACGATCGGCCTCTTGCCGTATTTATTATGCTGGCGGTGGGGCTCTTCACCTTGATCTCCATGAGTAAGATCTTCGACAAGGCTTTTTGGAAGCCCCTGAGCTCTGAGCACAAACCATCTCCCATTGAGCCCTCCCCCTCAGCACAACTGGGAATGATGCTTCCCATCACCTTCTTGGCAATTCTCACTCTGCTTCTGGGGCTAGGAGTCCCCTTTGCCTACGATGTCTTCTATCAAGCGGCTGAGCAGATTCTTAACCCCAGTGAGTACATTGACCGAGTTCTGGGAGGAGCGCCCTGATGTTTGCTCTCAATATCCTCCTGGCCATTGCTTGGACCGCCCTCACCAATAACCTCAGTTGGTTTAACCTTCTATCGGGATTTGCCCTGGGCTATGTCATCCTCTATTTTGCCTCGGAGGGGGGGCTCACCGAAAGGCCCACTTACATTATCCGGGTCATCAAAGCCTTTGGCTTCACCCTCTTTTTTATAAAAGAGCTGATTGTCTCCAACTTTAAACTGATGGCCGAAGTGCTCACCCCCACTCACTATATGAAGCCCGGAGTGGTGGCCATTCCCCTGGATGCAAAAACCGACTTTGAAATCACCCTGCTGGCCAACCTTATCACTCTGACTCCGGGAACTCTGAGCCTCGAAGTCTCGCCAGACCGAAAATACCTCTACATCCATGCCATGTATGTGGATACAGAGGACTTGGACGGCTTTCGCAACAAGATTAAACAGGATTTCGAAAAGCGACTTTTGGAGGTGATGCGCGATGAGCCCTGAGGTCGATAGTGTAATCACTCAATTGGCCATGTGGATTCTGGTTGTCCACACTTTGGGCCTTTTAATCTCTCTTTACCGAATATTTTGGGGGCCAGACCTCTCCAATCGCCTGATTGGCCTGGAGTACGTGGGTTTGAACGCCCTCTCCTTTATCGCTGTGTTCTGCATCGTGGCCGGAGACACTGTCTATCTGGATGTGGGAATTGTCTTGGCCTTGATCACCTTTTTAAGCACCCTGTCTTTGGGGCGCTATATTGAGAGAGGGGCGAAAAATTTATGAGGGACTTTCTTATTATCTTACTGCTCATCTTTGGCACCTTTTTATCTATGGTGTCGGTCCTGGGAATTCTGCGGCTGCCGGATATTCTCATGCGTCTTCAGGCCATGAGTAAGGCCTCCACCCTGGGAATCACCTGCACCGTGGCTGGTATGGCCGTTTATTTTGGCTCGGTGGAGATTTCGATTCGCGCCCTTTTTGTGGTGACCTTTTTGTTCCTCACCTCACCCATTTTGGCTCACCTGATTGCGCGAAGTGCTTATCGCAGCCAGGTCCCCTTATGGAAGGGAACGGTCTGCGATGAGCTTCGGGACAAGATTAAAGAGCACCCCCAGTCATGAAAGCCCCTTGGCCGTTGATTTTAAGATGCCTCTGGGTCTTTGGCTTGACCGCCGCACTGTCTCTCCTGGGCTGCGCCCATGGTGGGGCTCCAAAGACCTCTAAAGACTCTATAGAACCACCACCCACACCTGAGCGCCAGGCCGAGCTAGACCTCCTGCGCGAGGCCAGTCGCGGAAATAGGGAAGAGGTCCGCCGCCTTGTGGCTCAGGGAACACAGATTGATGCGCCCTCTGCTTCGGGGACCACAGCTCTGATGTCAGCGGCCTTTCGAGGCTTAGAGTCTACAGTGGCCGAGCTTCTTGAACTGGGAGCTCGAGTGGACTTAGCTGACCAAGATGGAGCCACAGCCCTCCATTACGCTCTCTTTCAAAATCAAATTCCTGTGGTGAGACTTTTGCTTGCGGCCAAGGCCCCTTTGGAGGCTCAAGACAGCAGTGGATTGACTCCCCTTATGCTGGCCGCTCGATTTGGATCCGCAGAAACTGTGGAGCTTTTACTGAAGGCCGGGGCTCAGCTTGAGACCCAGGATGATCAAGGCTGGACGGCCCTCTTTTTTGCCGTTCACCGCGGGTCTCCAGGCCAGGCGGAGCTTCTGCTTAAAGCGGGGGCTAAAGTCAACCATCAAAGTCTTGGAACAAAACAGAGCCCCCTTGGGGAAGCCGTGTACTTGGGACATCGAAATATGATTCAGCTGCTGCTCCAGTACAAGGCGGATGCCCACCTTAAGGATGCTGGAGGTAAAAGCCCCCTCGACCTTGCCAAAGAGCAGGGACTGCCCCGGTCGTGGCTAGAGCTTGAGAACTCAGGATCCGGGTCTAGGTCGGATTGACTTCGTTTTGGGACTGACCTAGCTTGAGATGATGACTTTTTTTTGGGGGAGGTTTGATGAGTCAGCATGTGCGTCTCAACGACAGTCAGTTCAATAAGTGGCGAACTTTGGTGGCCTTGGCCCATGTGGATGGCCTGGTCTGTGATGTGGAAAAAGGTTTTATCATCGACAGATTACAGAACAGACGAGTAGATCCTGAGCAAATAAAATTAATTGAACAGGACTTTGATCAGGCCCATTCCCCCGGAGAGCTTTTTGAAAAGATCACTGATCCTCGGGATCGCGCAACCTTGCTGTACCTGGCCCGCATTATGTTCCTCTCTAACAACGATAAATTCTGTGATTACGAAAAGCTTTACTACGATAAATTTAAGGCCAAACATATGTCCTCCATTGACATGGCCCAACTGATTGAGCAAGTGAAGAAAGTGGAGACAGAGGTCAGCCTCGCCGAAGATCTGGAGCCCAAAAGGGGCTCCTTTATTTTTCGCAGCTTCTCCAATCTTTTGGACAAGTTTTTTTAGATCCAGTCTTAAGATATTGTTCAGATTGCCGATGCCTTCTCTTGAGTGGAGGGGAGCGCATCTATGTCCAGTAAAAGTCAGCAGGAAAAAGATCTCACAATTGAACTTGAGCCGGGTGACTATCTGGTTCAGGAAAAGCAGCCCTGTGATGCTCTTTACATTATTCAGGAGGGGCAGCTGGCCGCTTTCCGTCTGGGGAAACAGGGAAAAATTCCAGTGGGACTGATCAGCTCTGGGGAGTATGTGGGGGAGGCGGCCATTTTCTTAGAGGGCCATCATCTTTCTACCGTTATGGCTCTGACCAAGGTCAAGGCCCTAAAAATTCCCAAGTCCTCCATCGAGGCTCAATTAAAAAATATGCCCTCTTGGATGGTGGCCCTGGCCCGAGGTCTCGTCACTCGCCTCCACCACAGCAACGAAATATTGCGACGCAATGCTTGGATTGATCCAACCATTCAGCAAAAGGTGAAGGCCATCAGCGAAAAAAATCCGTCTCGCCGAAAGGCCAGTTAAAGTTTACACAGCCACTCGCCGAAGAGAGAGTATGGGACAGGCTATCCGAAAATTTGTACCTCGCGCACCCCGCTATGTCTTACAGCCCAGAGACAATCGGGTCCTGCGCTATGGCAGTGAAAAGGATCAACACACCCCTCATAAAACTAATGTTGTTGATCTTTCAGAGACTGGATTAGCCTATCTTGTGGATCGGGAGTGCGCCCCTCAAATCGGGGACATGATTCGCCTGGAGTTCACCATTCCTCATCAGAATACGGTGTCCTGGTGGGGACGAGTCACCCGCATCACTGAATACGATCCAGCCCCCTACCAGGTGGCCCACCGAAACGAAGATGGATCAGCGGCCGATGAGGTACTGATCGGGGTGGAGTTTCACAATGTGGACGAGAATCAGCGCCTAAAGATCCGGGAAGGCTTGGCCGAGCGACTCCAGCAACTGGATCAGCAGCGCCGCCAGGAGCGCTGGCAGGCTCTGGCCTATTGGTTTCAAAAGTACGCAGTCCGTACAACTCTCATTTTGGCTGTTCTGGTTGTGACTCTGGGAGTTCTCTACGCCCTGTCACGACCAGGCCCCAATTACGATCCCGAAAGAGGATCCCCCTGGGGCCAACGCTACCCCTGGCTCAACTTTTTCTCTGATTAAAGCCGAAGGGGCTGAGCCTCCAGCCTGGCCTCTTCCACCCTCTTTAAAAAACGACGGCGCGAGATGTACTTACCGCCCAGTTGTTGCAGGTGGGGAGTGACCATCTGAATGTCCATCCAACTTAAGTCCTGCTCGCTCAAGCTCTCAATCAGTTTCAATAGACTCAGCTTAGAGGCATTGTCCCGACGATAGAACATACTCTCTCCACTAAAGACCCCCGCCACATAAACCCCATAGAGGCCTCCCACCAGTTGGGGGCCCTCCCAGCACTCCACGCTGTGAGCATAGCCGGCGCGGTGAAACTCCAAATAGGCCTTCTGAATGGCTGTATTGATCCAAGTCCCCTGTTGTCCGGGGCGAGGCACCTGAGAGCAGGCCTCAATCACTGCGGCAAAGTCCTGGTTGAAGGTCACCTCCAAAGAGGTCCTCTTGAGCCACTTGCTCAGAGAACGACTCAGATGAAGATCCTGAAAGTCCAACACCCCACGCTGAGGGGGACAGTACCAGAGACAGGGGAAGCCCTCATGGGGCCAGGGAAAAATTCCAAAGCTGTAGGCTTCAAGGAGAGAGTCCACACTTAAGTCCCCACCAATGGCCACCACCCCGCTGCTATCTCGAGTCTGGGCCGGGTCAGGAAAGCGCTGACGCTGACTCACAAAGAGCTTCAACCCCCCGCCTCCTTCCAGCCCCCACAGGTGCCGCAAAAGCCACAGTCCTGGTGAGTCCCCTCATCAAAGTAGTCATAAATTTTTCGCTTAAAACACTCCTCCCCTTTCACCAACTCCATCAACTTTAAGAGTTTCTGGTTCTGCAGCAGCAAATGATTTTTGTGGTCCACTAAGGCAAAGGCCTGCTCCGGAAAGTCCTCAAGGACCTCCAGTTGGCGAAAGTCCCTTTGCGGCCAAGAGATACTGCCCAAACTCTCCAGTTGGTTCAAAGCGGTCTCCAAGCGAAAGTCCCGGCGGTTGTAAAAGTTGAGCTGCCCCCTCAAGTAATCAGCCCCCTCTGTCCGAACACGGTCTATTTGCCCCACTAAAAGGTTGTAGAGAGCCCGCACAAAGCCCGGATCGGGGTGGGACCACTTGATAAAGTCCATGGAGATAGAGAGGTCGTCCGGATCATAAAAGAGAGTGCAGCGGGAGGGTCGCCCGTCTCGCCCTGCTCGCCCCACCTCCTGATAGTAGGCCTCGATGGAGCCGGGAATCTCCATATGCACCAAGGAGCGCACATCGGGCTTGTCCACCCCCAAGCCAAAGGCCGGAGTGGCGAGAATGAGTGGCTCTTGGCCTTTTAAAAAGAGCTCCTGATGGCGACGGCGCACCGCTTGCGGCAATTGCCCATGGTAGGTCAGAGCTGAAAGCCCTAGGCGACGCAACTCAAAGGCCACCTTCTCAAGGGAGGAAATCAGCTGAAAGTAGACAATCATCGGCCCCTGGCTTTGATGAATCAGGCCCACCAATCGACGAAGCTTTTCCTCTAGGCCATGGACCGACTCCACCTCTAAATAGAGGTTGGGGCGCCGGACTCCCTCTTTGAAGACCAGGCAGTCCTCCGCTCCAAGACCTAACTGGCGAAAAATATCCTCACGCACCTGAGGGGTGGCCGTGGCCGTGAGAGCCATGGTGGGGGGCTCCCCCATTTGGGCACGAAATTCCCCAAGGCGCCCATAGTCTGGGCGAAAGTCATGACCCCATTGGGAGATGCAGTGGGCCTCGTCCACAGCCAGAAGGGGGATGGTCACCTGACGGAGAGCTTCCACAAACTCGGGCTTGCGAAAGCGCTCCGGGGTTACATAGAGGAGCTGGTAAGCCCCTTGGCTGAGCTGCCCAAGCCTCTCCTGCCTTTGCGAGGCCCTGAGGGAGGAGTTGATAAAACTGGCTCTCAGCCCCTTTTGCCGCGCCTTGTCTACCTGGTCCTGCATAAGGGCAATCAGGGGGGAAACCACCAGCACAGTCCCCGGCAGCAGACAACTGGGCAACTGGTAGCACAGGCTTTTGCCCATTCCCGTGGGCATCATGACCAGGCTGGAGCGCCCGGCAAGGGCCGCGAGTATGGCCTCCTCCTGTTGCCCTCTGTATTGGGAAAAGCCAAACTGCCTCTGCAGGCAGTCTTGGGCCCTGTCTTTCATAGAATCTTTCCTCCTGAACCAACTGACTCAACATATCTTTGCACTTTATGGGGCTTCATGCTAGTTCTGGCTGCCTTCGTATAAGATTCACCAACTATATTAGGTACAAACCGATTAGGGAGAGGCTAACTCAATGGCGAAAAAGTGGGTTTTGGACAAGGTTCGCAATATTGGTATTTCCGCTCATATTGACTCGGGAAAGACAACCCTCACTGAGAGAGTTCTCTTCTACACCGGAAGAATTCATGCCATTCATGATGTCCGAGGCAAGGACGGGGTTGGCGCCAAAATGGATAGCATGGAGCTGGAGCGGGAGCGCGGAATCACCATCCAATCGGCGGCCACCAATGTTCATTGGGGAGAGACCGAGGTCAATATTATCGACACCCCCGGACACGTGGACTTCACTATCGAAGTGGAGAGATCCCTGCGCGTACTCGATGGAGCCGTTTTGGTTCTGTGTGGAGTGGCCGGTGTGCAATCCCAGTCCATCACCGTGGATCGACAAATGCGTCGCTACAATGTTCCCCGTGTGGCCTTTATCAACAAGTTGGACCGCTCAGGGGCCAACCCCTTCCGCGTCCTCCAGTCCCTCCGTGAAAAACTCCGCCACAATGCGGTTTTAGTGCAAATTCCCATTGGGGTGGAAGACAAACTGGAAGGAGTGGTGGACCTGGTCAAAATGAAGGCCCTTTACTTCCGCGGCGAACACGGGGAAAAAATTGAGGAGACCGACATTCCCGCTGACCTGATGGACCAGGCTAAGCAGTATCACCACGAACTGGTGGGTAAAGCTGCTGACTTTGATGAGACTGTGGGTGAAAAGTTTTTGATGGAAGAAGAGCCCACTCTAGCGGAGCTCCAAGCCGCCATTCGCAAGGGCACCATCTCTATGGATCTAACCCCAGTTTTCTGCGGTTCGGCTTACAAAAATAAGGGAGTTCAAGCCCTGCTGGATGGGGTTAGAGACTATCTGCCCAACCCCACTGAAATTCCCCAGAAAGCTCTGGACCTAGATAACAATGAGCAAGAGGTGCCTATTGAGGCTAAGGACGATGCCCCCTTTGTGGGCTTGGCCTTTAAATTGGAAGACGGCCGCTACGGACAGCTGACCTATATTCGCATCTATCAGGGGGTTTTGCGCAAGGGCGAGTTTATCATCAACTCGGCCAACGGCAAAAAAGTGAAGGTGCCACGGGTAGTGAAAATGCACGCGGACGAAATGGAAGATGTTGAAGAGGCTCGCGCCGGTGACATCTGCGCCGTCTTTGGCATTGACTGTGCCTCCGGAGACACCTTTACCGATGGTACTGTGAATTACTCCATGACCTCTATGTTTGTTCCCGATGCGGTGATCTCTTTGGCCGTGGCTCCCAAGGACAAAAGTGGGGCCAATAACTTTGCCAAGGCTCTGAACAAGTTCCGCAAAGAGGACCCCACCTTCCGCGTCCACAGGGATGAGGAGTCCGGAGAGACCATTATTTCCGGAATGGGGGAGCTCCACCTGGATGTGTACATTGAGAGAATGAAGAGAGAGTTCAACTGTGAGGTGATTGCCGGTCAGCCCCAGGTGGCTTACCGAGAGACTATCAACTCCCGCGGAGAATACGACTACACCCACAAAAAGCAGACCGGTGGATCCGGACAGTTTGCCAAGGTCGTTGGCCATATTGAGCCCCTTGAGCCCAACAGTGAGAAGACCTATGAGTTTGTTAACTCGGTCACAGGCGGACGCATTCCAAAAGAGTTTATCCCTGCTGTGGATAAAGGCTTCCAGGAGCAAATGGCTAAGGGATCTTTGATTGGCTACCCCATTGTGGGAGTGAAGGCCACCTTGGCCGATGGAGCCTACCATGATGTGGACTCCAGCGAGATGGCCTTCCGGATTTGCGGTATGGCGGCCTTCCGTCAGGCCTATGAAAGAGCCAACCCAGTGGCCCTAGAGCCCCTGATGAAGTTGGAGACCTCAGCTCCCGAGGAGTTTCAGGGCAATGTGATGGGTCAGATCAACCAGCGCCGAGGCATTATCTCTGGGACCACCACCAACGAGGGCTTTGTGGTGGTTGAGGCGGAAGTGCCTTTGACGGAAATGTTTGGCTACTCCACAGAGTTGCGCTCGGCCACTCAGGGTAAGGGTGAATTCACCATGGAATTCTCCCGCTATGCTCAGGTACCAAGAAACATTCAAGAGGAACTGGTCAAAAAGTATCAGGCCAAGAGAGCGGAAGAGGCTAAAAAATAAATGATCCTCTCTGACTCCACCTTGCGCTCCATGATCGAAAAGGCCGAACTCTCCGTCAGCCCCCTGACCGAGGAGTCCATCCAGCCGGCCTCCATTGACTGCCGGCTGGGAACTCATTTTTTGATCGTGGAAGACCGCAACATGGAGATTCTGGACCTGAACTCCGAGATCCTCTATCGCAGTATCGAGGGGGAGAGTATTACCATTCCCCCTCACTCCTTTCTGCTGGCCACCACCATGGAATACGTCAAGCTGCCCAACGATCTTACGGCCTTTGTTGAGGGGCGCAGCTCTGTTGGACGCATGGGGTTATTTATTCAGAACGCCGGGTGGGTGGACCCCGGCTTTGAAGGCCAGATCACCTTGGAGCTCTATAATGCCAATTCTCTGCCCATACGCCTGCAGGCGGGGCGGCGCATTTGCCAACTGGTCTTTTGCAAGATGGACCAAGAGACCCCCAACCCCTACCGGGGAAAATACCAGGGACAGATGAACACCACCGGAAGTCGGGTTTTTCACGACTCTGAGTCACAAAAGTCATGAATGAGCCTCCCCCTAGTGCTAGAATGGGGTCTCGATCATGACATTGCTACTGGCCTTTGCCCTACTTGCCGTTCTGGTGTCTTTTTTGTGCTCCCTCTTGGAGGCCGTTATCCTCTCCGTCTCCGCTCCCTATATTGCGGTCTCCGTCAAACAGGGCAAACGCAGTGGAAAGATTCTCCAGGAGCTGAAGTCGCAAATTGATCGGCCCTTGGCGGCCATCCTCACCCTAAACACAGTTTCACACACCATGGGGGCCGCCGGCGTGGGAGCCCAGGTTCACCGTCTCTACGGGGACGGCTTTATCGCTCTGTCTTCGGCTCTGCTCACTTTGACCATTTTGATCTTCTCCGAGATCATCCCTAAAACCTTGGGGGCCTCCAATTGGAAAAGTCTGGCCCCCTTTGCCGCCTATGTCACCTGGGGGCTTATTTATGCCATTTACCCCTTTGTGTGGCTTTCTGAAAAACTCTATGGCCTCCTGTCCCCGGATCAGGAAAGCTCCCTGACCCGGGAGGAGATGATTATGTCGGCGGAAATCAGCGCCTCTGAGGGGAGTATCCGCCCCAAAGAGAGTGCCATTATCAAAAACCTCCTGATGCTCGACAATATCAAGGTCATGGACATTATGACTCCCCGATCGGTGATTTATGGTCTAGAGAAGGACCAGACTGTGGGAGATGTGATTGAAAATCACCGCCCCATTCGCTTCTCGCGAATTCCGGTCTTTGTCGACGATCTGGACCATATTGAGGGCATTGTCCACCGCTATAAAATTCTGGAAGCCTCCAGTCACGATTTGGACAATATCTCCATCAATGGAATGGTCACAGCTGTGCACAGCATTCCTGAGAATATCTCTGTGGCCGCCGCTCTGGATCAGTTTATCAAGCGCCGCGAACATATTTTTATTGTGGTGGACGAGTATGGTAGCACCACCGGACTGGTCTCTCTTGAGGACGCCATTGAAACTCTTTTGGGTGTTGAAATCGTGGACGAGTTTGACTCGGTGGCCGATATGCGCCAGTACGCCCTGGATCTGTGGCGGGAACGCAAAAGCAAACAGCTGAATTAAAGATTCTTTGAGCAAAAAAAAGCCGAAGACTTTTGGTCTTCGGCTCTTTC
>SKLV01000138.1 GCA_007121385.1 Bdellovibrionales bacterium
AGATCCAGAGGTCGGCCTCGCCACTGGTCATCACGAGGTCGGGCACAGTAGCCAGCGCCTGGGTATCGTAATGATAGTGGCGCGTCGCCAGGCCGTTGACCGTCTCTCGTCCGACCAGCCGGCCACCTGCTGCGCCCAGGAAATCCTCTGGATCGATCATCCAACCCATCTCACCTATGGCGTCCTCGGGGTCCATCTCCATGGCCATCCACTCGTCACCATAGCCGACGTAGCTGACGTTATCCACTTGAATGGTCTCAAAGACGCCCTCCCCTTCCTCGCCGCCCCGCCAAACCGTGCGCACGGCCCTCGGCTCGCGGACGAACTCGGTGAGCATCTCGATACTCTGCAGGTCGTCCTCTGCTGATTCCCAAGTCATGAGAACCCACTGAGGACTCCCCAGCCTCTCTCAGTCCCTTGAAGGTGGTCCAAGCGGGCTCCCAAAAAACGATGACTAAGCCCGCCGAACTCCCTTCTCAACTGATCGGCCAGCCAAGGGGAAAAGCAAAACAAAACCTTGTGGGGAAGCTGAGGCAGACCCGTTTCGGAGTCGTACTCAAAGCCCTGAGGTTGGAGATAGTGCAATAGGGCTTCAGCGCTTAACACAGAGTCAACCTCTATCTATAGCCAACAACTAGAGTTCACCTTGAGTGGCCGCCCGTCGGTAGCGGGGGGAGATCGGATACCAGTCGGGCTGAGCTCTCTCATTCTCGTAAATCACTTCCCGCCACATATCCTCCCAGCGGTCTAGAGATTGCTTGAGAGCCGCAGCCATCAATCGGCGCTGGCGGGGATCTTGAGTGAGCTCCCTAAGTTGCTCAGGGGTCTTGTTGAGCCACTGCCCGAGGTTCACCAATTCGTAGTTGTTGACTTGAACTCCTGGCAAAGCCGTACTCATCTCGGAGGAGTAAATGTACTTCCAAACTTCCATTTGCTCTTCAGCCCGAATCAACTGAGTTTTGAGCTCCTGCTCACGGGCCTCCAGCTCTCGAATTTGCCCCTCAATGGAATCGGGGTCAAAGATCAGAAAGTCGTCTTGAAGATCGGTCATGCCCAAAAGATCAAAGAGGTGTTCCTGAACTTTCTCAGCCCCAGGAAAGCGTCGATTATCAAAGTCTCCTCGGCGCAAAGCTTCCACAGTGAGGGCGGTGACTTGGTCCTTCAAAGCCAAATACTCTTTTTTGAGTACGCGAAAAATCTCCCCCTGTTCCATGAGAGTGGCCGGCATTTTCTCAAAGTCCTCGGCTTTTAGCTGCCCTCTCTCCTCATAGCGGTGAAGTAAGTACTCTGTCATCTGGCCCATATACTTGAACTCAGCATTCATAAGTAAAAGGAGTTTGTTTTCCCGAGCCTGAACGGCTCTACGGATGTCTTTGGGCCAAAGGGGAATCTGCCCCCCCGGCCACTCGTCTGGCCCCACATCCACCATCAGCTGACTGATAAAGGCATCCACCTTGCGCAGCAGACGATCCCGGTGGTCATATTTATCCTTCAAGCGACCATCAACATCTTCTTGGCGCAGAATCTCTCTGAGTCTGTGTCCCTCCCTCTCCATCTCCACCATCTTTTCCACGGCTCCTGAAATGGCGGCAAAGGACTCCGTTCCCACCCTCTGCACGGAGGGCACAAAACGATCGGCCTCAATGCTCTCAATTTCGCCCTTCACTCGTCGTACATCCTCCTCGACCTGACGTGGGGAGAGGCCTCGGGCCCTCTCTCTCTCCTCCACTTCATAGATGCGAGGCAAGTGAGTCTGAACATAGGCTTGCACTTCAGCCTCTCGAGCGGCCGCAAACTCAGCTCGCTTTTGAGAGCGAATCTTGGCGGCCTCGTAGAGAAACTCATGGAGCTGTGCCCGTCGCTCCTCGGAGTGATCAATGTTCAGCTCCCAGCGAGCTTGACGCAAGCTGGTCCACCCACTTTTAGGATCGATATCGGCAAGGGCTAGGGTGACACCCTCTTCCACACCCCGATTAAACTCCGTGCGCAGGGCTTTGTAGCCGCGCACCAAATTCTCCAAAATGCGATTGCGGTCTTTTTGAATGGGAGCAAAGGCTTTGGGCTTACGAAGTTGCTGAAGCTCCTCATCAATCCACTTTGCCAGAATGACTTCACTGTGATCAAACTCAATCAGTTCGGGGTGATGAAGGTTATGCTCGTTGAGCAGATCCCGAAAGGCCAGGTCCCACTGGTGAGGGGTGTAAGTGCCCTTGTTCTTGCTGGCCGCCAGGCCCTTAAGCTGTTGCTTGGCGTCTTCCAACTGGACAATTCGTGAAGCCACGGAAGCGATGTCCTCAGAATGAGGTAAATCGGTGCCCTTCTCTGCCCACTTAGCATACAGACGACTGTACTCCTTGTCCGCTCGCTCTGTCAGCTTACTCCATTTAAACTGACTGTCTTCGTCCAAAGTAAAGACATGGTGTCGGCGATAGTCCTTCTCCACCTCTTGAGCTCTTTGAATAAAGTCCTTCAGTCTTTGCACCCTCTGCGGCGATGGCTCTTCCACATCCAGTTCGCGTAAGGCCCCCTCTTCAGCATCGCGAATCCCATAGCTCTTGGCCAGTTGAGCAATCTCCTTTTGAGCGGCTTCGCTGTAGGCCTTGGTGTTGGCCTCACGAATTTGCATCAAACCCTGAGTAAAGGCTTTTAAATCTCTCATCTTGCGAGCCAAGTAGCGAGTGCGATAGGCCGGGCTGCGGACCACGACTTTGAGATCCTGAAAGTACTCCCGAGCCGCAAAATTATTCCCCATCAGTAAAGATAGCTTGTGCAGAAGTGGGACCAGATTGTCTTCTCCTGACAGAGCTTCCCAGGGATTCACTTCAGGAAAACTCTGACCCATCTGCTCTTCGATCAGGTCCACAATAGAGCTGTAAACCAAGTACTTTCCATCGGGGCGCAGAGCATCCATGGTCTGGTGTCCTTGGGGCTGATCTTTGCCTTCGAAGGTGTCGTGGCGATCCATCAAAACAAAGTCCCGCCCCAACAGTTCCGCCAGTGGCTCAAAGGCAAACTCCCGGCCCACATAAGTCAGACCGTCCCACATGCCCTGAATCAGCAGGAGACGAGGCCTTTGATCCATCTCCTGGGAATTGGGTAAGGGAGTGCTGTAGTGAATCTGTGTCCAAAGGGCGTAGAGGGTGCCAATGGGGTTGAGTTTTCCACTGCGGACCACATTGCGCATAAACTGTTTATCTTTGTCTGCAATCCGATCCATAAAGTTGGGATCGTCTGCAAGGGTGCGGAAAAGCTTTTCCTCCAGCTCCACCCGCTCCCGGGGGCTGCCTTGACCCATAGCCAAGTCAGCAGGAGGGCTTAAGGGCATCACCCCAATGATCTGATCCAAGACTCTCTTATAACG
The DNA here is from genome assembly GCA_007121385.1 of Bdellovibrionales bacterium. Taxonomy (GTDB): domain Bacteria; phylum Bdellovibrionota; class Bdellovibrionia; order Bdellovibrionales; family UBA1609; genus SKYF01. The sequence continues at coordinate 3,362 of SKLV01000138.1, forward strand.
ACCCTCGCGGTGGCGGGGCCAGTACTGGGTGTAAAAGTAAAGCCAGAACTCCCCTCCCCAGCTATGCCCTGAAAGCACCACTTTCACATCGGGATGGGTGGTCTTCTCGATGACGGCCAAATTGTACTCAATCAAATCATCAAAGTTGTCCACAGCATAGCGAGGGCCCTTGCCATGACCGTGCTGATCGACGGCGGCAAAGGCAATTTTATGTTTGGCCAGATGGGTGGCAATGGAGCTGCCATTCATGGCCTCGGCCGATGGAGTTCCCCCTCCATGCACATGAAAGACCAAAACTGAGTCGCCTCGCTCGGGGGAAAACAAGTAACCCTCGGAAGAGAACTGATCCCAGGAGGTCATCAATGGCCTGTTGAAATAGAGCTGAGTGGTGGTCCACTGACCGGGCTGAACCTCCAGCTTTAAATGAGTCGACAAGCCCAGTCCCGGACTGAAGCGGGACACCTCTGAAGGGTGCTCTGTATTAATACTGGGTGTTGCCAACCAACTCACTTCGGAGCCCGGCTGACTGGTGAGAAGAGAGGAAAAGGCCGTAGAGGGCGCCAGGCCCTGACGAAGAGGCTGAGAAGCCTCCTGTTTCCAGCTGACAAACTGAGGGTCGGGCTGAGCCTGCCTGGCCTGCTGCACCCGACTTTGGCCCTGGGCCACATAATGGGTGAGCGGGGCTTTTTG
>SKLV01000051.1 GCA_007121385.1 Bdellovibrionales bacterium
ACTCGGTGGCCGATATGCGCCAGTACGCCCTGGATCTGTGGCGGGAACGCAAAAGCAAACAGCTGAATTAAAGATTCTTTGAGCAAAAAAAAGCCGAAGACTTTTGGTCTTCGGCTCTTTCTGTCTGTTTTAATCGAAGTTTAACTTTTCTTATCTCCTACTAGAGACCCAACAGCTCTGCAATTTGCTCGTCCGTCATCTCCACAGTGTGGGCGCGGGGTCGTCCTGGTTGACAGAAGCCGCGGCGCTCAGCTGACTTGACATCAAATCTTTGACTGACCAAGTCCAAGCAAGCGGATTGAGACATACACACAGTGTTGGGCGTTTTGCCATTGGCCCTCAAGCTGTTGTCCGTGTAACCCAATCTTACACTCTTACCGGGACCATCCAGGATACAGATAAACTGGTGGTTGCCACTGTTGCCTCCAGCTCCAGGGTGTCCAGGCACCGGGTTAGGCCGGTTGGGGTTCTTGCCGGGCTGGCCTTGACCTGGTCGATTGGGCTGATTGGCGTCGTTGTTATTGTCGTTGTTATTGTCGTTGTTGTTGTCGTTATTGTTGTCGTTATTGTTGTCGTTATTGTTGTCGTTATTGTTGTCGTTGTTGTTGTCGTTATTGTTGTCGTTATTGTCGTTATTGTCGTTATTGTCGTTATTGTCGTTATCGCTTTGGTCGCTGTCATTCATAGAGCTGTCGTCATCTCCCAGATCTGGGTTGCCCAAACCGGCTCCAGAATCATCCTCTACCTTGGGAACCAGTGAAGCCCCCTGGACAAATTCCACCTCGGAACAGTTTTGAAAGCTGACGGCAAAAATCAATGCCGGAGCCACTACGAAAGCTAATATTTTAGATGCATTCTGTGTAGTCATGGTTAAATCCCCCTTTAAGTTCAAACTTTAAGGGAGCAAGTTCCATGCCCCCCCAAAAAGGGCTAGATTTGATCTGGGCCCACTCACCTGCTTAACTTTTGATTTTTGCCTAAACTTTTCACATCTCAAATTGAGACAAATCACTTGTCAGGACCTGGGATTTGGATTTTAAAAGGGCCAGAATTCGAGAAAATGGGCCCCTGGTTCCCCCTCTATGGCCCCCCAGGGCAGCCTTTCTTATGGGAGAAAAGCCTTGAGCTCTTATGCTCTGTTCTACATCACAGTGCCTCAGATTGAGATGGCTCAGGCCATGGCTCGAGATCTTTTGGAAAAAAAGCTGATTGCCTGCGCCAATATACTCCCCCAAATGCAGTCCATCTACCATTGGCAGGGCCAAGTGCAAGAGGACTCCGAGGTGGTGCTGTTGCTGAAGAGTCGCCTTGAATTGAAAAGTCAGATCACAGAGGCTGTGCTTCAACTTCACAGTTATGACTGTCCGGCCATATTGGCTCTTCCCATCCAAGAGGGTCATCAGCCCTTTTTAAACTGGATGGGGGCACAAACTCTAGACCCACGCCAAGCTGAGGAGAAGTAAAATGACCAGAAATGAGCTGGCCTCGGCCATCATGAATATCGCTCACCTCACTGGCGAGTTTAAACTGCGATCGGGTAAGGTCTCCCAGGAGTACTTTGATAAATATCGCTTTGAGTCCCAGCCTCAGCTGCTCAAATCCATCGCTGAGCAGATGACTCCTCTGATTCCCGGAGGCACCCAAGTTTTGGCAGGTCTAGAGATGGGGGGTATCCCGGTGGCCACAGCCCTCTCTCTGCATACCGGGCTTCCTGTGGCCTTTGTCCGCAAAGAGGCCAAGGACTATGGCACCTGCCAATTGGCTGAAGGCCTGGAACTGAAAAGCAAACAGGTTCTAATCATTGAAGATGTGATCACCACCGGAGGTCAAGTGGTGGAGAGCGGCCAACAACTCCAAGCTCTGGGGGCTCTGGTCAGCCCTGTTCTCTGTGTGATTGATCGCTCTCAGGGAGACCACAGTCGACTAGAAAAGGCCGGCCTAAAACTGAAGGCTCTCTTTACCATGGAAGAGCTTAAAGGGGTTCAAGGCTGACAGGACAGCCTCTCCACAACAAAGAAAAGGTGACTCACCACGAGCTCTGCTAAAGGCCATGAATTAAATATTTTTTTTATTACTTTTCCCCCACCACATAGGCCACCCAGGCCTGACACTCTTCACCCTTCTCGGTGCGGGTAAAGACTCCATCTCCCTCTCCGTCTTTGTCAGTGCCCTCCCAATAGACATGGGTTTTCTTAAAGCCCACCTCGGCCATGAGATCACGCAGCTCAGGAATGCTCCACATCCGCCAGTCGTAGGTGAAGACCTTCTCCCGCTTTTTTTCACCTTTGCGCTTAAAGTGAATGTAGAACATGGCCTCATTGGAGAGAGGGTCGTAGGAGTCTTGATCCCAAAAATAACTGAAGCTCTTGTGAACCGTTTCCTCCTCGTTGGCCTCGGTGCAGTGAGCTCCACCAAAGCAATCCACCAAAAAAAGACCATTTGGATTCAAAGACTTATAGCAATTGGCAAAGTACTCTTTTATGAGGGGGCGAGTTTTAAAAATAAAATAGGAAAAGTTCATGGCCGCAATCACATCCGACTTGGGTAAGTTTTTGTCCAAAACATTTTTCTGTAGTGTGACCAGCCTCTTCTTCTGCCCCTCCGTCAACTTGGAGTAATGATTTTTCACCCCATACTGCAGAGGTTCGGGATCTAGGTCCACTCCAACGGCTTTGTGACTGGGGTCCAACTTGACCCACTCACAGCAGATCGCGAAGGTCCCGCAAAAGTCCTCGCGCAAGGACTGGGCTCGACGCCCCGAGCGCAATTCCTTATACATATCCCGAATGAACTCTGCATCGGCTTCGGGAGACTGCACGGAGTTCATGTAGTAATGATATTTATCAAATTCAGACAGTGACTTTTTTTGAACTCGGCTTGGCAAAATCATCTCCTTTAGGGGACCTCGGCAAGAGTGTCGAGCACAGCTTGGCGAATGTCTTTGATTTGGGGAACTGAATTCTCCTCCAGATGGGGGTGCAAACCGATCCCCGGAAGGTTTTTGCCCGCAACCACCCTAGGGCGAGCCAACAGTTCATAAAATAACTCCTGAGTGCAGCGGTAGGCCAGATGTTCTCCAAAGTTGGTGACTTCGGTGTCCTCATTCACAAAAATCACCCTTTTGGTTTTTCTTGCCGAGGACAACACAGAGGCCCAATCATAGGGAATCAGAGACCGAAGATCGATGACCTCAATAGCTACACCCTTCTCTTTAAGAAGCTCATCAGCCACTTTGTTACAAATGGGCAAGGTCCGTCCATAGCTGACCAAAGTGAGAGCTTCTCCTGAGCGAGTGATCTTAGCCTGGCCTAGGGGCACACGATAGTCCTCAAGCTCGGGCCACTGGGGCTTCCACCGCCGCCGATCCCCAAGGGGGGCATCAATCATGGACTTCAGTTGTTTCTCATCTTGGGGCTCACCTGGGATCAAGTCCTCCCCTCGCACCCGTAATAAGGCCTTGGGCTTTAAATACAGAACGGGGTTGGGGTCGGCAATGGCCGACAGCATCAACCCATAGGCATCCAATGGGTTCGAGGGCATAACCACCTTCCAGCCCGCCAAGCGAGTGGCCCAAGCATCAAAGCTATGGCTGTGGTAAACGGAACCGTGAATGCCCGCTCCCGCTGGCGTCATCACCACCATAGGCATGGAGTAGTTGCCATTGGAAACCCAGCAGGTGTTGCCCGCAATTTTCAGCAAATCAATAGTATTGAAAATGTAATCACAGAACTGGATTTCGGCCACACAGCGCTCGCCGGCAAGAGCGATCCCCATGGCCATGCCAATGATCCCTCTCTCATCCAGAGGGGTGTTCCAAGTGGTCTTCAATCCTTGAGTGGCTGTAAAAACCCCTCCCAAGGGAGGACCCACATCTTGGCCAAAAATGTCCACCACATCCAAATGGGTCTCCCCGTAGTGCAGAGCCATTCTCACAGCCTGTGCCATATTTGCCATTAGTAGTTTCTCCAGTCCCCATTTTCATTGTGAGCATAGACATGGTCCCACACCGATTCCGGAGTGGGGGCGGGCTCCTGTCGGGCTTGTTCCTGGGCCATTTTAGCTTCTGTTTCATATTCGGTCCTAATAGCCAAAGCCTCTTTGTCCTTGAGCAGACCCCACTTTTTCAGTTTTTCTTCAAAGCTTTGCACACAGCAAACCTGCCCCTTTTCCATATTGGCTCCCGAAGCGGAGCTGTGGCCATAGAGCCGCGAGACAAGAGCTTCCAGCAGAACTGGCTTTCCCGTTTTGCGAATGTAGTCTAGACTTTCTTTTAACTTTAAATAGCTCTCCACGGGGTCATTCCCATTCATCACTAAGCTCTTAATACCAAAGGCCTTGCCTCTATCAGCAATGTGCTTTTCACCGTGTTGACTGTCATAGTCCGTAGAGATCCCCCAGCCATTGTTCTGCACAGTGATCAACAGGGGCAGCTCCTGACCGGGTCTTGAGGCCCAGACCAAGCAACTGGCGAAATCTCCTTCCGCAGTGCCCGCATCCCCACCGGTCACAATACTCACCCCCTTGGTGCCATGTCTTTGCTGAACTCGAGCCGTTCCCAAGGCCATGCTGTACTGAACTTCGATGGGAGAAGACACAGGAGCGACATTCCACTGAGGATAGCAGTAGTGGTTGGAAAAGTTTCTTCCTCCGGTGGACACATCAGTGGCTCGATTCATCATTAGACGAACGGAGTCAATCATCGGCATGCCCATAGCCACCAAGGTGGGAGTGGCCCGGTAGTGGAGGTGGAGCCAGTCATACTGGGGTCCCTGACCCTTATGGACCAACAAGCCCAAGGGCACACCAAAGGCCTCTTCTCCAGGACCACCAATCCAAAAATAAGATTCGCCGGCCTTATAGATTTTGATCAAGCGGTCCTCAAGGGCCCGACTCTTGACCATTAGGCGATGTATTTGCAGCAGTAAATCTTTGGGAAGGGGTAGCTTTTTTGTCCCGCGGCTGGAAAGACCGCGGGAGGGTCGCTTCCCCCCCTTTGAGCGACTGGAGGACTGTGATTTTATCATTCTTAAAGGCCTACTCGAAGCCCTTAAGTCTTGTCAACGAGGGAGAGTCTCTCTCTAGGGAGTGGTCTCCTTGGGGCTGGCGCCCTGACGCTTGTCCCCCAAAGTGATCTTCACTCGGCTGACCTCTACAGCGAGGTCGGCGGCTATAGTGACAGCCTCCTGCACATCTGCCCTTTCCAAGTAGCGCTTGCGCCTTTCCTCACGACTCAACCCGGCCAAGTTTTCCTCGTCATCTTCGTCAGCGGAAGAGCCCTTGTCTTTGGTGCGATCAGCCAACAAGTCGCCCACAACCACTTGGCGAGTTCGTCGACCTTCATTTTTGGCCAATCTTTCTTTTAACTTTTTAAACTCCTCGCTCTTAGCCACTCTGTCCTTAGAGCTCTCAGCAAGACGCTGTATGATACTCTTGTCGAGCACCGACCAGGCATCTGCTCCCTCTCTCACATAGGCCTCCGGAGATAAAAAGGGACGAATCTTTTGTGGGGGCAGAGAGTAATCCAAGGTCTTTTCCCCAATGTCCTCTCCCGCGTAGAGCCCAGCTAGAGCAATGTCTGAGACCACACCCTGATGTTGGGTCGAGTTGCCACCAGGAGTAAAAAACATACCCACAGTGGTTTTAACGGCTCCCAGGCCAGCGGGAAGGTACTCCACCGACTGAACACTGCCCTTGCCAAAGGTGTGGTCAGAGCCCACGACCACAGCTCGGCCGTAATCCTGCAAAGTGCCAGAAACAATTTCAGAGGCCGAAGCACTCACTCGGCTGTTGAGGATCACTAAAGGTCCAGGGTAAGCCACCCGCTCACTATTGGATCTCAGCACTTCATAGTGGATAGCCCCGTCGGAGGTGGTGCGCATGGACTGTTTAACCACATTACCCCGAGAGATAAAGAGTCCAGAAATGTCCACCGCATCCCGCAGAGAGCCCCCTCCGTTATTAGAGAGATCCAAGACCACAGCATCCACATTCTTTTTGCGGGCCTCAGCTAAGAGCCTTTCCACATCCTTGGCCGAGCTGCGCCCATTGCGACGATTATCTGCATAAAAAGAGGGCAAGCTGATCAAAGCCACATTGAGCTTTTGATCGCCCACTTGGCGCTCATGATAGCTAATGGCCGCCGCATCGTCTTCTAGCTTAATTTGAGCCCGAGTCAGAGTGACCGGAAAGCGCTCGGTGGTCTCTCCTGTTTTGCGCAAGACCATCAGGCGCACCTTGGAGCCCTTAGGCCCCCTGATCATCCTGACCACATCCCGCAGGTCCATTTCAATCACATTGACAAATTCCCCATCATCTCCCTGACCCACGGCAACAATCTTGTCCTTGCGACGCAGGCTTCCCGATTCAAAGGCGGCTCCGCCAGGGATGAGCTGCTCAATCACAGTAAAGCCATCCTGAGAGCTCAGGGTCGCTCCGATTCCCTCTAAAGACAGGCGCATTTGAATTTCAAAATCCTCTAAAGCACTCTGGGAGAGGTAGCTCGAATGGGGGTCCAGAGCCCTAGCATAGGCGTCAAGGAACATCGAGTAGAGGTCCACCTCAGAAGTACTCTCCACTCGGCGCTGAATTCTCTCGTAATTGCGAATCACCTGAGCTTTAGCTTCCTCCAGCTTGGTGTCTGTGGCCAAATGGGTCGCCACCTGATACTGCATATACTTTTCATGGAAAGCTCGCGCCGCTGCAGGTGTTTTAGCTCGCCCCCGCCTTTCCGCATCTAAAAGGATTTCGGTTTTGGGGTTAAACTTAAAGTTCTTTCCCAAATAGGTTTGGGCGTACTTGGCTCGCTCCGCTACCCTCTGAGAGTAGAGCTGGTGAGCTTTTTGAATGGCCTCACAGTTGCGCCGTGACAACTGCTCCGAAATTTGCCCCAGGAGCTTTTCCATGTCCTGGGCATCCTTTTCAGTCAGGTAAAGGTGAGCTGGATCCAGACGCTTTATAAACTGCTGCACCGCCCGCTTGCGGATCTCAGCGCTCTCCGCTGAGTGCACAATATGTTTTTCATAATACTTATTTTGAATCGGCTTTAAAGTGGCACAGTTCAGTTCACGGCGAACCTCGGTGCGGGTCATTAATTGAGCGATAGCCACTGAGCCCACAAGCCCAAAGGCCACACCCAAGGCTAAGAGTACTTTACGATAAGATGTCATGCCCTGTTCCTTTCTCATTCTCCGCAACATATCGGAACATTATAATAGAACTCCAAGGTCTTTGGGCATTTTGATCTTGAATTTCGGCAATTTATCTCAAAATAAGACAGCTCAGAGCCCTCTGATTTTAGCACGCCGCATAACTATCTGGGACGACATGGGTCCTCTCTGCTTTCAGATCCTTAACTCCAAATTACGGCATCTTGTCTAGCTGGGGGTCTGAGACCTCTCCGCCGCTGAAGCCTTCTTGAGAATGACCTTCCTTTTGCTCACCCCCCCTGTAGAGGCCCCACCTTGATCCTGAGCTTCTGAAGCTGGCTTTTCCTCACTTGAGGCTTTTTTCTGAGCTGAGACCTTCTTCTTTTTTTTGCCTGAGGCCTTCTTCTTTTTTGCCGCGGTCTTCTTTTTGCCCACAGCCGCCGACCCCAGTTTCTCCTCAATCAACTGAGCCGCCTGCTCCATCCCCAGCTTTTCTATATCCACATCTTCAGGCAAGGACACATTCTTTTTACCATACTTAATGTAGGGGCCATATTTGCCACTCAACACTTGAACCAGTTCACCCGTCTTTGGGTGAGCCCCCAGCTCCTTCATCACCGAGGAAGGACGCCCTCTTCGGGTTTTCTTTTCCTGAGCCAAAAGCTCCAGAGCTCGCTTCAAGTCCACAGCAAAAATAGAATCGGTTTTAGGGATGGAGCGGAAGTCCCCATCATGAACCACGTAGGGCCCAAAGCGTCCTAAACCCTTTTTAACCTCTTGCCCCGTCTCTGGATGCAAACCCACGGTCTTAGGCAACTCCAGCAAACTCAGAGCCTGCTCGAGGGTCACATCCTCTGGATTGAGACCAGCTGGCAAGGCCATACGCTTGGGCTTATCGTTATCTTTGTCCACATCTCCCAACTGGACGTAGGGACCATAGCGCCCACTCAACACATAAATAGGCAGACCGCTCACCGGGTCTTTGCCCAAAGCATCCACCCCACTGATCTTCTGATCAATCAGCTTTTGCGCCACTTCAGCGGTCATATCTCCGGGAAACTGATTGTCCGGCAAAGAGGCACAGACCTCCTTGCCCTCACTGGCGTTTTCGCGGCAAACATAAGCTCCGTAGCGTCCCACACGAAAGCTGAATTGTTTCAAGCCCAGTAGTTCTATTTGTCGTGACTCCTCTGGATCAATCTTTTTATCCTGCTCTTCGACCTGGCTCTTAAGCCCCCGAGGACCGAAATAAATAGAGCTCAAGTACTGAACCAAATCCAGACCTCCCTGAGCGATGCTGTCCAAGGAGCGCTCCATCTCTGAGGTGAACCCCAGGTCCACATAGTCGGGCAGATGCTGCTTGAGCAGCTGGGCCACCACGAGGGCTGTAAAAGTGGGAGCTAGAGCATTGCCCACCTTGCGCACATAGCCTCTATCCTGGATGGTGGTAATGATCGCGGCATAAGTGGAGGGTCGGCCAATCCCCTCTTTCTCCATCGTCTGTACTAAACTGGCTTCCGTGAATCGAGCCGGCGGCTTGGTCTCATGCTCCGTCACCTTCATCGTGAGGCAGGACACACGATCACCTTTTTTGAGCGGGGGAAGCCTCACTTCTTTGTTCTCTAGGGCCTGTTCCGGATCATCTTGCCCCTCCACATAGGCCTTTAAAAAGCCGGGAAACTCAATGGTCATTCCAGAGGCGGAAAACAGTGTGTCGGCCACTTGAAACTTAAGGCTGACCTGTTTGATTTGAGCATTGACCATTTGACTGGCCACCGTGCGCTTCCAAATTAAGTCGTAAAGACGAAAGAGAGGGCCACTTAAACCCGTCTCTTCAGGACGCACAAACTCCACTCCCGATGGGCGAATGGCTTCATGAGCCTCCTGAGCTCCTTTGACCTTTTTGCCCGAGTAGAGCCTGGGCTCCGGCGGCAAATAGTTTTTTCCATATAGGTCTTGCACACAGCTTCGCGCGGCCTGAATGGCCTGGTTGGACAGAGCTGTTGAGTCCGTTCTCATGTAGGTGATAAAGCCTCGCTCGTAGAGCTTTTGCGCTACCTCCATGGTTTCACGAGAGCTGAGACCCAGTTTGCGGTTGGACTCCTGCTGTAAAGTGGATGTGATAAAGGGAGGGGCGGGCTTGCGGGAAATGGGTTTTTCATCCACATCCTGAACCACCCAGTCCTGACCCTTCAGGCGGTTTAACAGAGCTTGAGCCTCAGCCTCCTTAAGATGCAAGACCTGACCTTTTTTATCTTCAGCCAGCTCTCCCGTGCGGTCATCAAAGTCTTTCCCCTGAGCCACTTTTTGTGGGCCCACCATGGTCAGACGGCTCTCAAACTCGATCTTGTCTTTTTCGTTTTTTGCCCCCAATCCCCAGTACTGGGTTTTGCGGAAGCGCAAACGCTCATGCTCTCTCTCGGAGACGAGGCGCAGAGCCACTGACTGAACTCGGCCTGCGGACAGACCATAAGCAACCTTTTTCCAGATCAAGGGACTAATGGTGTAGCCCACCAAACGATCCAAAATCCGTCGGGCCTCCTGAGCGCGCACCAAATTCTCGTCCACAGGACGAAACTCCTCCAAGGCCTGCTGGATCGCCTCTTTGGTGATCTCATGAAAAACCATACGCTTAGTGGGCACTTGGGGCCTCAGGAGTTGAAGCAGGTGCCAACTGATGCTCTCCCCTTCTCGGTCTTCGTCCGTCGCCAAAATAAGCTCATCAGCCTCTTTGAGCTTTCTCTTTAAGTCCGTAACAATCTTAGTTTTATTCTTGGGAACACAGTAGATGGGCTCAAAGTTGTCCTCCACATTGACACCTAAATTGGCCCAGGGCTGCTTTTTGAACTTTTCAGGAATATCTTTAGCGGACTGGGGAAGATCCCTCACATGACCCATACAGGACTCCACCACATACTCTTTAGGCAGAAATTTTCGAATGGTGCGAGCCTTAGTGGGTGACTCCACAATCACCAACTTTTTCCCAGTTCCAGCTGACCCCTTGGCCATGAGCACTCCCTTTAATGAGAAATAATTCCAGAATACACCCCTAATAAGATAGATAGCTGGCAGAACTTTCAAGTATTTCTTTATCTAGCTAATGATTATTTGCCAAAGTCTGAAAGGGGCTCAAGTCTTGCCAAGGGCTTGCCAACAAAACCTGACTCGTTGCATTTAAAGCTTCTTCTCCCCAACAAGAACTTCTTGGACCTGGCGTTGACCCGGACTTCGGGGACTGGCACAAGGAGAATCATGAAGCCCCTTCAAGAATTTAAAGGCAAAATTCAAATTCTGTTTACTGACATTGATGGAACCTTAACTCAGGAGGGCCCCATCCCTTCCACCTCCTATCAGGCCCTCTGGGAGCTTCAACAAGGGGGTATCGAGGTGGTTCCCCTCACCGGTCGCCCCGCCGGCTGGTGCGATCTGATCGCCCGCTTTTGGCCCGTCAAAGGGGTCATTGGTGAAAATGGCGCCTTTTACTTTATGCTGAAGGAGGGCAAAACCCATCGTCACTACTCCTTCACTCCCGCAGAGCAAAAACAAAGTCGAGCCCGCCTTCAGGAGATCGAAAGGGAGATTTTAGCCGCGGTCCCTCAAGCCGCCGTCTCCCCCGATCAGTTCAGTCGGCTGATGGACCTGGCCATCGACTTTTGTGAAGACATCCCCGCCCTGCCCATGGACGATGTTCTTAAAATAAAATCTATTTTTGAAAAACATGGGGCCACAGCCAAGGTCAGCAACATTCATATCAATGGATGGTTTGGTCAATATGATAAACTCAGTATGTGTAAAGAGTTTTTAGCTCGGGAGTGTCCCCATCTGGAGTTCAAAGACTGCGCCTTTATCGGCGACTCTCCCAACGACGAGCCCATGTTTGCCGCTTTTGAAAACTCTGTGGCCGTGGCCAACATTCACCAATTCACTGACCAACTTCAGCATCTCCCCCGCTATGTGACCCCCTCTCAAGAGGCACAGGGCTTTGTGGAGTTGGCCCGACATCTGCTGGAGCTCTAACTCCCCACTAACGAGAAACCTTCCCCAAAGCCGCAAAAGGGTTATTAAAGGGCTGAGAGGGGCGACGTTGAGAACCCGAAGGACGCTTGGAGTCCTGCCCCCGGGGCTTAGCTGCGGCAGCAGGCCTACCACCACTTTTCCCCCCTCCACGACGATCAGCCGTCCGGTCACCTTTTGTCGGCCGAGAACCACCACCTGAGGAACGAGGCTGAGCCCCCTCTTGAGCGGCGCGCCCTTGAGCCGGACGCCGAGAGGGCCTTCGCTCTCCTTGACGCTGAGCCTTCTCCTCCACCCGGGGTCTCTCCTCCAACTTCATGGTCAAGGAGATTTGGTTTTTGTCTAAGTCCACAGCCAAGACCTTCACCTTCACCTGATCTCCGGGCTTGACCACCTTGCTGGGGTCATCCACGAACTTGTCCGAGAGCTCAGAGATGTGAACCAGACCATCCTGATGGACCCCGATGTCGACAAAGGCCCCAAAGTTAGTCACATTGGTCACAATCCCAGGGCAGATCATGTCTTTTTTTAGGTCCTTCACCTCATGAATATCTTCCCGATACTGAAAGACCTTAAAGGGGTCACGGGGATCTCGCCCTGGCTTTTCCAGCTCTCTGACGATGTCTTCAAAAGTGAACTCCCCCACCAGGGCAGCCCACTTTTCTTTCACTTCACGGAGCTTTTTGGCCCCTTCACCCATCAACTGGGAGACACTCACCCCCAGCTCCTGAGCCATATCGCGGACAGCAGGATATCTCTCTGGGTGGATGCCTGTGCCATCTAAACTGATTTTGCCTCCCGGCACCCGCAAAAACCCCGCACTCAACTCAAATACTTTAGAAGAGAACTGGGGAACTTTAAGGAGATCGGAGCGCTCCTGAAACAGCCCCTTTTCTTTCCGATGGGCTACGATGTTCCCAGCCAGAGCCGGGCCAATTCCTGAAACATACTGAAGTAAAGACTCACTGGCCGTGTTTAAGTCCACACCCACTTGGTTGACACAGGATTCAACCACTTCATGCAGGGATTTCTTGAGCTTGGTCTGAGGCACATCATGCTGATACTGCCCCACACCAATGCTCTTGGGCTCCACTTTGACCAACTCAGACAGGGGGTCTTGCAGACGCCGAGCAATGGAAATGGCCCCTCGCACTGTGAGATCCAGCTCGGGAAACTCTTGGCGGGCCACATCCGAAGCCGAGTAAACACTGGCCCCCGATTCGCTAATGAGAATCACCGGGCAGGAAATCTCCAGCTCTTTCAAAATGGTGCGAATAAAGGCCTCGGCCTCCCGCCCTCCTGTACCATTGCCCACAGCCACAGCTTCAATTTTGATCTGCTGGAAGGTGTCGGCAAAAAGCTTCTTGGCCTTTTCCCGAGCCTCCTCTCCCTGAATATGCAAAACTGTATGGGAGATAAAGTGTCCACTGCTATCGATCAAGGCTAACTTACAACCTGTGCGCAGTCCCGGGTCTACACCCAAAACTCTTTTAGGCCCAAAGGGAGAACCCATTAAAACTCGACGCACATTCTCAGCAAAAACGGCAATGGCATCGGCATCCGCTTGCTCTTTCAGCTCCCGGTGGATCTCATTGGTGATGGAGGGGATCACATGGACCATCAAAGCCTGCTTGGCACACTCCTTTAAAAACTGAGTGGCCTGGCTTTTTTCCTGTTTTACGGCAAAGGCCTCAAAACTCTTTAAAAGGGAGTCTTGATCGGCCTCAATGGTCACCTTGAGTTCCCCCTCTTGCCAACCTCGCCGCAGAGCCAGATAGCGGTGAGAGGCTTTGCGGGCACTGAGACTCTTCACCGCCTCCGAGAACTCCGCATACATCTGATACTTAGAGTGAGTCTTGTAGTTGGTGGTTTTGGCCGAGACCACTCGACCATTGTTCTTAAATTCCTCTCGGACCCATTGGCGTAAATCACTTTGATTGGAAATCTTTTCGACCAAAATATGCTGAGCTCCTCGCAGAGCCTCCTCATAAGTGGCAAAGCCCAAAGCCGGGTTGATATACTCCTTGGCCTTGACCTCCAAGCTCTTTTCATCCTCCAACTCACCTTGACCCAAAGACCAAAGCCACTGGGCCAAAGGCTCCAAACCGGCCTCTCTGGCCAAAGTCGCCTTAGTCTTCTTTTTGCGCTTGAAGGGCCTATAGATCTCCTCCAACTCCCCAAGGTCCTCACAGGCTTCAATGCGACCTTTCAACTCTTGAGTCAGGTTCCCCTGCTTTTCCACTTCCTTGAGAATAAAGTCTCGCCTTTTGGTGAGCTCCTCATGCTCCTCGGCCGCGTCCAAAATCGCGCGGATCTGAACCTCATCTAAGTTCCCCGTCTTCTCCTTGCGGTAGCGAGCAATAAAGGGAACGGTTGAGCCTTCGGCGCTGAGCTGCAAAACCGCTTGGGCGGAGCGCAGAGAAATATTGGGCAGACGGCGATGGAGAAAGTTCTTAAGGGTTTCTGACAGATTCAAAGAGGGGGTTTGGCTCATAGTTCTATCGCTGGGGTAAAGTGATTATTTATGGCGGTACATAATCAAGCCGTGAGAGGGGTCATAGGGGGAAACTCCCACGGTGACTCGATCTCCCACGACCACACGAATATTGAAGCGGCGCATTTTGCCACAGAGTTTAGCTGCAATTTCCATATCATTTTCAAGCTTTACTTTATAGATTCCGCCGGCTCCCGCATCCACAACTCGGCCTTCCACTTGGGCTAAATCATCTTTCGCCATAACTAATCGCCATCTCCTCCGGTCGCTCCACTTTCGAGCACCTTAACTTTTGTAATTGGAAATGAGGAATCTTATCCCATCTTTAAACAAGACTTCAAGGCGATCATTGCGATTAGCCAAAATAAATCCCCAGCCCAAAATTTTGTG
>SKLV01000121.1 GCA_007121385.1 Bdellovibrionales bacterium
GAAATGCAGCTCAAGATCCAACTGTCTGAAGACCGCGAGATGTTCCGGCGGGCCCGTGTGGTGCGCAAAGCCAGCGCCCGCGGCAGCTATCCCGATGGCATCGGCGTGCAGTTCCTTTAAAAATCAATTGTCCTCTTTGGCAGAGGGAAGGGGATAGCCCGCCTGGCTCAGCTGGGCCTCCAAGCTCCATCCCTTAGGCTTGTCCTCAGGGGCAAACCAGCTCTGACCATCGGCCTCCACCCACTCCTGCAAGTGCTCCACAAAGGAGATGGGCCGTCCCATCCCCGGGTTGTCGTCGTGACCAAACTCATAGCCGCAACAGCTGCAGACCTCATAGGAGCCCATCCCCCACAGGTCCTCGTAGGGGGGAAGGGCCTCCTGGCGAAGGGAGGCCGACAGGGGATGAGGCATCTCAGCATAGGGCTTAGACTTCAACCCCGGGTAGCCACAGCAGGGGCAAGTGTATTGGTGGCTTTGAGACTGTGACATCATTGAGCTCCTCCTCTTACTGTCGAGTTAAAATCGTCACCAAATCATAGGTGCCATTATTGCCCTTCATCAAGCGAATCCCCATTTGATAGGTCCCGTTTCCATCGCTGCGGGCAAATGTCCCCATGATGTCCAGGGCTCCATTTTGGGTGACCCGAGTGACTGGGCTCTGAGCCAAGCTGACAAAGTTTTGCATCCAGAGATCCGGATTTCCTCCTGGATCAATTTGCGCCAAAGCCGATCGTCCAGGACCAAAAAAGTGTTTGTGCAAATGCCTCTGCGACAGCCCCCAATTGGAATTGTGGTTGGGCCTAAACTGAATACGCCTCATCTCAGACCCCGACCCCACTAGGTGAAAACCATTTCCCGTCTGATTGAAAAAGTTCTTCACGCTTTCAAGGGAGCGGAGAGTGGCTGCTCCCACCCTTTTGGCCACCGGATAGAGCAGCTGAAAAACTCGATAGGCTCTCAAAGCATAGCCTGCGGTGACGATACCAAGGGCCGCCAAGGTTCTCTGGGTATCGGACAGCGGCTCACCGGTGACAATATTGTAACCGGTCAAAGTCTCGTAGAGGCTGCGAGCCACCCCAGTGAAGGGATCGATTCCCAACAGGGCATCTGCCGCCACATTGGCCATATCGAGTAAAAACTGAGACTCCTCTTGACGATTTCTCCAGCTGTAGAGGTCGGCCTCCCTCAGCGCCTCTCGGGAAATATCGTAGAACCTTTGATCCATTTCCGTCATCACATTGGCCTGGGCCAGCTTGTGAACAATTTCTTCCGCCGCCTGACGAAACTCTTTGTCTTCAGACAAGAATCTCCAATCCGCACGAGGCTCTGGAGTAGAAAAGGTGAGTAAGGTCTTTTCACCCCCTAAGGACTCAGCCAACTGATTGAGATCGAGATTTTGCAGTGACTGGCCTTGCTCCAGGCGAAGAGCGAGACGCAGCGTGGAGCCTTGGAGTCGGACTGATGCTTCTTGTAGTTTAAACCAGTCCTCTCCCAATTGCTCTTGTAGCTTTTCAATCGCGCGGCGGGAGCTCTCAATGTCGCGGATCAGTTGAGAGTCTGTAATGAGAGTGTACTGAAGGGCTGCCATCAACCCCGGCCCCACTCCCACAGTGAGATCTGCAAATCGCGAGCCGGACCCTGAATCCCGGCCCCCGGGGCCAGCCTCGGTCTCTGCCTGGATATTGCGGACCAGTTTTCCATCCTCAATCCGATAGCGATCTGAGCCCTCGATCAGCTCCACATCTGCCCACAATTCTCCAGTCTGCTCATCCCATTGGAGCTCCCTGACCCAAACGGGCAAAATCTCCTGATCATAACCCAAAATATAGTGCCTCCCTCCCACTCCGGTCTCCACTGCCTTGGGTACTTTTTCGTCAAAGACTCTCACCCATACAGCATGCACTTGGAGAGGCTGGAGAAGGACGAGGAGACAACTACAAAAAATAGCTACCTTTTTAAAAATTCCCTTAGATTTCATCGGACACCTCGGCTTTCGAAAAATAGCTGTGACACTCCCCCACCAGGACTTCTTGGTCAAAGGAGACCTTCTGGCCTGATCCAGCCAGGGCTCGGGCCCAGCGATGGGATGCCTGAGTGCAGGCCAAATAGAGCTGTAGGTCCCGACGATGGGGAGCCAAACGCCTCTGGAGAATTCCCCAGCTCTCCTCCGCTTGCGCTGATTGAAAAACCATGACGAGCTTTTGATAGAGCTCGTCCACACTGGCTTTCACCTCGCCCAAATTGGACACAAATTGGTTTAGGCCCTTATCCATCTCCTCGGTGAGGCCCAGCTCCTCCGCTCTCACCTCCTGATCCCAAAATATTTTGGCTACTTGGAGATCAAAAATGTTTTGCCGCAAGGAAAACAGGGCTTCAAAAACGGCCAAGGCCTCTTCTTCAGAGATACTCTCTGAAAATTCATTCAGAGGGGACTGAGTCACTCTCTCGAGATCCTCATGAATTAGATCCATCAAGATCGTAATACGCTCAATGACCTCCAGCTGCCGTTCAAAGTCCTCGGTGTAGACCGCTGTCAGGATTCGCGAGGTCTCTGCATGGAGAGCCGCCACCTCTTCGTAAATACGCAGAAGCTCCTTTTGGTGACTGAGGGACACCAGTGTGTCCGCCAATTGAATGGCGAAAAGAGCCATAGCCGTGGTTGGATCAGGGACATAGACCAAGTAGAGGGCGGCCCAGCCGCGCTCTTTATCCGTCTTAGCCGTTACCAAGCCATAAGCGGCCACTATCCGACTGGCAAACCGAAGAGCTTCGGTCCCAATTTGTGGATTGGTGGAACCAACATAATGGGGGTTCAGGTTAACAAAATGAGCGACTTGAGCTTTGAGCTGCTCCTTCGCGTAAGTCTTGGCAAGAACCTCAAAAACCTTTCCTGTATTGGGTTGGGCCTGTAGAGGCAAGGCCACCAAGAGCACACAAGACAACAAAATTTTTTTCATTTTGCCACCTCACTCTTGATCGCCATATCTTGCCGGCTCTGAACAACCAGCTCCAAAAGAGCCACCCACTCCTGATAATAGCTGAGAATCTGCGGATCAAAGTGACCCTCATTCAAAAATCTCTGCAGCTCCAATTGACTCCAACGGTAAGCTCTTTCCACTCCGTGGCCCTCCAGAGGCTCCAAATCCGCTGAGAGATAAAGGCCTTCTTCCTCCACCAAAAAACTGAGTCCGGAAAGAAAGTAGGTTTTCTTAAGAGCAAAGTAAAAGCGCTCTAACAGGTCCTTTTCCTCGGTCTTGCCATTGCGGACAAAGGACTGGTGGAGATGAGCCTCCAAGTGAATTCTCACTTGATCTCGTTTGTCCATCAGCATCAATTCATCTTGTCGCTCTTGAAGACTTCGCTTCCTTCTGGAGTTCTGCAACTCAAGAATTTTTTCCTCAGCCTGTTGATGATAGTCTTGAAGGGCCACAAACTGGAGGTAGCTCAACTGGGGATCTCCAGTTGGCTCACACCGAAGATCGGGAGAGCCACTCAAGGCCCTTGTATTGAAGCCACACCCCACTTCATTGAGCCCCTGTTCGGACACCATTTGCCCCGAGTTGTCCGCGGGGAGATCAAACTGAAAGTAGTTTTTCTCATCGGCGCAGCCCAAGGATAAGAGAACAAGACTTTGTAGTAAACTGATCACAAGAATAATTTTTTTCATGATCATCTCCTTAATTTAATCGTTGACGACGTTGTTGGGCTCTTCGCTTGTGATCTTCGTTGACCGCAATTTGGCGAAGAATATCTTCCTCACTTTGTTGGATAAAATCCAACATGGCGTGGCCAGCCCGGAAGAGATCCATCAGAAACTCATAACTGTAGATTTCAGAAGAGTGCTGGGGAATATTCTCCACTTGATCCAAGTAAAGACCTATTCTTTGTTTGAGTTCCCTTTCATCCGCTCCCACCATTCTCTCGGATCCTGTATCCGTAAACCAATGGATCAGATCTTGTTGCTGGAGCTGAATCAATTTCACTAGGGTTTCGTACTCTGCGGATTGGGACTCCATGCTCTCAGCCAAGTGGTCCACCAGACGCAAATGATTCTCTGCACTTAAGCGAACCAGAGAGAGATTTTGCAGAGTCAGTTCCAAGACTTTTTTATGCGCCTGAAAATGAGCAATTTCCCTATCCACACTAGCAATTTCTCTTTTTCTTGTCTCCTGGGCAAAGCGCTGTGCCTGCTCTGCCTCCCGGCGAGCCTGTTCCGCCCTTTCCCGATCTCTTTGGCGATCAATTTCGCCCAAAGAAACGAAATTTCCAACCTCTCTGCGAAACCTTCTAAAGTCTTTGTCTGCTGACCTCCCCACATCTTTAACCCATCGCCCGGGTTGCTTAAAGAAGTTGGCGGCCGAAGCCTGGGCTGGCCATAGAGTTGAAGCCACCAATAGGCCACACATGAAAGCTCCTGCCCAAGTTTGAGTTCCTACTTTTTTTGTTTTTTTGTTTTCTGTCATCAGAGTCTCCTTTTCCTTTCTTGTTTTAATAAAAGGCCATTGCGAAGACCCCTTTGTGCAAGGACGGGGCCAGGGGATTTTTGACCAGCTCCAAACAAGAGAAGTCGCCCAAAACTATTTAAAGCACTTCAGGGAAATTTTTCTGCAGCCCGTCAGAGGCCTCCTCTCAACCCAAGGGGCTTTGTTGTCTCCAGCCGAGGACTCCTGTCTTAGAATGAAGACAGTTCTTTTGATGAGCTGCGGCCCATGGGGCCAGAGGCTCCGCCCCGCCCCAAACTTCATTCATGGATTAAGTGCTGGAGAGCCCCTCAGGCCTATGCTATGCCTGTCTGATCGCATCTACTGGGCTCGTTTTGGAACTCTGAGGGCTGGGGGAGGAAATGTCGTGAACGCAAAAAAGTCTGTTGCCTTGCTAAGACTAACTGCCAAGTTGAATGGCCTGGGCTGGCGGAGTCTGGTCTTCCTAGTGAGCTTTATCCCCTGGACGGCTGGAGCCATAGACCATCTGTGTCCTGAACTCTCCAAAACAGTGCTTTCCTCCTCAACGACTTGGACTTCACTCCCTGAGGCCCCTGAGGGCCTCCCTCTTGTAAAACGAAACTTGACCCGCTTTGAGGATGGCCTGTGGTTTTCCACCCTGGGCTTTGACCGCGACCTGATGGCCTATGTTCCCAGCTGGGAAATGAAAAAGAGAGTGAAGGATTTTTTTGAGTTCAGCCTTCATGACCTGGAAGTGAACACTTTAAAGATCCGGCTGGATCCCTATGAGCGCCAACTGGTCTTTCCCATCAACATGACTTTGTACTACAGAGACTACAGAAACACTCGCTTAGCTCGGCACTTGGGCAATAGACCTTTGGGTTTAAGTGGAGAAATTTATTTTGCCGGAGAGCTGGTCATCCACCTGGATAAAGGGGACCAGTTGGAGGCCGAAGTTGATGTTTATTTGACTCACTTTGCTGATGAGAAGCGCCTCTGGGGGACTCTCCCCTATGGCTCGGTCCTGAGGACTCAGGTTTTTAGCGAAAAGGGGGCGGGTCCCCTTTGTGACTATGTCCATGGCATCATTGAGCCGGTTTTGGCCGGAGTCTGGAGTCAGCCAGAACAGCAAAGCCGCCTGCTTTGGTTGGCTCAAGAGCACCACCCAGAATTAAGGCTGACTGTGGCCACTGGAAGTGTGAGCCCCTAGGCCTATGAAGTTCTCTTTGCAAATTCTCTTGTTGTTGGGCTGTGCTGGCCTGGGGCTTCACCCCTTCGCCTTCAGTGAAGCCAGACAGCCCTACCCCTTTACCCAGGAGAGAGAGTGGGACTGTGAGGACCAAACTGAAAAAGCCTTAAGATCTCTTGATGAGCTCTTGGCCACCCAGCCCCAGCGCATCGATGCTCTCTTGCTGCGCGAAGCCCTGGGAAGAAAGTCCCCTGATTTGCTTCAGCAGGAGCTTCAGGCCTTTCTTGAGGGCGGGGAAATGCCGACGGGGGAGGCCGAGCGGCTGTTGTGGGCCGACCGCCTCTTTGCCCTGCGCTCCATCCAGTGGGAAAAAATCGCTGCCCTCTTGGATTTTGAGTCCCCAGATCCCCTGACCGAGGCCTATCGCCGCTGGCTCAAAGCCGACCTCAGCACTTTGAGCGGAGAGGCCGAGAATGTAGACTACGATCACTTGATTCGCCGAGTGGCTGAGACTCTCAACTACCCCCAGCCGGATTTGATTTACCTTATTTGGCGCTCGAGCCCCACGGCCTCTCACCTCAGAAGAAACCTGGAGCTTTGGGAGGGGGACATTGAGAATCTGCCCGAGTCTGATCCAATGCACCTCGCCCTCCAGGCCCTGCGTCTTTGGGAGGAGAACTCCTTTCCCCAGAGGCCGGACCCCACTTCGGCGGCCGCTCGCCGGATCAATGGGCTGTTTAAAAGAGCCCATGAGCTCTGTCCCAGCCACCCACACTTTTTGCTGGAGTCCGTGAACTGGCTCAACTATTTGTGGCGACACCAAGAGGCCTTTGACCAGGGCCAGGCCTTTATAGAAAGGAGCCCTCTCTATCACCCCTTACTGGACGAGCAGATGATGGAGGCAGCCCTTGGCAGCCATCGGCCGGAGAGGGCTTTGGAGTTCCACCAAAGGGCCTGGGCCAGTCGCACTTACCTAGGCTTGGACGAAAGTCAAACTCGGGAGCTGGAGCGGCTCGGCCTGCAGCTGCAAAAAGAGGCCTCCAAATCCCGCCGCGACCGCTGGATTTTGATTGGGATGGCCACGATCTTGGCTCTGTTTTTAGGAAGCGCGCTTAAGAACTTACTGTTTCAGAGACGCAAAACCATCGACTCCCTGATTGAGGACAAAGAGGCCTACGAGCAGGCCCTGAAGGGTGTGCGCCAGCAAAGTGAAGAGGAGTCCGACATGGTGACGGTGGGGCACTTTTCTTCTGGCCACGGATTTTCCGACAGCGATCTGATCGATATGGTGATGGCCTTAGGCAATGAGGGCATTCGCGCCACCTACAAGACCTCCACTGTGGCGGCCTATATGAGCACAAAAAACAACTACAACCTAGTGGTTCCAGTCAAAGATGTGGAGAGGGCCAAAGAAGTCCTGAAAAAGTGGCTTGAGAGATAGCCTAACAAATAGCCTAAGATGGCCTGAGAAAATGGCCTTGATGGTTAGTATCCCTTTGGGCATAGTTATGGAAGTGACTTTAAGAGTATGGAATAGGAGATCCTCATGAAATCAGTATTGGCACGCACGGCTCTTTGGACTGGGGTTTTGAGCTTAGGTTTTTTCCTCAGCACTGGAGTTTTAGCGCAAAGTGTGGATGTCAAAGATGTGAGTGCTGCTGAAGACTCCACCACCACCATCGAAATCCGCAAGGGCAAGAAGGCGGAGGAGAACCTGCGAACCGAGCCCATCTGGAAAGTGGTGGAGGGCCGAGTGGATTTGGAGGGAGAGAGTGCTCCCCTGCGCCAAGAGGCCCGCCAGCTTTGGCGCCAGGCCTGTGAAGAGTGGAAGCAGGAGTTTCGCTCTGACAATCAAAACAACCAGATTATCAGCTTGAACTGCGGTCGCGCCCGCTGCTCGGGAAGTGCTGGCTTTCGCACTTGCACTTCCATTGCCAGGTACAAAATTAAGACCCGCCTCGATCAATAAACTGTTTTCGGCTTTTGCGAAGCTTTATTGAGAGCCACTAAGGTGGCCCACATCAGCAGGAGCTGGTGTAAGACTTCGCTGTCGGTGAAGTTGACCTCTGTAAATCCGCCGATGTGGTGGAAGATTTGCGCCAGAAAAATTCCCAGGGCCAAGGAGCGCCACCACAGCTGCTGGGGATCCAACCTCCACCACAGATGGGCCGCCAACCACAAAAAGTAGAGACAAAACACCGACCAGGCCACAAAGCCCAGGCTTCCTGTGCCCGCCAGCATTTGCAGATAGTTGCTGTGGGCATGGCTGACTAAGCCATCTTCAATTCCGAGCTTTTCGTAATAGGACTTCACTAAGGAGTTGTTGTAGGCCAAGCCGGAGCCCACGATATAGTGATCTTTAAAAATCGCCCAGTGTCCCCGCCAAATATCAAAACGGCCGGTGTTGCTGCGATCCGTGGTCACATTGGCAATGCTGACAAAGCGATCCTTTAAGTCGGGCAATGCCACAAAGAGTCCGCCCAACAAAATGGCCATCCCTAGGAAAGAGGGGATCACCCAGCGTCGTCCCATCATAAAGGGCAGGACCACCATTCCCCCCAACAGGGCCAAGTAGGCTCCCCGCGTGCCCGAGGCCAAGATCGCAGCAAAGGTGATGGGGGTCGCCAAAGCCGCCATCAGCACTGTGGTCTTTAGCCCTTGGGGGCCAAAGCCCCACTGGCCCTTGCGCCAATGCTCTTGGCCTGCCACCAACAAGTAGGCCAGAGCCACAAAAAACACCATACCAATGGCGTAGGCGTAAGTGAGAGGTAGATTAAAAAAGCCATAGGCCCGCCACAGACTCCCCATGGTCCCCATATGAAAATCCGGGCCACGCAACAGGTTCACTCCGGTAAAGGTCTGGTGCAGGCCATAAACTCCTGCCACAATGGCGCCAAAAAAAGGCCACAGCATTCTCTGCTCCACAGCGGGGGAAAAATAGCGGCGCAACCAGTAGACATGAGAGTAGAGAAGTAGAGTCCAGCGATTGTAGCCGATGATATCAATGCTACGCCCCCAGCTTTCAAAGTTATTAAAGGCTCCGATCACAACGATCAGGGCAAAGACCCATAGAGCCTTGTCCACCACAAAGCGATCCTGCTCTGAGCCCAAGGCCAGCTTTCTGAATTGGCCTCGCCAAAAGGTCCAAGCACTGGGAAGGAAGTCACTTCTTGGAGCGGCTGGCCAATGAGTCCGCCCATTGGACTTTCCATAGATCTCTTGTTGAGCTCTTCTCTCCTTCAATCCCTCTCTCAAAAAGCTCCACAAAAAGAGAGCAAAGAGAGCCCAGCCCACATTCTCCATCACCCACAGGGAAATGGTCAGGAACATGGTGAACACCAAGAACAGACCCAGCACCCAGTTTTTCACTTTTTACTTCCCCCTTGGCTTTGATAAGTCCAATTCTTGGCTCCTCAGCCACTTTAGAGCTGTGCGCAGTTCAAGACCTCTGGTCCCACTCTCGGATCAAAGCTGATCCATGGCTTGATATTTCTTTTCCCACTCAAGGGCCGAGCGACAAATGCCTTCAAGGTCATTGAATTGGGGGCTCCAGCCCATGACTTTTTGAATCTTCTGCGAGTTGGCCACCACTTGCACCGCATCGCCAGAACGCCGGCCCACAGTCTCCACCATAAAGTCCACTGAACTCACCTTCTTAACAGCCTCAATCACTTGCTTGACCGAAAAGCCCTGGCCATAGCCGCAGTTGAAGATATCGCTCTCACCACCAGCTCGCAGATAGTCCAAAGCCAGCAAGTGGGCCTGAGCTAGATCGTCCACATGGATGTAGTCGCGCACACAGGTGCCATCCTCAGTGGGATAATCGGTCCCGTACATATTGAGATGGGAGCGCAGGCCTAAGGCCGCCTGGCAGGCCACCTTGATCAAGTGAGTGGCATTGGGAGTGGCCTGCCCCAAGTGACCATCTTGGCTGGCTCCGGCCACATTGAAATAGCGCAAGATCACCGACTTCATCTGGGGGTTGGCCTGACAGATGTCTCTTAAGGCCCACTCAGCAAAGAGCTTACTGCGACCATAGGGGTTGGCCGGCTGAGTGGGAGACTCCTCGGTAAAGGCCTCGCCGGTTTCTGCATAGACGGCGGCGGTGGAGGAAAAGACGACCTCACTCACTCCTGCCCGAGCGCAGGCCGCAAAGAGCTCCACGGCCTTAGCCGTATTGTTTTGATAGTACTTTTCAGGTCGGCGCACGGACTCTTCCACCTCAATATGGGCGGCAAAGTGAATCACAGATCGGATTTGATGCTCGCGGAGCAACTTCTCCACTAGGGGCAGGTTACCAGTGTCCCCCTCCACGAAAGTGGCCGCCTGGGGCACAGCCCAGCGGTGACCGGAGTATAAATTGTCCAGCACCACCACGGAGTGACCGGACTGAAGCAGGTGATGCAGAACATGGGAGCCAATGTATCCAGCTGCTCCTGTGGCTAAAATCACTCCTTTATCTCCGCTCTGTGAGCTCTCTGCATTTTTCATCCACTCTCCTCAGCTTTTTTGTGGGCTCAACTTGAGCTGCTAACACAGCCCCCTTAGAGCGCCAACCACAATAGTCTGCCACAGCCCAAATCCGCAACTCCACTGACATGGACAGCGCGTGGTGCGCCGCTTCACGCGACCAGCTCAAGACTGCTTTTTTACTCTAAGATGAGTAAAGCTTAATCTCTATGGATATGGACCCCCAATCAACTAAAACCTGGGTCAGCCAAAAACTCTTAAAGCGCCTGCTGTTTTTAGCGGATGCCCTGGGAGTTCTGCTTTTTTTGCAGATTGCCTTTATTCTGCGCCTGGACTTCTGGGACCCCTCTTACCTTCTGGCTTGGCCGACGGCTCTGTACTTGGTGGCTGTGCTGGGGGCTCTTTATGTGGCCGATGTCTATAAACTGGATCGGCTGGAGTCCCGAGCTCTACGTTGGCGGGTCAGCGGACGCACCTTAGCGGCCGTGGCTTCGGCGGCGGCCACCGTGGTCTTAATTTTTTATTTATCAGGACTCAGGGAATTTTCTGGTCTCACCGGGCGAGGCATTTTACTGGGCTCCTTTTTGGGCTTCTCCCTCTGGGCCATCGGCCTTCGCCTGACTCTGCTGTCCTGGCTGATGAAGCGAGCCGCTCGCCTGCGCTGGCTTTTGCTGGGCTCCCCCAACTATCTCAACGCCTTTTTGACTGAAATGCTGAACAACGACATTCCCGGACAGGTGGTCTGCGTGGTTGAAGAAAGTCGGGGGGCCAAGGAAGGGGAGCAGGGGGCCGAGAGTCTTGAGCCGCCCTCTTCCCACTTTGTGCAGGCCTCCTGGCAAGAGCTGCCCAGCCTTCTCAAAATGGATTGGGCAGGAGTGATTTTGTGTTCGGAACAGCCCCTCAGCGAAGACTTAGTGGACCAGCTTATGCAGGCCCGCTTTCGCGGTGTTAAGGTCTATGACCTGACGGACTTTTACGAGTCCCTGTGGCAGAAGGTGCCCATCTATTACTT
The DNA here is from genome assembly GCA_007121385.1 of Bdellovibrionales bacterium. Classification (GTDB taxonomy): domain Bacteria; phylum Bdellovibrionota; class Bdellovibrionia; order Bdellovibrionales; family UBA1609; genus SKYF01. Next base: position 11,114 of record SKLV01000121.1, read on the forward strand.
GCAGGGAGGTTGGTTTGCTCTCACTCAGGGCTTTCACCTCTTTCACAACCCTCTGGGTCCCCGGGTGAAGCGGCTTTTGGACTTGGGCTGCGCCTTGGCTCTGTTGCTTTTGACACTGCCCCTGATGCTGCTCACCGCTTTGGCCATTCGCCTGGAGAGCCCGGGGCCGGTGATCTTTCGCCAACAGCGAGTGGGCGAGGGCAACAGCCTGTTTACTCTGTTGAAATTTCGCTCCATGCGCCAGGACGCCGAAGCCCAAGGAGCTCAGTGGGCCCAGACCAACGACAGCCGAGTGACCCGAGTGGGGCGCTTTATTCGCCTCACCCGCATTGATGAGTTGCCCCAGCTGTGGAATGTGCTGCGCGGAGAGATGAGCTTTATTGGCCCCCGTCCCGAGCGCCCCGAGTTCACCCACTCTCTGGAAAAACAAATCCCCTTTTACAATTTGCGCCACTTGGTTCGCCCCGGCATCACCGGCTGGGCCCAAGTGCTCTACCCCTATGGAGCCTCCGTGGAGGACGCCCGCCAAAAGCTCCAGTACGATCTGTTTTACATTAAAAACTATTCCCTCAGCTTGGATCTAGCCATCCTCTTCAAAACCGTCCGCGTCGTCCTGTTTGGCCGCGGCCGCTAGCGGCCGCCACTAGATGCCTTTTAGGCAGCCGACTTAAGCACTCCACTCACTGAGCACCCGAAATGCCCATTCAGAAGCGCCTCTTAAATGCCCGTGAAGTGCCTATTAGGCCCCCCTTCCTGTTCTCTCACCCTGCTGCTCTCTCACCCCGCTGCTCTCTCACCCCGCGCATAACTTTCTCCATCCCAAAGATCTTCACCGCAGCCCTTTGATTACAGGGCCTACACAGTAGTCTCAAATTCCCCGCTTCCGAACTTCCTCCCAAAGCCACAGGTTGTATGTGATCCCACTCAAGCCCCCGCCGGGTCCCACAATTTTTGCAACAGCCCCCATCTCGCCGCCAAACCTCTCTCTGCACCGCCCGGGGAACCGCTCTCCTGAGTCCATTTCTCGCCGCTGTGAACTCCGCCCCTCCCACTAACTCCGACGTCGGAGTTGATCCCATAGCGGGAGCTCCGCCACAAGAGACCCTTTTGGTCTTGGCCTCCACCTGAGAAAGGTTACACTCACCCGCCTGGCTGGGCTGAGCAGGCTTAGCACCACCAGCCGGCACAGAAACTCTTGCCCCCTCCGCCCCGTTAGAGCCATCAACCCCTCCCCTAGGGCTATTCGTAGCCACCGCCATCTGCTGAGCCCCCTCCATTTCTTTAGCCCCCTTCTTGCCAAATTTTTTCACTCGCAAGCTATCCAAACTCAACTCCGCCATCATCCCTATGAGTTCGGCCCAACCCAACCCCACCGCTTTATGCCCCAACAGGGAACGTACCTCCTCCAACTTTTGCCTTAAATCCTTCGACACCACAAAGCTGACTTGAGTGAGGTCATCCGCCATCACCCTTTCCCTCTCTTTGGGCCGGGCCAAGGCTGGCTCCAGTTGAAGCAGCTTTTTTTGCCCCTCCCGAGCCGAGCAATTTTCCAAACTCTGCAAGACCTCAAGTTTTTCTTGCGCAGATAGGCTTGGCTCCAACGGCTTCTGGGCAGCTCCCGCCTGATTCTGGGCTTGATTCTGAATTTGGTCCTGACTCGGAACTTGACCCCTAGTCCTTCCCCTCACCTCCAGAGCCGATTTTCGACCCTTTTCTTTTTCTCGAAAAAAGCTCTGAGCCTGGCAGATATTGCTCAAACTCAAGGCTCCCGTCTCAATTTTTCCCTCCAACTCAGGCAACTCCTTCAATAAGCGCATGGCTTGAATCCGCCTACCTGCCTGCCCCTCGCTGTACTTCAATTCTCGTACGGCATATTCAAAAAGTGAGGGATAGCCCAGATCAGAAAAGAGTTTTCGCCTCTCCACCTCGCGCAGATAATGAAGAACTTGAGTCAACAGCTGTCTCTCCTTGGACACTAAACTCTTAGTCTGATCGAGCAGTTCCTGATCTTTTAAGGAAGATAAAATACTAAGGCTTGTCAAAGACTTGGCAATGTTGGCATTGTTGAATCTGCTTCTATTGTTCAAAGAACTTAAGTTCATGGCCGGCTTTTCCTTTGTTGATGAAAAGGTTTAGTTGCGACCCACTCTACCACGGCTTTTAAAAAGTCAATTTTGCGAGCTTCCCATCTGGCTACTGAGAGCCTCTTTAAACCATCTAAAAGCCCCATACTCGAGAGCAAAGACTTGAACCCATTTTTTCTATTAAAACTCATCTTAAAAACCTCACCCTGAGGCCTTTGTGAGGTCGAAAATCTCGTCAACAAAAATTTTCTTGTGGGCGTTTTTTCTTTGGCAAACAAAATCACTTAGCGAAATTCCCCCCTCCACTCACTCTGACGTTGGAGTGGAAATCACGACCATCACTCTCCTCACTCCGACGCCGGAGTGGAAATCACCGACAATATCCAGTAGCGAAGCACTTTTGATCCGCACATTGAAGTGTCGTTTCAGCACACTGAAATGAGGCCGCAGTGCGTTCATGCAAAAATTTTAGACCTATCTCGGAAGCCTTCATCAATTCTCTAGAACTGCAACCTCTAACACTGTAATTCGCTACAACTGTCCGAAGTCTCGGAATCCGGACAAGAGTATTCTCTCAAAGGCCCTTATTTGCCAGCTCTGGCTGGCAAGCTTTTTGCCTTGTCTCAGCCCATAAGCCCAAGCCCGGCCCTGTGACGGGCCACTTGGGCCCTGTCAATGCAACAAGGAGCACTTATGTTTTACACCATGGGCGTGGAGGACTGTCTGGAAACTCTTTATCCTTGGGCCAAAAGCCTTGGCAGCAGCAAAAGCCTTGGCACCGGCAAAGGCAAGGGTCTTGAGGGTCTTGA
>SKLV01000029.1 GCA_007121385.1 Bdellovibrionales bacterium
ATCAGTGCACCCAACTGAGCCCTAGAAGCACCAAGTTCTGTCGAATGTCTTCGCCATTCTCGCCTTCGGCATAGGTGGAGCCAGAAAGGCTGGCCGTCCACTGGGGACTCAGTCGCCTCTCTCCCACCAGGGACCATACCCCCCGCTGAAGCTTATAGTGGTAGGACAGGGTGAGGTTTCTCTCTAAGGGATAGCGGAAAGACAGAACTCCATCTTCTACCCTTGAGGGGCCAAAGCGATCCGGGTCCATAATTAAACTGAAACGGGTGTCCACTTGATAGGGATTTTCCACAAAGATATCCAGATAGTTGCCGCTGTAGGAGTAGCGGAAGCGAAATTTAAAACCCTGGCGCAGCTCCAAATCCACATTGGCCACTCTATCCTTCAGCTCATAGACCGGCCTCACACTGGGATTGGACTTGGCGTAGGCGTCCACATGATACTCCACCAGGCGCTTCATCATGTAGTCGCCAAAGCGGCGCTTGTTTTCCTGGTCTTCAGCAAAAGAGACACTTAAGAGGGAAGAGTACTCATACTCGGCAAAGCGATTGGGGGTGAGAAGTTGGCGCTCGGCCTGAGTGTGGCCAAACCTCTGCTCGTACTGAACCTGAAACTCCCGAGACAGTTGATCGTTGAAAATCCTCTCGTGCAAGGGGCTTGAGTCCTCGGCCGGAGGGGGAGAAGTCACCACCAACTCCACCACTCGGCTGTGGCGCTCCTCGCTCACCGAGTCCAAATAGCCCGGTCGCTCTCCGGGACTCAGAAGCCGGGCCTGAGCCCCGGCTCCCCAACAGGCCAAAATCAAGGCCGCAGCCAGCCACAGACAAAGCCCGTCCCCAGCCAAGAGGCTCAATCGGTTCAAGACTGAGGGCAAAAAGCTCCCTTTTTCCATCATAGAGAGAAAGTGCAAGACCAGGGCCCTTACCCCTCTTGCGGCAAGGATGTAAGGCACTGTTTTCACTAATTTTTTGCATGAACTCAAAAAGGCTGCCCAAGAGCTGGGAGCGCAGTCCCTAAAGCCCTCTCCAAAGCCCACACAGCCCTGCCGGGAGGCGAGAAAAAATCCAAAGTTCACAGCCACTTAAGCCTGTCATTCTGCTGACAGCGCAAGGCGTAAAGCGGCCCCTCGGCAGCGTTGTGCTTGAGCGGGCCCGCTGCTAAGAAGGTTTGTGATGAATTTTGGCCAGAGCCCCCTTAAAACCCGCAAAGACCTCCATCTGGCGCGCAAGCTCTGGCACGCTCTGGGAGTTTTTACCATTATTGGGCTCTACATTTACAGTTCCCGGCCTCAGGCCCTGCGCTTAGCTGTTTTAGGAGCTTTTTTAGCCTTAACCATCGATTTCCTTCGCCATCAGTGGCCCGGGCTCAACCGGATTATGATTCATTTGTTTAGGCCGGTGATGCGCCAGCAAGAGCAGACCGGTTATGCGGGAATCTCCTATCTGATGGTGGGGGTCCTCGTTTTAGTGGCTCTTTTTCCTCAACCCATTGTTCTGCTCAGCCTACTGTTTTTGGCCATTGCTGACCCCTTGGCCAGCTATGTGGGTCTGCTCTATGGGAAGGATAAAATTCTCGGCTCCAAAAGCCTTCAGGGGACCATGGCGGCTTTCCTCGCCTGCACTTTGATTTCTGTCATCTTTTTTTACTGGAACAACCTGATGCTGGAACGATTGATGGTGGTCAGCTTTCTGGCCGGCCTGATCGGGGCCCTGGCCGAGCTGGTGCCCATTGGGCGACTGGATGACAATTTTACTTTTCCTCTGGTGAGTGCCGTTCTATTGTGGCTTTTGTTCTTTGTCTTTGGAGGCTTTTAAAAAAATATGTGGCCCAAAAAACGCACAAAAAAATTGCGTCTGCGCATGGGAGTGCATATCTATGTGCTGCCCAATCTGCTGACCACAGCCAATATGTTTTTTGGCTATGTGGCCATTATTCTCGCCATCAACGGGAACTACATCTGGTCAGCCTATGCCATTGTGGCCGCAGCCCTCTTTGATCTGCTAGACGGTCGAGTGGCCCGCCTGACTCACTCCACCAGCAAGTTTGGAGCTGAATACGACTCTCTCAGCGACTTAATCAGCTTTGGCTTGGCCCCCAGCCTCCTCCTGTTCCTATGGGCTCTGGAGCCCTTTGGTCGCTTGGGCTGGTTAGCCAGCTTTTTCTTTGTGGCCTGTGGAGCCCTTCGCCTGGCCCGCTTTAATGTGCAGGTGGCCGTGTTTGAAAAAGGCTATTTTCAGGGGCTGCCCATCCCCATGGCGGCCGGAATTGTGGCCAGCTCGGTGCTGGCCTTTCATGAACTGGAAATCGATGCCTCCCGTAACTACGCCCTTCTGGCCATCACTTTTTTGCTGGGCTTTGTGATGGTGAGCAACTTCCGCTATCGCAGCTTTAAAGATGTGGACTTGCGCCAACGCCTGCCCTTCACTTATCTGGTGGCCGCCGTCTTTTTGTTTGCCGTGGTCGCCATGCATCCAGAGGTGATGCTCTTTGTGATGTTTATGTCCTACGCCCTTTTAGGGGCTATTTTTGGCTTTTTACGCCTGGGCAAGGATCCCAAACGCCCCCTGTTTATGTCACCCCAATATGCAGCAGGGACGGGAGAAGAACCTCCCTACGACGAAGACGATTTGCACGAGGCTATTGAAGAAGACGAACCAAGGAGTTGAAAAAATATGAGCCTTAAACCCTTAGCCATTGGCGTGGTGGGAGCCACGGGAGTTGTCGGTCAGGAGTTTTTAACTCTTCTCCAAGAAAGAGACTTCCCAGTGCGAGAGCTTCGTCCCTTTGCCAGCGAGCGCAGTCAGGGCAAAGAGGTGGAGCTGCAAGGGCGCCACTGGCCTTTGCGGACTCTACAGCCCGGAGGCTTTGAGGGCTTGGACTTGGTGTTTTTTTCCTCGGGCGATGACATCAGTCGGGAGTGGGCGCCTCAAGCCGTGGCGGCGGGAGCCTATGCTGTGGACAACTCGGCCGCCTTTCGCATGAACCCCGAGATTCGCCTGGTGGTGCCGGAGGTCAATGGCGACCAGCTGAACTCTCTGAGCGGCCCCTGTATTATCGCCAACCCCAACTGCTCCACCATTCAATTGGTTATGGTGCTGAAGCCTTTGGCCCGGGACTTTGGCTTGGAGTCTGTGCAGGTGGCCTCCTACCAGGCGGTCAGTGGGGCCGGCTTGGCAGGACAACAGGAACTTTTAGAGCAGACTCAGCAGAGGATGAGCGGCCAAGACAAACTGACAGCGGGCTCCACTTTTTCTCACCCCATTGCCTTTAACTGCCTCCCCCATATTGGCAGCTTCAATGCCGAAGGCTTCAGCAGTGAGGAGATGAAGATCATGCGGGAGAGCAAGAAGATCCTTGGGCTCCCGGATCTGTCGGTGAGCGCCTTCACGGTGAGGGTTCCGGCTCTCAACGGACACTCCGAGGCCCTGTGGCTGAGCTTAAAAAAACTAGCCCAAAGGCCAGAGATCCTGCACAGCCTGGAGCAGATGCCGGGCCTTCAGGTGATGGACAACTTGGAGGAGAATCTCTTCCCCACAGCCCTGATGGCCTCGGGAACAGACCCAGTTTATGTGGGCCGAATTCATCAGGATCTCGACAGCCCTCAACGCTGGTTGATGTGGGTGGTGGCGGACAACTTGCGCAAAGGAGCCGCTCTCAACGGCCTGCAGATTGCGGAGCGAATTTTCACTTGAGCTGATCCCCCCTTCATGACTCGAGAGTGGACTCTAGGCACAGGTCGTGCTGTGATAGAGGAATGAAGTTGACTCTCTCCACAGCTTTTCTGACTCTGAGTTTTAACTTGGTCTTGGGGGCTCTCTCTTTCTCAACTCGAGAGGCCCAGGCCACCATCAACATTCAAACGATTACAGGAGTTTCTAACTCTCGCTTTCGCACCACTCAAGATGATCCCACCACCGTTGTGGTTCCCACCATTTACGGAGGCACAGGGGGCAGCACAGCGGGCTGCCCCTCTCCCAATGAACTCTGCGACTCC
>SKLV01000017.1 GCA_007121385.1 Bdellovibrionales bacterium
ATCGATCATGTGAAGCCCGTGGCTTGGGGTGGGGGCAGAGAGCTTAGCAATCTCAGACTGCTCTGTGGAAGTTGCAATGAGCGAGCCGCTAAAGACCATTTTGGAGTGGAGTGGGTAGAAGCAAAAAAACAATTTGCATCACATCGGCAATCGGGGAACGACTAGATGAGATCAGGAGCCAGCGAGCTGGAGGAGGCAATTTTCCTTAAAGATGACTTTGCGGCCTTGGCGGTTGGTGCGCTGGTAGCGAAGTTGGCCTTGGGGGAGAACCTCCACCTTGACTTCAATGCTGAGGGGGCGCTCGCCCTGGCAATGCTCTTTTCGAGTGCCGCCAAATTGTCCTTGGGAAAAAGAGGCCTCCACCTGGCTGAGGCAGTCGTCATCCTGGCTTTCAAAGGAGCCTCTTCCCAATCCAGTGACCAGAGCATGGGCGCCCAATAAAACAGAAAGGCTGGAGTCCACTTCTACCAAACGCAGCTCCCCCTCCTGACAGGTGTCGGGGCCGGATCGGCGTTCGTAGTGACCTTTGCGCAGACCGGTGACTTGAAGAAACTCGGACTTAAATTGACTGAGGTTGGCACTGGTTTCACCGGGGTTTTGGGGAGAAGGAGTGTTGGCCGTTTGGCGGCGCAGAGAAGAAGATTTGGCGGCAGATCGAGCGATGGATGGCTTCGAGGCCTGAGCGATGGATGGCTGCGAGGCCTGAGCGGTGGATGGCTGCGAGGCCTGAGCCGTGGATGGCTGCGAGGCCTGAGCGATGGGTGGCTGCGAGGCCTGAGTGGGTTGAACCGCTAGAGCCCAGCCGACAAGGACAGCCGCCAGAGACATATACTGAAGAATCTTGATGCAAACCAGAGAGCGAAGGCCAGCAAAGCTCAAATCTAAAACTTTTGTTTTACTCACCAAAGCCTCCATTTTCATTTGGGAATCATGAGTCTCATCGGTTAGCCCCCACACATTGGGTTTAATCTTATCAGAGCTCCTACTCTTCCGCCACTGGGTCGCCTGAGCTGTTGCCAGTAGCTGCCGCGGTAGACCAGACGATTGGCCGAGGGCTTGCAGTGATGGTCGCGAAAGATAGAGACGGCGCACTCGGCTTGAAAGCCAATTTGGGTGGTCTCGGTGCGGCCAGAGGTTCGGCAGAGTTGGGGGTCCCGAGCTGAAGCTCGGCGCAGAGCCACACTTTGTTCCAGTTGGAACAGGCCAACGGCTTGCCCATTAGTGGCCGCAGCCGTCACTCTGGAGTTGCAACTGGACTCATCTTGAGCCAAAGAGGCCATCACCCAGAGCCAAAAGTGTTCTTTTTGCTCCTGATTAAAGTTGGCGTAAGGGGGACATAGGTCCCCCACTTCCATCTGCTGAAAAAAACAGTCAGGAGCGATTTGGCGAATGGCCTGAAGGACCACTTGCCCGTAGGCCCCGGGTTCCCCGTTGCCATCAATGAATCTTCGACAGGCAGAATTAAAACCCCCTCTTTGGTTAATTTTAACTAAAGCCGGTTTGGGGCCACTGTTCCTAGCACCAGAACTTTTAGCTCCGCTTTCAATGACTTGGCCAATGCGCTGAACTTGGTTCTGCAGACCCGAGTGGCAGGCGGAGCAGTCTTCGGCCTCAGTCCTGTTTCGAGAACTCGACCCAGAGGAGCCCTTAGATTGTACAAGATCTGCCACTAAAAAGCCCTCCACTCCTCCAGGTGGAGTGTTGCCCCCGCGATAGCGCACTCTATAATAGGTGCCTGGCAGCCTTTGGCTGGAATGACTCCCCACGCGAACGGCGCCTAAGAATTCCACCTCGTCCCCGGCCTCGGGCCAGGCCAGGCGCTGGAGATCGGCGCCCTGCTCCTTGGCTTTCTCCCAGTTGGAAAATTGAAATCCCGGCTGGCTGAAGATGGTGGTGCGCTGTTTTAGGACTAAGGTCTCGCCTCGGGCGGGGCTTTGGCCCTGGGCGGACAAGGGGAGCTGCAATGCAAAAAGTGTAAGAGCTAAACCCGCCATTAGGAGGGACTGTGGCCAATCTGAAAGCCAGTTGAGACTCTGTGGTGATTTTTCTCTCATCTGGAAATCTATCGGTGATAGATTTTTTCTCCTCAGTGGATTTTGGTCCAGATCCTTCGAGGTCAAAGCTTTTTGGGTGAGCTGAGAGGAGCTTATGACAGGGCTTGTTATGAAGCTGGAAAGCTTGCCTGACCGGGCGGCAATCAATAGCTTGTATGGACTTTTCAACAAGAGGAGTGGGCTATGGGTGAAGGGCTGGTGAAGAAGGGGAATTCTAGAGGGGATAAGTCACAATTGACTGAGCAGACTCAAGGCCTTCAGTGTCTCGGTCGACAAAGAAGACGGAGGCTTCAGAGGGCTTCTGGACTGGTCGGGGTGATCCTGGGACTGATCGGTTTGGCTCTGTTGGCCGCTACGTGGCTTCCCAACTCAGCCTCCTCTCGGGCCCCTGCAAGTGCGGCCACGGCCCTGACCGACCAAGAGATTTTTTTCACCTCTCTCCCGCAACAGATGGTTTTGGCCGGACGTCGTTCGGGCGAAGGTTACTTTAGTGCCGATGGTCGCTACATGGTTTACCAGGCCGAGAGAGAGCCGGGGAACCCCTTTTATCAGATTTATTTATTGGACCGAGAGACTGGTGAAACTCAAAGAGTGTCTTCAGGCACGGGGAAAACCACCTGCGCTTGGATTCACCCCCAAGAGCGGCGTATTCTCTTTGCCAGCACTCATTTGGATCCTGAAAGTGAGACCAAACAAAAGGAAGAGCTGGCCGCTCGCCAAAGTCCTCAGCAAAGGCGCTATGCCTGGGACTACGATGAGAATTACGATCTGTTCACCGCAGACTTTTCAGGAAAAAATTTGCGTCGTCTGACCAACAAAAGAGGTTATACGGCGGAGGCCAGCTTCTCTCCTGATGGACAATGGGTTTTGTTTGCCTCTAATTTTCATGCTTATAAAAAAGACTTGAGCGAGGAAGATCAAGCCCGACTGGAGAGAGACCCCTCATTTTTTATTGAGCTGTACAAGATGCGGCCCGATGGAACAGGTCTCCAGCGCCTGACTCACAACCGCGGTTATGATGGAGGGCCCTTTTTCAGTGCCGATGGCCAACGCATCATTTGGCGGCGCTTTGCGGAGAAAGGCTATGGGGCCGAGATCTTTGTGATGGATGTGGATGGCTCTAATCAGCGACAACTGACCAACTATGGGGCTATTTCTTGGACTCCCTTTTTTCACCCCTCGGGAGATTATTACATTTTTGCCAGCAATCGCCCCCCCGACCCTCCACCCCGACGAGGGGCTCAAGCCCGCCGTCAGGGAAAAACGGGCTCACCCAGTGGCAGTGGCTACACTTTCCAACTCTATGTTCGCAGCTTTGCGTCTGATTCTCCCACTATTCAAGTCACTCACTTTCCAGGTTTTGATGGTCTGCCAGTGTTCACACCTGACGGCCAACAGCTGACTTGGTCTAGTGCTCGCACCCCGACGGGACAGGCTCAGATCTTTGTGGCTGGTTGGGATGACCAAAAAATTCGCGAGGCCTTAGACTTGCCCGTGGCCAAGCCATTGGCAAAGAGCTTTGGTCCGGAGATTTCCGCTGAGGAGCTCCGCCGCCATGTGACTTACCTGGCTTCAGAGAAGATGGAAGGTCGCATGACGGGGTCTGAGGGCGAGAGGCTGGCACAGGATTATGCTGTGGAGTTGTTCAATTTGTGGGGGCTTCGTCCAGATGGAGACCGAGGAACTTATTTTCAGAACTTTGAATTTGCAGCGGGCACCCGTTGGGGTGAGGGCAATCGCTTAAAAATTCTGACTCAGAAGGATTCTCCGGCAGAGGAATTGGTCCTGGATAAGGACTGGCGGCCTCTGTCTTTTTCTCAGAGTGGAGATTTTTCTGGAGAGCAAGTGGTGTTTGCAGGCTATGGGATTATGGCTCCCGAGATGGCTCAGGGTCAGGGGGCTTATGACTCCTATGCTGGCCTTGATGTTAATGACAAGTGGGTAATGGTGTTTCGCTATTTGCCGGAGGAACTTTCCCCCGAGCAGAGGGCCCACTTGGCACCATTTGCTGAGCTGCACGCCAAGGCGGGAACGGCAAGAGATTTGGGGGCCAAGGGAATTATCGTGGTCAGTGGCCCTGAGTCCCGAGTGAAAAGTGATTTGGTGGGTCTGAGCCAGCATATGTCGGCCACCTTGAGCTTGCCGGCCCTCTCTATCTCGGATGCAGTGGCTCAGGCTTGGCTGAAAGCCCAGGGCCAGGACCTGGGGGCCTATCAGCGACGACTCGACCAAGGAGAAACTGAGAGCTTGGAGTTGAGCTCAATAGAGATCAAGGGCAAGGTGGACCTCGTTCACCAGCGTAAACCCACTCGCAATGTCCTGGCCCGTCTGCCTGCGAGTCGTCGCCCAGGGCGCCGAGTGGTGGTCATTGGAGCCCATTTAGATCACCTCGGGCGGGGGCTTGAGCGCAGCTCTCTGGCGGGAGCTGAAGATCAGGGAAAAATTCACTATGGGGCCGATGACAATGCCTCGGGAGTGGCGGCCGTATTGGAGATGGCCCATTACTTTGCTGAACTCAAGCGGCAGGGCAGTAAGTTGAATTGGGATTTGGTCTTTGCTCTGTGGTCAGGAGAAGAGCTGGGCAACTTGGGCTCTACGCACTACGTGGAGCAAATCGCGGCGCAGCGAGGTTGGCGCAGAACTCAAGTGATGGCCAAGCTCAACCTGGATATGGTGGGGCGGCTAGAACAGAGCCTCACGTTGAACGGTGTGGGATCCAGCTCTCTATGGCCAGAGATTGTTCAGGGGGCCAGTCAGGATCTGCCTCCCCCGGGGCTCTCTATTCTTTTACAAGATGAGGTTTATTTGCCCACAGACACCACTCCTTTTTATTTGAATCAGGTTCCCATACTTTCAGCCTTCACTGGAGCCCATGAGCACTACCACTCTCCTGGGGACACAGCGGACAAGTTGAATTACGAAGGTTTGGAGTCTATCACTCAACTCATGGCTGGAGTGGCGCAAAGGGTGGCCAGTCGCAGGCAGTCACTGGACTACATCTCTCTGCCTCGCCAGCGCCATGGGCCCATGCGGGGAGGGGTAAGAATTTATCTGGGCACCATCCCAGATTACTCTAAACCCGATGTGCAGGGCATGCTGATTTCAGGAGTGCAGTCCGATGGCCCGGCGGCCAAGGCCGGACTGAGGCCAGGGGATGTGATTGTGGAGATGGCCGGTCAGAAGATTGAAAACATCTACGATTACACGCGCGCCTTGGGATTTTTAAGAGTGGGAGAAAAGGTGGACATAAAGGTCCAACGGCAAGCCCAAATGGTTCAGCTGCAACTTCTGCCAGAGGCTCGGGAGTGAATTCGGTCGTCGTTAACATTGAGTGACTTGATAAAAAAAGGCTCTTGTGGTGCTGAGTGAATCCGTAAACCCGTGTCTTTAAGGTGGGTGGCCATTTTGCAACTTTAGGCTTCTCATTCGAGATGAGCTTGCTCACCATTGCGAGGGACAGCCCCCAATTCTATGACTTGTAGGGTTTACTTTGTCATCAGCCCACAAGAACTGAAATCAGTATAACAAAGGCCCTCTTAATCCCGCAATGGGTGGGGCTGTTAAAAGAGGATCTTGTAAAAATAAAAATAGAATTGGCATTTGGTCCTGTACAACTCTGAGTCAAAACTGCCGAAAAAGCTGGGGTGACGATAGAAAAACTTGACTTCATTTTTCCTTTTTTTGTCTTGCTTTATGGCCTCCTGCTGACCTTAGTGCTGAATTGGCCTCAGCTGATGGAGAGGGCAGAGGCCCGTTGCCCTAAGGAGCTCCTTGCTCAACTTCAAGCCCATCGTGGTCTGGCTTTAATTTGTTTGGTGGTGGGGGCGATTTGGTCTCTCCAGAGCCTTTGGCTGGGTTGACTCTGTAGGGTCTCAAGGCTAGGCTGCCCGGCAACAGGGAGCGGCCTTTGCGGGAGCAGATGATTTTGGGGGAAGAACCCCATGTCTATTCAGTTTCAGAAATCAATAACTGTATCCGGCGACAGCTGGAGGATCAATTTTCTCTGATATGGCTCAAGGGTGAAATCTCCAATTTTAAGGCTCACAGCTCCGGCCATTGGTACTTTAGCCTTAAAGATAAAAAGTGCCAGATTCAGGCTGTCATGTTTCGTGGCTTCAACTCTCGTCTGCGCTTTCGTCCCGAAGATGGGGCAGAGGTTTTAATCCGGGGTAAAATCACCGTCTACGAGCCTCGAGGCAATTACCAAATCTTTTGCGAGTTGATGGAGCCAGTGGGAGCTGGAGCTCTGCAAAAGGCCTTTGAGCAGCTCAAAGCCAAGCTGCAGAAAGAGGGTTTGTTCGAATCCTCTCGCAAGCGGCCCTTGCCGGCACTACCCCAGCATCTGGCGGTAGTGACATCGCCCACGGGAGCGGCCATTCGAGACATTTTGCATGTTTTGCGGCGGCGCTTTGCTGGCTTAAAAGTCACGGTGATTCCCGCTTTGGTTCAGGGAGAGGGGGCGCCGACCTCCATTGTTAGGGGGCTACAGATGGCTGCGCAAATTCTGGATGTGGATGTACTGATCCTCGGCCGGGGGGGAGGCTCCATTGAAGATCTTTGGGCCTTCAATGACGAAGCTGTGGCCAGAGCCATTGCCGCCCACCCTGCGCCAGTGATCTCCGCCGTCGGTCATGAGGTGGACTTCACCATTGCGGATTTTGTGGCTGACTTAAGGGCACCCACTCCTTCGGCTGCCGCTGAGGTGGTGGTGAAGAGTGCGGCGGAGCTGGGCGAGAGAGTGACTACCTTGGAGCGGAGTTTGATCCGCTCCCTTCAACAGCTCTTGCGCTTGGAGAGGCAAAGACTTTCAGGTTTAGAGCGCCACTTGGTGGACCCTCGACGGCGCCTCCAGGACTTAATCATGCGCTTAGACGAGTTGCGCCTGCGTCTGGAGGGAGCGTGTTTTCGCCATCTGGCCCAGCGCCGGGCCCATGTTGAATTGATCCGCCATCGCCTGGGCTCTCCTCTGGAGCGCCTTCGCTGGCAGGGGCAAAAGGTAGAGAAACTGAAATTGGAGTTGAGCAATCAAGCTCTTCGTGGCCTGGAGGCCCGGCGCAGCCGCTGGAGGAGTGCCAGTGCCGTGCTGGAGAGTTTGAGTCCACTGAAAGTGGTGGAGAGAGGTTACTCCATTGTGAGCAGCACCCAACATCGGGTGATTAAAGAGGTCAGCCAAATCAGTGTGGGTGAGAGTCTAGACATTCGCTTTGCCCGAGGGGGAGCCCAGGTTCAAGTGATGCAGATTAAAGGAGAAAAAAATGGCCAAAGAAACGATGAACTTTGAAAAAAAATTGGGACGTCTTGAGGAGATTGTTCAGGAAATGGAAAAGGGAGAGCTTTCTCTTGAGGACTCCCTAAAAGTTTTTGAGGAGGGGGTAAAGCTCTCTCGAGAGTGTCACACTCAACTGAATGAGGCTGAGCAGAAAGTCCAAATGCTTTTGAAGGTGGACAGTGAGGGACAAGTCGTGACGGAAGAGTTTTTAACAGAAGATATGAATAGCGATGGGGAAAATGGCCGTGATTGAGTCCTTGGAAGCGACTTTTTCGCGGGAGGTGGAGTGGGTTGAAACCCATCTTGGCGAGATGTTGGCCGATTGGCCACCCATACCTGATCCGGGCTTTGAAAAGCTGAAAGAATCGGTCACCTACTCACTGATGTCAGGGGGCAAGCGGTTTCGTCCGGTGCTGTCTTTGTTGACAGCTGAAGCTCTGCAATTGCCCAAAGCTCGGGCCCTGCCCTGGGGCTGTGCTTTGGAGATGATCCACACTTACTCTTTGATTCACGACGATCTTCCTTTAATGGATAACGATGATTACCGTCGTGGCAAGCCTACCAATCACAAAGTGTTTGGCGAGGCCATGGCTCTTTTGGCCGGCGATGCTCTGCTCACGGAAGCTTTTTATTGGATTGCCAGAAGTTATGCGGCGGAGCCCACTCTGCTGAGTTCACTCACCTTGATGTTGTCTCGCTCTGCGGGACTGAGGGGTATGGTGGCCGGCCAAGCTCTGGATATTGAACCCCATCCTCAACTGGACCCCTCAGGGGTTGAACGCTTGCACCGCCTCAAAACGGGGGCTTTGATTGAGGCCTCGGTTCAGGGGGTCGCCCTCATTGCTCAAAGCGAAGAGCCCATTCAAGAAGCCTTAAAGACCTACTCTCAAAGCCTGGGCTTGGCCTTTCAGGTGGCGGATGACCTTTTAGACTACGATGTGGACAACCCAGAGCCTGTGAGCCTGGTGGGAGTTATGGGAGTTAGAGAATCCAGAGCCTTTCTTGAAAAACTCGTGGATGAATCTTTGCGCAGCCTTAAAAAGTTACCAGGCCCTACCGACAGCTTACAGCAGCTGGCCCTGTTTAATTTAACCCGAGTGAAGTGACCTTGTGGTCCAAGGCCCCTAAACCCTAACTAAAGGTCTTGGGGGTTGTAATCCAAGTGTTTACTCATCAGTTGAGCCACTTTGTGCTGGTATTTAACCATGCACTGCTCGTTTTCCTCACTTTCTTGGTCAAGGTCTCCGCAGTCTCCCACAATTTCATGAAAAAGTGCGGTACAGTCCTTCATGTAATCTGGGGCTTGAGTTTTAAATAGAGCTACAAGGGCGGTGAGTTCCGATTGGATGTGCTTCTGAAGTCCCAGGGCCTCACTTTCACTGAGATCCTCATTTTGTACCATTCCGGCTAAATCTAAAAAGCGCTGATCAATCTCTTCGGACAGAACCCATTGATCAAGATTCTCTTCCCCCAGATCTCCTACATCCTCGCCCTCGGCCTGTAGTTCTCGGAGTAGCTTTTCAATGGCGAATTTGCCATGTTCCATGACTACGACGGGGAAGGCGTTGGCCACGCAGGCCATGGAGGCCTCGCTGCCGCTGCCTCCTCCAAGATTCAAGCCGATAAGTGAACCCATGCGGCCCGAGTAGGACCAGACGAGAGCTGCAGCCACTGCCGCAGAGAGGGCCACCAAAATAACAATCATATATTTGCGCTGGGCTCGAATCATAAACTTCTCCTAAAAGGTTCCTCTTCGAGGTTTTTGGGCATTCTGGATTTTCTGGCCATAGACTAACACTGCCTATTTGGCTTTAGAAGGCCTTTTTTATTCACAAAGATCGTCTGTGAGTGAATTTTAGTATAAACCTAAGCGGAATGAGACTTGATCAATGGCTGGTTTTTCACAACTGGGCCCCTTCTCGGGCCAAGGCTCAGGAGCTGATTCGTCAGGGATCAGTGGAAGTGTTTGAGGGCGAAATGGGCTGGCAAGTGGTGGATAAAGTCAGCCATAAGCTTTCACCAGAGTTTTCAACTGACCATATTCGCCTTAAGTCGCAAGATTTGTTGCGCTTCGTCTCCCGAGGTGGCCTTAAACTTGAGGCGGCCCTCAGGCATCTGGGAGTGGAGCCAAAAGGATGGACAGCTCTTGACGTGGGTCAGAGTACGGGAGGCTTTAGCGATTGTCTTTTGCAGGCTGGAGCCCTCAAAGTGGTGGGGGTGGACGTAGGGCAAGGGCAGCTGGAGGAGGCTCTTCAAAAAGACACTCGTGTGAGCCATTTTGAGCAGCTTCATGTGAAGGACTTGAAGAGCCATAAGGACTTCTTGTCTCATTGTCCTCCTCAGGGCTTTGACTTGGTGGTGATGGATCTTTCCTTTATCTCCTTGACCAAGGCACTCCCAGAAATCAGGCCTTTCATGAGTCCCTCAAACGGAAGGCTCTTGGCCCTTGTAAAACCTCAGTTTGAGGTGGGGCGCGAGGCCCTGACAAAAAAGGGAATGGTCAAAGATGATGGACTTTATGAGGTGGTGAGAGTAAAAATTATCCAAGTGGCGGAGGCCTTAAATCTGCAAGTCCTTGACTATTTTCCCAGCGCTCTCCCGGGAACTGAGGGCAATCAGGAGTTTTTCATTTATGCACAGACAACTTAAAATTGTGAGTCTTGTCCTTTTCTTGTTGTTGGCACAACTGGGCTGTGCTGGCCTGACAACTCGCGAGGATCTGCGCCAAAGAGACCGCGAGCGCCCACCAGGAGTCGGTGAGGTGAGTGATCCAAAGGATTCAAAAGCCGAGGGCCAGATTCCTGGGCCTGGGATCTCTGACCCCTTGGAGGAGCCGCTTCAGCCCTCACCTCCAGCCCCCGTTCAAATGCCCAAGGTGGGAGTGATATTCGGTCCCGGTGGGTTTAAGAGCTTTGCTCAGGCCGGAGTTTTAAAGGAGTTAGAGAGAGCCCGTATTCCCATTGAGGCAGTGGTGGGACTGGAGTGGGGGGCTTTGGTGGCGGCCCTCTATGCACAAAACGGCCAGATCCATGAAGTGGAGTGGAAGCTCTATCGCATGGAGCAGTCAGACTTGCCGCAGCGAGGGGGGCTTTTGCGTCGGCGCAACGACAGTTTAGAGACCTTGGGCCCCTTTCTTAGTCGGCAATTTCAAGGACCCAATAGCTCGATAGAGAGGGCAAAAATTCATTTTGCCTGCCCCAGCTTGTCTTTGCAGAGAGCTGGACTGAGGTGGCAAACTCGGGGCGGTTTTAAGGAAGCTTTGGAGAGATGCCTGCCCTTTCCTCCCCTCTTTCGGGCGCAGCAGCCCTCTTGGTCCGCAGCTGCTTTTGCCCTCCGCGAAGCGGTTGAGCACTTAAGGCAGCAGGGGGTGAATTTAGTAATCCTGATCAATGTACTGTCCCCGGGGGAGCTGGTCGGAGCGGAGAGTTTGCGAGAGGACTGGGCTTCTGCTATTCTCTGGCAGGAGCTGCGTCGAAGTCTGGCTGAGGCCCAGAGTTTGGAAGGGGTGCATGAGGTGATTGAGGTCAACACCGGGGCTTTTCCCATTCAAGACTTTGCCAACCGCAGGCAATTGGTTTCAGCTGGGGAGAGAGCGGGGCGGGCTGCAGCAAGAAGAATCGCCGACAAATACGGTTTTTAACAAAGAGAGAATAAGAAGATGAGAAAGCCTGAATTGGATATGCAGATCTTTAAGAGGCGGCGCCATCAAGTGGGTCAGGATATTCAGGGTTCCGCTTTGATTTTAGCCGCCAGTCCTGAGGCCATTCGCAATTTTGATGTGCACCACCCCTATCGCCAGGATTCAAACCTGTACTATCTCACCGGTTTTGAGGAACCTGAGTCCGTTCTGCTTCTTCGGCCAGGGCGAGATCCGGAAGCGGTTTTATTTGTTCGCTCCAAGGATGTTGAGAGAGAGACTTGGGATGGTTTTCGCTATGGTCCTGAGGGGGCCGAAGAGTACTTTTTAGTTGATCGGGCCTATCCCATTCAGGATTTTGAAGAGAGAGCGGCCGAGCTTCTATTAGAGGTAGACCAAGTTTATTACAGTCAGTTTAGGGATGTGGCCTTTGATCGCAGGCTCCAGGACACTCTACTGCGAGTGCAAACCCGGGCTCGGCGTTCAGGGCGGGGTCTTTTGCCTATTTTGGATGCCTATCCTCTTTTGGGTGAGTTTCGGCTGCGCAAGGACGATCACGAGCTCAAGATGATGCGGGAGTCGGCCGAAATTGCCGCTCAGGCCCATATTGAAGTGATCAAACTCACATCTCCAGGTATCAATGAGCGGGCCCTCTATGGTCGTTTTCTCTATGAGATCATGGCGCGAGGGGCTTCGGGGCCCAGTTATCAGGGAATATTTGCCTCTGGGGCCAATGCCACCACTCTTCACTATGTCTTCAACGATCAAGAGTGTCGGGCTGGAGAGGTGATTTTGGTGGACGCGGGAGCTGAAGTCCATGGTTATGCTTCAGACATCACCCGGAGTTTTCCTGTTTCCAAACAGTTCACCTCGGCACAAAAAGAGCTCTACAATCAAGTTCTTGAGGTGCAGAAAAAGATCATAGCTCTAATGCGTCCGGGAACTAATTACTCTCAGCTTCAGGAAACAACAGTTGCCGCCCTTGTCGAAGTGATGCTCGATCACAAGCTGCTCAAAGGCAGTCCGCAAGAAATTATTGAGAAGGGCAGTTATCGCAAATACTATCCTCATGGAGTGAGCCACTTTTTAGGTTTGGATGTGCACGATGCGGGAAAGACGGAGTTGGCCAAGGGCCAGGGCCGCCCCTTGGAGGAGAGGATGGTCCTGACAGTGGAGCCGGGGATTTACATTCCGGCTCAGGACCTTGAGGCCCCTCCAGAGCTGAGGGGTTTAGGCATCCGCATCGAAGATGATGTGCTGATCACAGCTGAGGGGCCGGAGGTCCTCACTCAGGGGGTTCCTAAGGAAGTCCATGAGATTGAGGCTTTGCGATCTTAAAAGCTCGGAAAACTCAGAAAACTAAGCCTTGTTCCTAGAGGTAACTGGTCCCTTCCAGGTAGTCATGGTGGAACCAAGAGCGCTCTTTTGCGATTTGGAGCATTTTGCGCTCTGTGGAAAAGTTTTCGTTGTCTGGGAGGCTAGCGGCCATGACCAAGCGCAAGGCTGACGAGCTCTCCAGAAGAGGGAGGTCTCCCTCCGTGTTGCCCGCACAGAAAAAGGCCTGCTGATGGCCGGTTCTCTCTTTAAGACCCTGAACTTTGCCCTCTCGGTAGGTGATAGACCCCTCGGGCTCAGAGGTGATGAGTCCCTCCTTCACCTTGGTGCGAATGCCAATCACATTCTCCGGCTTCAAGCCCACTAAAGGGGCCGCAGGTTGAACGGCCCACTCAATGGAGGCGGTGACGATATAAACCTGCACTTGCCGAGAGAGAAGGTGATCGATGATGGATTTTGAGGCTTCAAAGACAGGAACAGGCTGAATTTTCTCCACCGACTCCTGGGCCCAGCGCTGAACCTGCTCTAAGGGAAGGCCCGCATTGATCTGAGCCAGCCAGAGATAGGCAGCCTGAGGTGAGGCTTCCTCCTTCATTTTGTGATAGTGCTGCCAAGGATCTGGGGGCAGCCGGTCACCGAGACAGTGGTCTATTTGATATTGAAAAAAAGCCTCGCCCATGTCGGTGTTCCAAAGAGTGCCATCGGCATCAAAGGCGGCCACGGCCGGCTGCCCCTCCAGTTGATCTAGGGTCTGGTCAATGGAGTTCAAGATCTGGTGGAGTTTTTCTTCAGGAAAGGGGCTCATGGAAGCTTCTCCTCGTTGTTTTGGCCGTGTATTGGCCGTTATGTCGCTGACCAGTAGCTTATCGGCTCACTGGACAAGCCCTTGGGCCTAAGGTAGGTAAGAGCCTATGCCATCCCCCAATTCCACTCAATATCAATTTGTTGTTTTGAAGGCTGAAGATGCCCCGGCGGTTCTCAGGTTTGAGAGGGACCAATTGGAATCTCAGAACCTAGACCCCATTGAGCGTGAGCTTCTCTCTTGGCACTCTCCTTGGCGCCAGGAGTCTTTGGATCACTATTTGCCTTTGGGATGGAGCTTTGGGCTGTGGTCGGATTCGGGAGAATTAAGAGCTTATTTTTTAGCTCAACCTCTGTTATTTTTTCGGCAGATGACCCAGAGCCTTTGGGTTGAGCATATGGGCTTTCCGGCCCAAAAGCCCGAATTGGCCCTGTCGATGATGGACTTGGCCTACCGGCTAAGTCGGGAGAAGCATTTACAAAAACTGTTACTGCCCCCCAGTGTTCCTCTAGACAAAATGGGCCCGGAGGTGGAGCGTTTGAACCCCCAGATGTTGAAAGAGGGATTCGTGGAGATCAAGACCTCAAAGTTAGAGGAGCTTTAATGGCCTCAACCACCAACAAGTCAGAGGACGAAAGTTTTTCCTTCCGTGAGCGCACGGTTTATTTGGAGAACATGGCCGCTGGAGAAGTTTACGACCTAGTGATTATTGGGGGGGGAATCACCGGTGCCGGTGTGGCCCGGGATGCGGCCAGCCGGGGGATGAAAGTGGCCTTAGTGGAGGCCAAGGACTTTGCCTTTGGAACAAGCTCCCGCTCGACAAAGCTGATCCATGGAGGCATTCGCTATTTGGAGAACTTGGAGTTTGGTCTGGTCTTTGAGGCCTTGGCTGAGCGGCGACTGCTGTTTGAAATGGCCCCGCATCTAGTGCATCCCCTGCGCTTCGTCCTACCTCTCTATGAAGGAGGGCGAGTGGGCATGCTTAAAATGGGACTGGGGATGTGGCTCTACGATGCCCTCTCGCTCTTTGAAGCTCCAGAAATGCATCAAAGGCTTTCAAGAAAAGACGTTGAAGAGCAATACCCTGAGGTTCGCAGCCAAGGGCTACTGGGAGCTTACGCCTACTCAGATGCCTATATGGATGACGATCGCCTGGTTCTAGAGACCCTGCGTTCAGCGGCTCGAATGGGGGCTCACTGTGTGAACTATGTGGAGGCCAAGGGCGCTGAGTTGGATCAGGGTCAACTGGTGGCCATTGAGTGTCGGGATGTATTGAGCGGGCAGATTTTTCCCTTAAAAGGCCGTCACTTCATCAGCACTGTGGGGCCTTGGACCGACCAGTTGGGCCAAGAGCTTTTTGGACAGTGGAAAGAGCTCTTGCGTCCAACCAAAGGCATTCACCTCACTTTCATGCGGGACAGACTTCCCTTGAAGGAAGCGGTGGTGATGGTTGCCGATCAAGAAAAGCGAATTGTCTTTGCCGTTCCTCGCCACGAAATGGTCATTATCGGAACCACTGACACCAACTACCCGGGGCGGCCAGAGGATGTTCGCTCAGAGCGGGAGGATATCGACTATCTTCTCAATGTGATCCATCACTATTTCCCAGGAGCGGGGATTCAGGAGTCCGACATTGTTGCCTCCTATGCCGGGGTCAGGCCCTTGGTAGATGACGGCTCGGAGACCGAGAGCAAAACAAGTCGGGAACATCTTATTTTAAGTGACCCTCGCAATATCACTTTTGTCACCGGGGGCAAGTACACCACTTATCGGCGGATGGCCGAGGAGACAGTTCAGGTGGCTCTGGATCAGTTTCCAGTGGAGGACAAGGTGCGCTTTGCCCATGGGCAAAGCAAAGAGCCTCTCAACCCTTTGGTGACCGAGGAGAGTTTGCGCCGAGCGCTGAGGGAGGCCGATTCCTGGGCCGAGAGGGGCTACTTACCCGCCGAGCACTGTCATTGGTTGGCCGAGCGCCACGGACCTGAGGCCCTCAAGATTCTTTCCCGTAAAGGGCTGCTGGATAAGACTTGGGATGAAGAGCAGACTCTATGGGGACTCGAAGCCCTCCATGCCATTGAACAGACAATGTGCTTGAGTTTGGAAGACTTTTATTTGAGACGCAGCCCCCTTTTTCTCTCCCGCCCCGATCATGGCTTTAGTTTGATGGAGGGCTTGGCCCAGATATTTGCTCTGAGGCTCTCTTGGGACATCTCGGAGCAGCAAAAGCAGATTAACGCTGTGCATTCACATCTCTCCCGGGAGTTGGCTTGGAGAGAGAAAAGCCCCCCCTCAACCACTCAGCCCAACTTGTCGTATTGACTCTGCTTTTATCCCTACCTAGATTAATTGTAGCTCCCAGAGAGATGAGTAAAGAGACAGCAACAATTTATCCAGTGCAGCCATAGCCCCATCAGGCAATAAAGGCCACATTGGACAGCAGCAGATCCATTGCAGCCCAGGCTGCGGCAGATCGCATCAGGAAAGAGCATTGTATGGGATTCATGGATAAATTTTCCGAATACTTTTCACACGACATTGCCATCGATTTAGGGACAGCCAACACCTTGGTCTACGCCAAGGGGCGGGGGATTATTTTGGATGAGCCTTCAGTGGTGGCTGTGCAAAAGAACTATCGGGGTTCGCAGAATCGGGTGTTGGCTGTGGGCAAAGAAGCCAAAGATATGCTGGGGCGAACACCGGGCAGTATTGTGGCTATTCGACCCATTAAAGATGGAGTGATTGCCGACTTTGAAGTGACCCAGTCTATGCTGAAATACTTTATTGATAAGTCCACGGGAAACCGGAAAAGCTTTATCCGCCCGCGGATCATCATCTGTGTGCCCTATGGCATTACTCAAGTGGAAAAGCGGGCGGTCAAGGAGTCGGCCCACTCCGCTGGGGCTCGAGAAGTCTACTTGATTGAAGAGCCCATGGCGGCCGCCATAGGGGCGGGCCTTCCCATCACCGATCCCACCGGAAATATGGTGGTGGACATGGGTGGAGGCACCACTGGGGTGGCGGTGATTTCCTTGGGGGGAATCGTCTATTGCAAGTCGATCAAGGTGGCTGGCGATAAATTTGATGAGGCCATCGTCAACTATGTGCGCCGCCAGTTCAATTTGTTGATTGGGGAGAGAACGGCAGAGAACATCAAAATTCAAATTGGCAATGCCTATCCTTTTGAAGAGGAGCGCTCTTTAGAAATTAAGGGCCGGGATTTGGTGGCTGGAGCCCCAAAGACGATTGAAATCACTAGCTCTCAGGTCAACGATGCGCTGATGGATCCACTGAGTGAAGTGGTAGATGCCGTGCGGACCGCTCTGGAAAAGACACCCCCTGAATTGGCCTCAGACATTGTGGACAACGGAATTGTCCTAACGGGAGGGGGAGCTCTGTTGGCCAATTTGGATGTGTTGCTCAGGGAGAGAACTGGCTTGCCGGTCTCTATTGCCGAAGATCCTCTGTCCTGTGTGGTCTTAGGCTCCGGCAAGGTGTTGGATGAATTGGCTTTACTTAAACAGCTTACTGTGGATTGATCGGGATGCTCTCTGAAGCACAGATCCGCTCTGTGGCTTTATTCTATTTTTATGTGCTTTTGGATGAGAACCAAGCTCTGGACTGGACCCTAAAAAGCTTGCGCCAGTGCCTCAAGAGCTTAGGTTCTGAGAGTGAGAGCGATTCCCGAGCGACCTCCCTGATTGTCCATCACACTCACTTGGGTTGGAAAAAAATAATTCAAAATAAAGCCACCTTAAGCGCCTCGATCGTTCATGAGGCGGCCTTTGTGATCCCTCCCAGTCTGGATCTTGGGGTGTGGAAGCAGTTTAGAAAAGACGCGGATGGAGAGGAGTTCTTAGCCGTGATCTGGTCTAAGATTTTAGGGTTTTCAGATCAGGAAATTGCAACGGGCCTTGGTGTGAGTTTGGGCACAGTCCGCTACCGGGTGGGCCGAGGTCTCAGGCACTTGGGCTCCCTCAAACAACTCAGGTGACCCTACAATTTAGGCAGGAGAGAGTATTTTGAAAAAGAGACGAAAGCTCAGCCGATTTCTCTGCCAAGAAATGATGTACGACTATGTCAGTGGCCATCTAGATTCTGAGCGCCAAGAGGCTATGGATGAGTATTTGGCTGATTGTTCAGAGAGTCGGATGGAGTTGGCTGCCCTTCGTGAGGGCCTGACCTTTTGTCATGAGCTCTCGAAAGTCGAAGTGGCTCGTCCGGCTCTGGAGCAAATTAGGTCGAATAAAACCCTGTTTCAGCAGATGGTAGAGACCATGGACTGGCGAAAGTGGCCAGATATGGCTCGCTGGACAGCGGAGGCCTTTCTGATTTCTCTCGTCCTTGCCCTTATGGTTATTTTTATACCTTGGAATGACCTTCTTGAGTGGTCCGGTCGACGGACAAAAGAATTGGTTTTGGCTGAGGTAAAAGACTTACCCTCTGGCGAGTCTCAACAAGTGGAAGGTCCAGTTTCAGGGGAGACTGAAGAAGAAGGGGAGAAGTCGGAAGAGGATAGGGCATCGGCCTCTGAAGAGGTGGTCTCCTCTGAGCCAGCTTCCGAGCCAGCCGCTGAGCCACCTTCCGAAGCGGTGGCTTCGCCACCTGAGAAGGCAGAGGCCTCGGAGCCCGCTCTAAAGGGGGAGATCTACAGAGCCTTTATGAACTTGGCCAATGTGGATGAAGTCGCGGGATCGGTGACGGAGAAAATTGTCGCATTGGGAGGAGAAAAAGCCGGTGAGGTTCCCTTAGGCTGGATGCGACCCCAAGGAGCTTACTATCACTTCACTTTGCCCGAGGCCAATTATGATGAGCTGGCCTCTGGTCTGCGCGGTATTGGTCCAGTCCGGATCTTCAAGAACCCTCACTGGAGAGTGATGCCTCCAGGGCAAATTCGTTTTATTCTGTGGTTGGAGCGGGTCGAAAAAGAGGAGCCTCCACCAAGTGAACCCAGCAGTGCAGCGACTGACGAAGTTTCGGAGGTACTAGCTCAAGACCCATCCCAGTAGAGAGGAACTGTGGACCACTTTCTAAAAAAGAGTTTTTAAAGATTTAATGGAACTGAGAAGGCGCCCTAAAAAATCGCTCCGAGCTATTCTGATCATGTGGTTTGTTCTGTTTTCAGTAGCTCCATTGGCCTTTATCACAGGATATTCTCTGGTTAAATATGAACAGGCTATCGATCAGGAGCTCAGCAAGAGGCTTTTGGGCAATGGTCGAGAAGTAGCTATTATCCTCCGAGATTTTGAAGAGAGTTTAAGAGCCAACTCATTACGCCATTCACAAGATAAGGCTTTTATCTTTCACTTGACGAGCAACAATATACCCCAAGTGAGAGAAATTGTTCGACGCTGGATTTCTACTGAGCTCCTTGCTCAACGTATTTGGGTTTACAATCGAGAAGGACGCCTGGATGCGGCTTTGTATAGGAACTCGGAAGGTCAAGTCGAGCGCAAACCGGAGCTGGAGAGGGGAGATGTTTTTCTCTCCGAGTCCTTTCTGGACTCTTTTGGAGATCGCACTCAAGTTGGCCTAGTGGATCTGCAGTCAGACCCCGACCATCCTAACTCCGGCTGGGTTGAGTTGGTGGTGTTCACACGGGTTCTCTCAGCTACAGGTCGCCTTGTAGGGTATTTAGAAGAAGTTATCTCTCTGGATGAAGCCTTTATTTCTAATCTAAAAAATAGAACTAGTTTAGAGTTGGTGTTTTTGCATCCGGAGTCCGAGACTCTGGTGTCCACCCATAAAGATTTAAGTCTTCAAGGTCCAGATTACTTTCTTTCCTTTTTTGAAAACAATAAGAGCTTTTTTGACCACACACTGAGAGAAGAACCATACCATTTTATGCTTCAAGGTCTCAAATGGGGTGACTCTGAGTTTGTTGTGGGATTGGGGGCCTCAAAGAGTTCGGCCCGTGCTATTTTGCGCAATATTAACTACGCATTTTTTACTGTCGTTGGCGCAATTATTGTCCTTCTCATCGTGATGAGTTTGATTATTTCTAGAATTTTATTAAGACCTCTTTATGAAATTTTAGATGGTATAAATAGGACCGACTTGTCAAAAGGTCCGGTGGACTTGCCAGTCACCACGGACACTGAGGTGGGCCTCTTGGCTGAAAGTTTTAGTGAGATGTCCAAGCGAACTTTTGAGAGTCAGAAGGCGCTAAAAGATAAAATTAAAGAGCTTGAAGAAGCCAATATTGAAATCCGAGACACTCAAGCTAAGTTGGTTCACACAGCAAAAATGGCTAGTGTAGGTCAGTTGGTGGCAGGGGTAGCCCATGAGTTAAATAATCCCATTGGTTTTATATACAGCAATATGACCCATCTCCGTGACTACTCTCAGAAAGTGATGAATCTAGTTGATCAATTGGAGAAAGATCCAAAATCTATGGCAGAGCTTAAAAAGAAAATAGACTACGACTATATTAAAAAGGATATGCCCAAGCTGATTCAGTCCTGTGAAGATGGGGCTCGGAGAACAAGAGATATTGTTTTAGGTTTAAGAAATTTCTCTCGATTGGAGGAGGCGCAACTCAAGGAAGTAGATATTCACGAGGGCTTGGACAACACTCTGCGCCTCTTGACAGGGGAGATCAAGAATCGCATCCAAATTGAAAAAAATTACGGATCTTTGCCCCTAGTGCTCTGCTACCCCAGTCAACTCAATCAGGTCTTTATGAATATCTTGTCCAATGCCGCTCAGGCTATTGAGGGCTCGGGCACAATATGGATAGATACGGAAGCTCCAGATGGGGAGAGCATCAAGATCACAATTCGAGACTCGGGTCGGGGTATGAGTAAAGCCACAGTGGAGAAGATTTTTGACCCCTTTTTTACGACCAAATCCATGGGGCGTGGCACCGGGCTGGGCTTGAGTATTTCCTATGGGATTATTCAAAAGCATGGGGGAGATATTCATGTGGAGTCGGAGCCAGGAAAAGGAACGGAGTTTGTGATCATATTACCCATCAAAGCTGTCTCAAAGTGAGACAGGGGACTAGTGGTTCATCCGATAAATATCCACCTCCTGAAAGTATTTATCGGATGAACCACCAGAACCAGCCTTTCATTGATTTAGGTTTGGCGGCATACTAAAGGAATGAAAAAGCTCAAAGATCTACAGATCAGTGATCCTTGGATCTGGAGCCTGATGGCTTTAGGGCTGGTGCTTCTTCTTTTTTCTATGCCGAGAAAGGGATCTGATTCCCGGACGGATCTGGATATGGAGAGGCGATTGGAAATTGAGGCCAAAGTCCGAGAGAGAATCAACCAAGGAGTTTCTGCACACCTTCAAGGGATTGAGCGAAAAAAGGCCTCCCGGGAGTGGCAGGTCGAGCAAGCCAATCGGGACTTGGCCCCATCCCTAGGACAATTTCTAGGGGCTTCTCAGGAGAGTCCGGGAACCCTTCCGCCGCATTTGGCCAACTTGCCCCCGGATCGTAGTTCCGAGAAAGTCTATAGAGATATTTCTACCGATCGCTCTTATGCCGATTCCCATTTGGCCGATCGGCGCATTGACAGTCAGTTGGCCCATCGCCAATGGATGGAGGAGTATGAGGCTCTCTATGAGGCAGAGTATATTAAGGCCTTTTTGGCTAACGCCCGGGCTCAGGGCTATGAGATCCGGCTCAATGATGATTTAGAAGTTGTGGATATTCGCCGTATCCGGCGGCCCGAGCCCATGCGATTTCCTCAGTCAGAGGAGAGGTCAGGTTCTGCGAGGGAGTCCTTTGGTGGGGCCATTAAATAGAGAGTCCGGTTTCAGGCTCTAAATCCAGCCTTCATCAGCAAAACTCACATAGTTATTTTTAGTTAGAATGAGGTGGTCAATAAGGGGTATCTGGAGGATTTCACTGGCTTCGACCAGTTGGCGGGTGACTTTCAGATCCCATTCGGAAGGCTGAGAGTTTTGACTAGGGTGGTTGTGGGCCACAATTAAAGAGGAGGCATTGGCCAAGAGAGCAAAGCGGAAAATTTCTCGGGGGTGAACAAGGCAGGCGTCCACCGTTCCCTTGAAGAGCAGCTCCGTGCGGAGCGGGACTTTAGCAGGATTAAGGGCGAGAGCCCAAAACTCTTCCACAGTTTGATGGGCAATGGGGCGAAGAATAGAGAAGGCGAGAGAACTGTTTGTGATGGCTTTCATATCCAGGCTCTCTCTGCAAAGAAGAGGCCTGAGGTTCTGATGGCTATAGGCGGCTTTAGACTTCTGACCGGTTCGACTTTCGGACCTTTTAAGGGGCCTCTAACTTGCCAATGAATCTGAATAGGAGCAGACTAAAAGAGTAAAAAATCACAGGAGGAAGAATATGGTCTTTCGTTCGCTGGCATTGGGCGCCTTTTTAATCGGTTGGGCGGCTCTATTGGGAACAGGCTGTGGTCCCAGAGCTTTTGTGAAGGGGGCTTATGACTCTGATGTGGAGAGAGCCAATTTACTCACGGATCAATGGTCCGAGACAGATATGCAAAAGGCTGTGGCCGAACTGGTGTCTAGTCTCTCCGCCCACCAGGCCATTGCTGGGGCCTCAACTCCCCCTGTTTTGATGGTCACTCGGCTGGAGAATAAGACCAGCGAGCATATTGATACTCAGAGTATCACCGACATGGTCACCGTTGAGTTGATGCGGGGTGGGCGAGTCACTTTTGTGGACCGAGCCGCCCGTGAGGATATTGCCGAAGAGTACGAATACCACTCTTCAGGAATGGTAGAAGCTCCAACTCGTGCAGGGCCGGGTCGTCAGGTAGGAGCTGATTTCATTGTAAATGGTCGAGTGGACTCGATTGTCCAGCAGGCTGGAAGAGAAAAGACAGTTTATTACAAAGTGACTTTGAATCTGACCAATCTGAGCACCGGCCTGATAGTGTGGTCTGATCACAAACAGATCCGCAAGCTATTTAGAAAGCGTCGAGTGGGTCTGTAGTCTTGATAGGTCGCCTCCTTGTTGGTCTTGTCTTCACTGTTTTTACTTTCAGTGGCTGTGCCACCTATGAGACTCGAGTCAAGCAGGGGCGGGATCTTTTACGTCAGGGCCAATTTAGCGAGGCGGCTGAAGCCTTAAGGCCCCTGGCTGAAAAAGAGGGGGGCGACCAGCTTGTTTACCTTCTGGACTACGCCTTAGCTCAGCAGCTGGCGGGGGATCTTGAGGGCAGTAATAGGTCCCTATTGCAGGCTGAGCGCCTCGCCCAGATCCAGGACTACTACTCTCTTTCCCGTATTTCAGGATCTTTGTTGCTATCTGAAGAAATGGTTCAGTACAAAGGCGAGGACTATGAAAAAATATTAATTCACATTTTTTTAGCTACCAATTTTCTGCTACTCAACGACCTTGAGGCGGCTCAGGTGGAGACTCGGAAAATCAATCAGAAACTTCATCTCTATCGAACAGAGGCCAAGCGCAATTACCGAGATTATCCCTTTGCCTACTACATTTCGGGACTGATTTGGGAGAAAGCGGGAAATTTTGATAGCGCTTATATTGATTACCGAAGGGCCTATGAGTTGGCACCTCACTTTCTTTTTTTAAGAGAAGACATTTACCGGGTGGCCTATTTGGGGAGAAAAAGAGAAGAGCTGACGGCCTGGAGAAAAAGATACCCTGGCTTGGAAGCAAGGCCTCAATGGAGAGACCCCCATTATGGTGAGGTTGTGTTTTTGTATCAACAGGGATGGGGGCCACGGAAAAGACCTCACCCCGAAGAGTATCGATTGCCTCAGCTTCGCCCCATCCAAAGTCAAACCCAGAGGGCGAGCATCAAATTCACCCCCCTGCAAGATCTACTGGGCTCAGCGGGTTCCGCTGGTGCAGTTCAAACCGAGAGAATTTTGGATGTCAATCAGGTGGCCACTGAGGCCCTCGAGGAGGTCTACGGCCTTCTCTTGGCCAAGCGCTTGGCCGGCATAGGAGTTAAGGCCGTAGTGGCTGATCAGGTGAGACAAAAGAATGAAGCCTTGGGAATGCTAGCTTGGATTGGGATGAATCTTATGGACCGGGCAGACCTTAGGCATTGGTCCACTCTGCCAGAGAGTCTACAAATCGCCCGGGTCTTTTTGCCTGTGGGAGAGTATCGAGTGGATATCCAGGGTTTCAATGCATTGGGCCTGCCCATTGGCGAGGCCAAGTCTGAGCAGATCATTCGGGTCGAGCCCCGGCAGAAGCAGTTTGTTCACTGGCGTTCTCTAAAGTGAGTTTTGGACTTGAAGAGGGGCATCAAGGGAATTCACCTCATAAAGATGAATCCCTTTGAGCAAAAAAAGAGTCAATGACTTAATTATTTAAACTTTTGTTGGAGCTGGGAAGCTCAGGAGTTTGCTCTGAGCTGTAGTTACTGCCACTGCGCGAACTGTCGTTGTTGGAGGTAGCTGTAGCGGCACTGGCTGCTGTGGCCACTCTTTCTTCGAGAGACTGCTTGAGGTCGTCATAAGAGGGACGAGCTCCTTCGCCTTTTTGAGCAGCAGCTTCTTGAGCAGCGGCTTGTTTTTCAGCGTAGTCTTTGGGGAAGGCCCCAAGTTTGGCCAAATAGTTTGAGATGCTGCCGTTCCCACTCTGAATGATTTCGCGTAGAGTAAAAAGAGGAGCATACTGGGAGGCCTTTTTTTCCGCTTCAAAAATAATCTGCGTCAAAGTGGCTGCAGTGATGTCATTCTTGGTCTTGTTGTCGATGACCATGACCTCTTCGCTGGAGCGAATCATTTTGGCAATGTCATCTAAAGTCACATAGCAGCTTTGCTGAGTGTCATAGAGCTTGCGGTTTTGATAGCGCTTAATAATCTTAGTTCTTGGATTGTTTGTCTTGCTAGACATCATTACCTCTTGGTTCACCAGAATGCCTCCCTCTGGAAGTTTCTCCCCGATATATGGTCTGTGTTAATCGCGGCATGTCACCCGTCTGTTCGGGGGCAACATAGCCCTGGCTGTCACGGGCTGTCAAGATCACTACAGGGGTATATGCTAGAATTTTCAAAGATTTTAACGTTTCGCGCCAAAACCCTCTACACCACTGACATCGTCCGTCAAAAACTTGGTTAACGCAATTTGACATAAGTCCCTTTTGGGGGCCAAGGTCGGGCTAGGGAGCTGGCCTAAAGTTTAGTATTTATTCAATATTGTTAAATACTTAAGTGTATATATCCGGGAGCCGAGAAGTGCTTTATGAAGGCAACTCTTCGGCGAGATCTAAGACTCATGGCCCTCGGCCTGTTTTTAGCCCATATGGGCTGTGCGACCTCCAGCCCTGACTATTCAGCTATTTTACGGGACTCAGCTCTGTCCAACCTCAACCCGGCACCGGCCAGTATGAGCCCCCCCGAGATCAGGAAAGGGGATGGAGCCACCATCGACCCACTCTTTATGAGGTCACAGGCCGACTATCATTACACTTTGGGTGAGGCCTTAAGTTTGGAGGGAAAGGGGCGCTTGGCGGCAGAGTCTTTCCGACTGGCCCTGATCTATGATCAGAAGAGTCCGGTGATTCGACTTCGTCTGGCTTCTGAACTCTTGCGCCAGGGTCTCCTCACTGAAGCTATTGAGCAGGCTGAGTTGGCCGCAGAAATGGACCCCGATTATTTGGAGGCGCGGCTTCTCTTGGGAGGGCTCTATGCCTCCATGCGCACCTTTGACCTGGCCCTGGCTCAGTACGATGAAATTATTGAGCGGCGCCCTCAGCACTGGGAGGCCCATATCTTTAAAGGTCTGATCCTAGCCGAACAGGGTCAGCACTCCCAGGCCCTCCAGCACTTTGAGTCCCTGGCCAGGAATAGGGACTATCCAGAGCCTTTTTTAGCCCACCACTATATTGGGAGAGTTCATCTGGAAAAGAATCGTCAGCTCGCTCGGGAAAATCGCCCTTCCACGGGAGAGACTCAGAGAAGACCTGCCGCCGCAACTCCCCGGTCCGAGGAGGCCACCGGGCCCCTGCCCTTAAGTCAGACGCGAGAGGCGGAGAGGAGTTTGCGCAAGGCTCTCCAATTAAAGCCAGATCACCTGGATTCCGTTTTGGCTCTCTCTGAGATTTACCAGCGCAGTGACCGGGTGGATGAGAGTCTTCAGCTTTTGGAATCCTACCAAAAGCGCTTTGGGCCCGAGCGAGTTGTGGCCTCATTGCTCTCTCAAAGCTATTTGGAAAGAGAAGACTACGAGCGAGCCTTGGTTCAGCTTCAGCACTTGGAGAGACTTGATCAGAACAATTTGAATGTGCGTATGCAGATTGGACTCTTGCTCCTAGAGCGAAAAGACTATCATGGGGCGGTGGAGCGCTTTGAGCTGATCCTGCAGGAAATTCCCGAATCCGATCGCATCCGATTTTACCTAGCGGCTGTTTATGAGCAATTGGAAAAATGGGATCTCGCCCGCACTCACTACAGTAAAATCTCTTCTTCTAGTGAATACTTTTCTGAAGCGGTGATTCATCAAGCCTATATTTTGCGCAACTCAGGTCGCCTCTCTATGGCGGTCTCTGTGGTGGATCAAGCCTTGCAGCGGCGCTCTGATCTGCCGGAGCTCTATGCTTTTTTTGCTTCACTCCTTGAGGAGCAAAAAAATTATTCGAGGGCACTCAAGGCCTTAGAGGCTGCGGTGGTGCGCTTTCCAGAGCAGGCTCAACTCTACTTTTTTCTGGGGTCTATTCAAGAACGTTTGGGAAAAAAACAAGACAGCATGGCCTCTATGCGGCAAGTCCTTGAGTTGGAGCCTGACCATGCTCAGGCCCTCAATTACTTGGCTTACACTATGGCGGAACTGAGTAAGAATCTGGAAGAGGCTGAGGTCCTGGCCCGTCGCGCTTTAGCTCTCCAACCCAAAGATGGCTATATCTTGGACACTGTGGGCTGGGTGCTCTTCAAGCAGGGACGGGTGGCCGAGGCCATACCCTATTTGGAGAAGGCCTTCAGGAAACAAGGTGATGAGAGCGTGATCGCCGAACACCTAGGTGACGCTTATTACCGTCAACAACTTGTAGAAAAAGCTCAGCAGATGTATCGTCGGGCTCTGGAGATAGAGCAAGATGCGAAGAATAAAACGAGAATTCAGTCCAAGTTGGCTAACATTGATAAACAGCAATCTGAAGCCGCCAGTGCGGCGCAGTTCGTGGCGCCTCAGCCGCGGGCCCCAGCTTCTCTTCCTGAGTCTAGTGTTGATGCTCACTCTGAGCGCCTGCCAGACCAGGCCCCTTAAATATGATCACATTCAAGAGGGGCACTGGGAGGCCCGAGTCTTGGTTCGAGATCAACAGGAACAGAGGTCCTTTATAGTCAACCTCACTATCAATGCTGTGAGAAACGAAAAGATGCGTCTGGATGCGGTGTCCACTCTGGGGGCCCATCTGGCCTCATTGGTTTTGACTGAAGAGGAAGTGAGGTATTTGGTCTCCAGTGAAAGGCGTTTCTATTTTGGAGCCCCTCGACCCGAGTCCATGATTCCGGTTTTGTCCGTGTCGATGAGCCCCAATTATTTACACAACATCCTCTTTGAGCAGCCCATCAGCGAAGGAGACTGGGTTTGTGAGAGAGACAAAGGGGGTTGGCTAAGCTCCTGTCAAAGCTCTGAGGAAGGCTTAGCCATTCATTGGCAAGAGAGAACAGCGGCCAGTCGACGCTTTACCATTGAGCATGAAAGAGCTCAAGTTCAGGTGAATTTGACCTCTTTTCAGGCCCAATTGGAGTCCCGACCCGAGCTTTTTGAGCTCTCAGCTCCTGAAGGCTTTCGCCAATTTCGACTCCGAGAATAAGGAAAATTTAGGTCTAAGATGTTTCAAATTGATAATGGTCTTAGGCTAAAGTCCAGTTCCTTTTAGAAAGTGCAAATTTCTATAAGGCATTTGCTGATTTCAGGTCTCTTGGGGCATAATAGAAATTAGCAAAAAGGGGGGCGTCAATGGCTACGGAATCAGGCCGCATAAATTTTTCAGATCTATTCAGTAAACTTCATGATGGGAAGACCTACCAAGATTTGAACTGGGCCGGATCGCTTGACGATTACCTGACCTTAGTCAGAGAGAACCCCCGGGTCACTCGCAATGCCTTTCAGCGCATGTACGACATGATCTTAGAACAGGGATCCCATGAGTACGTGGACGTTAAAAAGCATGTTGTTCATTACAAGTTTTTTGATGATGCGGAAAACGACGGCAAAGACGCTGTCTTTGGCGCGGACATCCCATTAATGAAACTAGTGAATGTGCTGCGCTCGGCGGCATTGGGCTATGGGACTGAAAAGAGGGTGATTCTTCTCCATGGCCCAGTGGGGAGTGCTAAATCCACAATTTGTCGATTACTCAAGCGAGGGGTGGAACGCTATTCTCGTAGCGATACAGGAGCTCTATACACCTTTGAGTGGGTAGATGAGGCTGGAGACCACGAAGACATCTTTGGTCGGGGAGTCCGAGTTTTTCCCAGCCCCATGCACGAAGAGCCGCTGCTTTTAATCCCTGAAGAGATGCGGCAGAAGGTGATTGACGAGCTCAATCGGGGCAATAAGACCGATTTTCGCATTCAGATTCAAGGTGAGCTGTGCCCGCCCAGTCGCTATATTTTCAGTAAACTCATGGAAAAGTACCATGGGGATATCACCAAGGTGTTTAGTCATGTCCGGGTTAAGAGAATGATCCTCAGCGAAGCTGATCGTATTGGGATTGGGACCTTTCAACCTAAAGACGAGAAGAACCAGGATAGCACCGAACTCACTGGAGATCTAAATTATCGCAAGATTGCAGAGTATGGCTCCGACTCCGATCCTCGGGCTTTTAACTTCGATGGGGAATTTAATATTGCCAACCGGGGAATGATTGAATTTGTAGAGGTGCTCAAATTGGATGTGGCTTTCCTCTATGATCTTCTTGGAGCCTCTCAAGAACATAGGGTGAAGCCCAAAAAGTTTGCCCAAACCCATATTGATGAAGTGATCATTGGTCATACCAACGAGCCAGAGTATCGCAAGCTCCAGGATAACGAGTTTATGGAAGCTCTGCGGGACCGCACTGTGAAAATAGATATTCCCTATATCACTAAGTTGCGAGATGAGGTGAGTATTTATAAAAAAGACTTTAACAGTAGAGTTTTGAGAGGAGTCAGCATTGCTCCTCATACTATTGAAATGGCGGCTATGTGGGCTATTCTCACTCGTCTAGAAAAGCCTAAAAAAGCGAACCTCACTCGTCTTCAAAAGCTCAAGCTCTACGATGGTAAGTCTTTGCCCAACTACACGGAAGACAACATTAAGGAGCTGCGGAAAGAAGTTCAGCGCGAAGGCATGGATGGGATTTCACCTCGCTATATTCAAGATAAATTGTCCAATGCCATTGTCATGTCACAGCAGCGAAACCGTGGCTCCGTCAATCCCTTTATGGTCCTCAAGGAGCTGGAGTCTGGGCTCAAGCACCACACTCTCCTGCAGAGTGATGAGGAGAGGAATGACTATCGAGAACTGCTCAGTGTCGTGAAGCAGGAGTATGAAGAGATTATCAAAGCCGAGGTTCAGCGGGCCATATCGGCTGACGAAAGTGCTCTTCATCGACTGTGTGGCAACTACATTGACAATGTAAAGGCTTACACTCAGAAAGAGAAGGTGCGCAACCAGTTCACCGGGGCGGATGAGGAGCCTGACGAGAGATTGATGCGCTCCATTGAGGAGAAAATTGAAATTCCTGAGTCCCGCAAGGATGATTTCCGTCGGGAAATCATGAATTACATTGGGGCTATTTCTTTGGATGGGCGCAAATTTGATTATAAGACCAATGAGCGTCTGCACAAGGCGTTGGAGTTAAAGCTTTTCGAAGATCAAAAAGACACCATTAAGCTGACATCTCTTGTGTCTTCCGTAGTGGATAAGGACACTCAGGAAAAGATTGATATCGTAAAAACCAGGCTGATTAAGGAGTTTGGATACGATGAAATCTCGGCCACAGATGTTCTTCACTATGTGGCTAGTATCTTTGCGCGAGGTGATGTGAAGGATAAAAAGTAAGAAGGCGGGTCATGACAATCAGGGAAGACCATAAACGATTTCGGGATATTGTCCGGGGTCGGGTAAAAGAAAATTTCAAAAAGTATGTGACCCACGGCGAGATGATTGGCAAGCGCGAGAAGGATTTTGTCAAAATTCCCGTGCCGTCCATTGACATTCCCCGCTTTCGCTATGGGCCCAAGCAGTCTGGAGGAGTGGGTCAAGGTCAGGGAAATCCGGGTGATCCTGTGGATGGTGAAAATCAGCCCGGGCAGGGGCAAGCTGGAGATCAGCCCGGTGAACATGTGTTGGAGGCCGAGGTCACCCTAGAGGAATTGGCCGACATTTTGGGTGAGCAGTTGGAGCTACCGCGAATCCAGCCCAAAGGTAATAAGACCATTGATTCAGTAGTGAACCGCTACACCGGCCGGTCCAGTGTGGGTCCGGAAAGCCTAAGACATTTTAAAGCCTCTTATAAAGAAGCTCTCAAACGCTATGTCTCAACGGGGACCTATGATCCAGACAATCCGGTGATTGTTCCCATTCGACGAGACCTTCGCTATCGTTCTTTTCGCAAGGCGGTCAGCCCCCGAACCAATGCGGTCGTCATTTATATGATGGATGTCTCAGGCTCTATGGGTGAGGAGCAAAAGGAAATTGTTCGTTTAGAGAGCTTTTGGATCAATGCATGGTTAAAGCGCAATTATAAGGGCCTGGACACTCGGTTTATCATTCACGATGCCGCCGCCAAAGAGGTGGACGAGGACACTTTTTTTCGCACTAGTGAATCCGGTGGAACATTAATCAGTTCTGCCTATAAACTTTGTAAAAAACTGATTGAAGAGGAATATCCTCCTCACGAGTGGAATATCTACCCTTTTCACTTTAGTGACGGAGATAACTGGAGTGGAGAAGACACTCGGCTTTGTGTTCGTCTTTTGAAGGAGTTCTTTTTGCCTCAGGTCAATATGTTTGGCTATGGGCAAGTGGAGAGCAAGTATGGAAGTGGGCAATTCTTAAAAGACTTGGAAAGGGCCTTCCCTGGAGATGAGCGCTTGGTGATCAGTCGGATTGAAAACAAGGACAAGATTGTTCAATCCATCAAAGATTTTCTGGGAAAGGGCAGGTAGCACTTATGGCCAACTTAACTCCTGAACTGGAAAAAGAGAGAGTTAAAATCAAGAAAGTGGCCGAGTCCGTGGGATTAGATTTTTACGAGACGATTTTTGAGTTAATCACCTACGAGCAGATGAACCAAATTGCAGCCTATGGGGGCTTTCCGGTGCGCTACCCCCACTGGCGCTTTGGAATGGAGTACGAGCAGCTCTCTAAGAGCTATGAGTATGGCCTCAGTAAAATCTATGAACTGGTGATCAATAATGACCCCTGTTACGCCTACTTGATGGAGGGCAATGAGTTCATTGACCAGAAGCTAGTGATGGCTCATGTCTATGGTCACTGCGATTTTTTTAAAAACAATCAGTGGTTTTCCCAGACCAATCGAAAAATGATGGACCAGATGGCCAACCATGCCACCAGAGTCCGTCGCTACATAGACCGCTACGGGGTGGATGTGGTGGAGGATTTTATCGATAAGTGTTTGAGTTTGGAAAACCTTATCGATCGCCATAGTCCCTACACCAGGGTTAAAATTCCCAACCTGGAAAAAGAGCTGGAATTGGCTGAGCAGGGTCAAGAAGTTTTGGGGCCGGGGCGCCTGAAGGTGCATCGGGATTATATGGAGTCCTTCATTAACCCTCCCGGTTTGGTCAAAGAGCAGGAGAAGCGCCGGAAGGAGGAAATGGCCGAGCGACAGAAGTTGCAGAACTATCCGGAGCGGCCTGAGAAAGATGTACTTCACTTTCTTATTCACCATGCTCCTTTACAGCCTTGGCAGCAGGATGTTCTCTCGATGATTCGTGAAGAGGCCTACTATTTTGCTCCTCAGGGTATGACTAAGATTATGAATGAGGGCTGGGCCTCTTATTGGCATGCCAAGCTGATGACAGAAAAGATTGCTGATGACAGCGAGATTGTGGACTTTGCAGACCGTCACTCTGGAACAATGGCCATGTCTCCCACGGGTTTTAACCCCTATAAAGTGGGAATTGAACTGTTTAGAGACATTGAGCAGCGCTGGAATAAGGGCCAATTTGGCAAAGAGTGGGAAGAGTGTGAGTCACTGGCTGATAAGAAGAACTGGGACCGTAAGACCAATCAGGGACGAGAAAAGATCTTTGAAGTTCGACGTAATTTTAACGACGTGATGTTTATTGATCAGTTTTTGACGGAAGACTTTTGTGTGGCGAACAAGATGTTTGTGTATAAGTTCAATAAGCGCACGGGTCAGTTTGAGGTGGACACGAGGGATTTTCCCCTGATTAAAAAGAAGTTTCTCTTTCAGCTCACCAACTTTGGTCAGCCTATCATCAGCGTGGTGGATGCCAACTTCAACAATAGGGGTGAACTTCTGTTGGCTCACCTTTTTGAGGGTATAGAGATGCAGCCCGATTATATGCAGGCCACCATGAAGAATCTTCAAGCCCTATGGGGGCGTCCGGTCAATGTCGCTACGGTCTTGGATGGTGAACCTCGAATTGTTCACTATGATGGCCATGAGTTTAAGAGTCTGGCTTTTGACCGAAGCTCAGAAAGTCCTCCGGAAGGCTCGGACGCCCAGGAAAACTAGAAAAACTTCAGATTCTCCATGAAAATTTACCCCGGGGCTATTTTGTCTCTAGCCCCTTGTCGCCGCTGCGCATATATTGCCCCCGTCACAAAATAAGAACTGTCGAGAGAGGATACCGAATGATCTGCCGGTCTCTGATCGCCGCTCTATTGCTTTTGCCCTGGGCTGTGTCGGCTGATGATCAGGTTGAGGATAAGTTTTGGCAGGAAGTCCAGTTCAGTCCAGAGGACTGGTTGGACCTGGGTGAATTGTCCCAGGCCAGCTGTTGGACTTCTGAGAACCATCTGCGGGGCTGTCTTTGGGCCATTGAGAGGGTTTTAAAGGAGGGTGAGAGTCGTTGGACTCTGATTTGGGATAGAAGATTAAAGCAGCTCAGCTTTCAGGCCTCAGGGCCTCAAGGGACTTCTCCTAGTGAGCGGATTCCACAAATCACTCAAGAGCTTTTTCGAATAAAAAAAAGGTGGCGTCCTCAACTGTCCGATGTTTTTTTGCAGGCCTTTGAGAGGGGCCAGATTTCCCAAGCCCGAAAGGCCAAGGTGACGGCTCGGGCTGTGACGGCTTTTCTAAAAGAAGCTTACGAGGATCCCTATGCCCGAATTGAGGCCTTGGCGGTCTTGGAGCATCGGCACTCCAATGGGGACCAGTATTTTTTTGGTCTGGGTCTCCTACTCCAGGAAGTGGCCGGGGGCATTTATGTGGAGGAGGTTCTGGCCGAGGGGCCGGCCAGCGGAAAGCCCATAGGGATAGGGGATAGGATTGCCCTGATGGATGGTCAGCCCTTACCTCCCTCATTGGATCAGTTGGGAAGCCTTTTGCGGGGGTCTGAGGGAAGCTCTGTTCGGCTGACCTTGGAGAGGCAGGGACAGCAAGGGCTTGAAGACATAGTGATCCCTCGAGGGCCCGTTGTTTTGCCTGACTTTGAGGTGCAGAAACTGGATCTTGCAGGAGGGCGATGGCTTCATCTCCGAGTTCGCAGCTTTGAGTACGATCACCTCTGCTTGAGGGTGATAGAAGCCTTGAGGGCCTCTGAAGGCCATGATTCTGTTCGGGGAGTGATTCTAGATCTAAGATCCAATCCTGGAGGCTCTCTAGATCAAGGGGTCTGTTTGGCCGGGCTCTTTCTTGGTGGCGGTCTCAATATTGTCACTCGTGAGAACCTGGTGGAAGGTCGGCTGAGGATGACGATGGTTCAGGAGGGAGCCTTTAAAACAGACTTACCCACTGTAGTCTTGATGAACCAAAACTCAGCCAGTGCCTCTGAAATTGTCGCTGGAGCTCTTCAAGATCATGGCCGAGCTTGGCTTGTGGGGGAGAGGAGTTTTGGTAAGGGCACCATTCAGGGGGGGGAGGCCTATACTGGTCAGAGCTTTCAGGGTCGCCACCAACTGATTCTCTTTCGCACCATAAAGTGGTTTTATCTGCCTTCAGGGCGGACTCCCCAGTATTTAGGGGTAATCCCCGACCTCAGGGTCCCTTTCAGGCCAGAATGGGCTGAGGAAGAACCCTGGTTTTTGCGGGAGGCCGATTTCCACCCGGATCCTCGAGCCCAAGAGGCTGAGGTTTGGGTTCAGCCCCGCTCGCAAGAGTTTCAGAAGATTCAAGATTGCCTGAATCAGGGAGGGCCCTTTGCCCCTTTCTATGGAGACTTTCAATTGCGGATGGCCGCAGAGGTGTTAGCTTGCAACACCTCTGAGTGATGAGTTTGTTTTAGTCCTCCTCAGAACTTGTGGCCTGAGAGAGGTTGTCCAAGTCATCTGGATCGGCGGGCTCAATTCGCAGGAGCCACCCATCTCCGTAGCAGTCCTCTTGGATCAGAGCGGGATTTTCCACCAGAGCATCATTGACCTCTAGGATTTTACCCTCCACCGGAGAATAAATATTGAGAGGCCCTTGATCTGTCTCCAGTTCACCACAGACTTCGTCGGCAGCGACCTCTTCTCCTTCGGAGGGGAGATCCAGACCGAGGAGCTCAGAAAACTCCT
The DNA here is from genome assembly GCA_007121385.1 of Bdellovibrionales bacterium. Taxonomy (GTDB): domain Bacteria; phylum Bdellovibrionota; class Bdellovibrionia; order Bdellovibrionales; family UBA1609; genus SKYF01. The sequence continues at coordinate 33,703 of SKLV01000017.1, forward strand.
CCAGTCCATTTTCATTGATCCCCACCGTAATGAGGCCGTCTTCTACCTGGAGCCAGTGATAACCCATAAAGGTAATTAAATCGTCCACAAGCCCTGTCCTTTATAAATCGTAATAGAGGTAAAACTCAAAAGGAGCCGGTCTCTGTTGTAGGGGAATGATCTCCCTATCCCTCTTGAGTTGGACCCATGATTGGATAAAGTCGGAGCCAAACACATCGCCCTTGAGTAAGAACTCATGATTCTGTTGAAGGGCCTTGAGGGACTCCTGCAGAGTTCCTGGAATAGAGGGCACGAGAGCAGCCTCTTCTGGAGGCAGCCCATAAATGTCTTTGTCTAGAGGATCTCCAGGGTGAATTTTATTCTGGATGCCATCAATTCCAGCCATCAACAGAGCTGCAAAGGCCAGATAGACATTGGCGGAGGGGTCTGGGGTGCGGAACTCAATGCGTTTGGCCTTAGGGTTTGGACCTGAGTTGGGGATGCGAATGGCTGCTGAGCGGTTTTTGTAACTGTAGGCCAATTTGATGGGAGCCTCAAATCCCGGCACCAGTCGCTTGTAGGAGTTGGTTGTGGGATTGGTGATGGCACAGAGGCTGGGGGCATGCTTTAAGATACCTCCAACAAAGTACAGAGCTGTTTCGGAGAGACCGGCATATTTGTCTCCGGCAAAGAGAGGTTCGCCATTTTTCCACAGAGACATATGGGTGTGCATGCCGGAACCGTTATCTCCATAGATGGGCTTGGGCATAAATGTGGCCGTTTTGCCATGGCGACGGGCCACATTTTTAACGATGTACTTAAACCACATCATCTTGTCGGCCATCTCCAGCATGGAGTCAAAGCGGATATCGATTTCTCCCTGACCAGCAGTGGCCACTTCATGGTGTTGGCGCTCCACCGGGATCCCTGCCTTCTCCAGTTCCAGGCAGATTTCTGTTCTCAGGTCATGAAGTGAATCGGCGGGAAGAGCTGGAAAGTAACCCTCTTTGTGACGGGGCTTATGACCCAGGTTGCGCCCCCCCTCATCGCGTCCAGAGTTCCAGGTGGCTTCATCAGAGTCCACTTGATAAAAGCTTCCAAAAGCAGTTTGTTCGTAGCGGACATCATCAAATATAAAAAACTCGGCTTCAGGACCAAAGTAGGCGGTGTCTGCAATTCCTGTGGACTGAAGATAGGCCAAAGCTCGGCGGACAATCTGTCGGGGGTCTCTATCGTAGGGTTCAAAAGTATCCGGCAAGACAATGTCACAGATCAGAGAGAGGGTAGGCACTTCCATAAAGGGATCGATTTTCGCAGTTTTTGGATCAGGTGTGACCACCATATCGGAGTCGTTGATATTTCTCCAGCCGCGAAGAGAGCTGCCGTCAAAGCCCAAGCCATTCTCAAAAGTCTCTGCACTGAGTTCATTGAGTGGAATAGTAAAATGCTGCCAAGTCCCTAGCAGATCGGTGAATTTTAAATCCACCATTTTTACCCCTCGCTCTTTAGCAAAAGTCAGAACTTCATTAACGGTCATATTGCCTCTCCCTTCCTGTTAGTCATTAAAGGGCCCCCTCATCGGTCTCTCCTGTCCGAATGCGTAAGACCCGGTCCACCTCTAAAACAAAGATTTTGCCATCGCCAATTTTTCCCGTGTAGGCCGCCTGGCGAATGGCCTCACAGGCAGCATTAACCATCTCGTCAGTGGTCACCACTTCCAGTTTTGTTTTTGGCAAAAAGTCCACAACATACTCGGCTCCCTTATAAATTTCGCTACGTCCTTTCTGACGGCCAAACCCGCGAATTTCCGAAACTGACACTCCTTCAATGCCCACTTCCGAGAGAGCTTCAATCACATCGTCTAATTTAAATGGCTTAATAATGGCTTCGATTTTTTTCATCAACCCGTGTCAGTGAGAGTTGTTATGGTCGGAGGGACCATAACAAATCCCCACAAGCAGTCAAAGTAAAAAGTCCTGGGTGCAAGGCGCTGGAGATTGCCGTGCAAGTTGGCATTTGCTATACCCCCCGATTCACTTAAATGGGGGTTGATCTGAATATGACCGATAGGATGAACTTGGAAATGGCCTTCCAGCGAATCTTTGTTTACGGGTCTTTTTGTCAGGGAATGGTTCATTACGATAAGATTTCAAAGTACCTAGTCGCATCCACCCCTGCTCGAGCTCAGGGGTCGGTTTATCGCTTACAGGTGGGATATCCTGTTTATCTGAATCAGGGGCAGGACTGGGTGCCCGGCCAGTTGATGGAGGTGGAGGCCCCCGAGGTGCTGTTTCGAATTCTCGATGAATTCCACGGCCACTCCCCGCTTCAGCCCAACAAAAGTCTCTATCAAAAGGTTTCTGTCCAAGTGACTCTCACTGACAGTGGGGATGTCAGCTGGGCCACCACCTATGCTCTGAACCCCAGCAAACTTCCTCGCTCGGCCCAGAAGATTGAGGGGGGAGATTGGAAGCGGGCCTTGGCGGAGAGACCCAGTTTGGTGGAATCCCTTTCGGCAAAGCAGCTTCAGTATATAGGACGGCTGGGAACCTCGACGGGACGTGAAATCGTACCCATTGATCTGCAGCTCTACCGGGAGTTAATGAACCTAGATCTGATTGTTGACAAAGGGCGTCGTCTGGCCCTGAGTTCTCTGGGTAAGGAAGTCTATCGTTTTTTGCCCAGCAGGGAGAGTGAGTGACCACTTTCTTTAATGTGGTTTTGATTGAGCCGGAAATCCCACAGAATACGGGAAATATCGGTCGGACCTGCGTTAGCGCAAAGTGTCACCTGCATTTGGTCGGCCCCCTGGGGTTTGAAATCACTGACAGTCGTCTCAAGCGAGCGGGACTGGATTATTGGCCCCATTTGCACTGGACTCAATACTCTGACTGGGACCAGTGGTGGTCTCAGGTGCCCGATCCCAGCCGGGTCTTTTTTTTCTCTACCAAAGCCTCAGCAGCCTATTTTGAACATCAGTTTCAGCCGGGAGATTGGCTGGTGTTCGGCAGAGAAACTCGAGGCTTGGATCCAGAAGTTCTTCAGCGCTTTGCTGGACAAACTTTGCGTATTCCCATGCCGGGGCCTGTGCGCAGCTTAAATTTGGCAACGGCGGCCGCTGTCGTTGTGTATGAGGGCTTGCGGCAAAATCCCCAGCTCCTTTCTCCCCCTTAAGCCCATGGCTAGACAGCCTGGGTCGAAAGGGCTATGGTTGTCTTCTATGTTACAAGTTCTGACTAAAATTTTTGGCAGCAAGCACGATCGTGACATGAAAAAGATCTACCCTCTGGTGGATCAGATCAATTCTTTTGAGCCTCAGCTCAAGGAGCTGAGTGACGACAGGCTCAAGGCCAAAACCGGAGAGTTTAAAGAACAGATTGAAAAGGGCAAAAGCCTAGATGAAATTTTGCCTGAGGCCTTTGCGGTTTGCCGGGAGGCTTCGCGCCGAGTCTTAGGAATGAGGCATTACGATGTTCAGATGATCGGAGGCATTGTTCTGCACCGCGGGGCCATAGCCGAGATGAAGACGGGTGAGGGAAAGACCTTGGTGGCGACACTACCCGTCTATTTGAATGCCTTGAGTGGCAAGGGCGTCCATGTGGTCACGGTCAATGACTACTTGGCCAAGCGGGACACGGCCTGGATGGGCCAGGTCTATAACTTTTTAGGCTTAAGCACGGGCACCATCGTCCATGAGCTCAACGATCTTCAGCGCAAAGAGGCCTATGCTGCAGATATCACCTATGGGACCAACAATGAGTTTGGCTTTGATTATCTGCGCGACAATATGAAGTTCGATTTGGAGCACTATGTGCAAAGGGACCTCAATTTTGCCATTGTGGACGAATGCGACTCCATCTTGGTGGATGAGGCCAGAACTCCGCTGATTATCTCGGGGCCTAAAGAGGACTCCACGGAAAAATATCATGAGGTGAATAAGATCATCCCCAGTTTGCAGCGGGATGTTCACTTCACCATGGAGGAAAAAAGCAAAACAGTGTCTCTGACCGATGAGGGCAATGGCCGGGTGGAGGAGCTGCTCAAGGTGGAAAACCTATACGATCCTCGTCATATTGAAATCCTCCACCATATCTATCAGGGCTTAAAGGCCCATCACCTCTTTCATCGCGATGTAGACTATATGATTAAGGATGGAGAGATCGTGATTGTGGATGAGTTCACTGGTCGCCTGATGCCCGGGCGGCGCTGGAGTGACGGCCTCCATCAGGCCATTGAGGCCAAAGAGGGAGTGAGGGTTAAAAACGAAAACCAAACCCTGGCCAGCATCACTTTTCAAAACTACTTCCGCATGTACAACAAGCTGGCCGGGATGACGGGAACAGCCGAGACCGAGGCCGTTGAGTTCAAAAAAATCTACGATTTAGACGTTCAGGTCATTCCCACCAATAAACCCATCCAGCGGATAGATGCTCAGGATGTGGTTTTTAAAACCGAAAGAGCTAAGTTTAAGGCCATTGCCCAGGATATTCGTGAAAGGGCCGAAAATGGACAGCCGGTCTTGGTGGGGACGGTCAGTATTGAGAAATCCGAGAAGCTGAGTCGGATGCTCAAAGAAGAGGGCGTAACCCACAATGTGCTCAATGCCCGCCACCATGAGAAAGAGGCCGAGTATGTGGCTCAGGCGGGACGCAAGAACACAGTGACCATTGCCACCAATATGGCTGGCCGGGGAACGGACATTGTCCTAGGGGGGAATGCGGAGTTTTTAGCCCGCCGAGAGATTAATGAGAGTACCACTCCCGAGCAGGCCGAGGCCATCTTAAAAAGGTATCAAGACCAGTGTGAAAAGGAAAAGCAAGAGGTTCTGGGCGCCGGTGGCCTATACATTATCGGCACGGAACGCCACGAGTCTCGGCGCATCGACAATCAGCTAAGAGGTCGATCTGGTCGCCAAGGAGACCCGGGAGAGTCTCGCTTTTACCTCTCTCTGGAAGACAATTTGATGCGCATTTTTAATGGTGAGCGCATACAGAGAATTATGGACACCTTGCGAGTGCCTGAGGACGAGCCCATTGAAGCCAGAATGGTGTCTCGGGCCATTGAGGGCTCCCAGCGCAAGGTGGAAGGTCACAACTTCGATATTCGTAAACATCTGCTGGAGTACGACGATGTGATGAACCAGCAGCGCTCAGTGATCTATGGCTTAAGACGCCAGGTGCTTAAGGGTGAAGAGCCCGACAGCATGGTCAAGGAGATGATGGGAGATGTGACCTCCTATTGGTTGGACCTCTTTGCTCCAGAAAATCAGAAACTGGAGCAGTGGGATCTGCAGGGTCTGCAAAGGGCACTGAGTCAGCAGTTTGGCCTGCATGTGGATTTTGGGGCTCGGGATCAGTTGACCTCAGACAAGCTTTTGGAGCTGGTGAGAGACACCGTTCGCCAGGCCTATGAGGTGCAAAAAAATGAGTTGGGTGAGTACTTCCCACAAGTGGTGAGGATGATTCTGCTGCAGACCATTGACACCCGTTGGAAGGACCACCTGGAGCGGATTGACCGCCTCAAAGAGGGGATCAACCTGAGAGCCTATGCCCAAAAAGACCCTCTAATTGAGTACAAAAAGGAAGCCTATCGCACTTTTGAGGAACTCAATCAAATGATTCGCAACGAGAGTGTTGAGAAACTATTCAAGGTGCAGCTGGTGGCTCCTGAGTCGGTGGAAAGAGATTTAAGTCGAGAGAGAGAGCCTCGTTCATCTAAATACAATTATTCAGGCCCTGATGACAGTCAGTTGGGGGCTTTTGCGGCTGCGGAAGAAAGGCCGCCCGAGGCCGCTTCGGGAATGACTCTGTCGGCTCGACCTCGGCGGGATGAAGGTCCTAAGTTGAACCGAGAGCAGCGTCGCCGCCTTGAAAAGAAGGGGCGAAAAAAGTGATAATTGGGGATGCCCAATTGTCCTTTGTGTCAAACTTCTCTTAAGGATGACTTTGGTCTGGTGGACTGTCCAGGCTGCCAAGCTCCCCTGTTTATCGATATGGACGGCTCAGTGGTTTCCGCAGCAGGGGCGAGTCCGACCTCTGCTCCCTCTCCAGAGATAGGCGTGGCTCAAGACCTGGATTCGGCTCAAGAGTTGGAAAACTTCTCCCTGCCGGCTGAAGAGCAGTCTGCAGACCAAGATGAGTTCCTTCCAGACTATGGGGGCTTTGAGGAGGTTCATGACACTCAGGACCCACCAGAGCTTCAAGGCGATTTTAGGGGTGTGGAAATGGACCCCTTGAATGGGGTGCACACTGATGTGCAACAGCCTCCAGAAGTGGCTGAGCCTCTAGAGCCTGTGGCCCCTCCAGAACCCTTTGCTGTGGCTCCCCCCGCAGCGGAGGCTGACTCCTTGGAGGACCTTACGGAGTTTGCCAATTCCGAGGCCTCGCAGGGAAAAGAGGGCCTGCTGCGCTTTCACCTGACTATTGAGGGCATTGACTCTTCAGATCTCCGGCGGGATGTGGCTGAGGCCCTTCAAGACAAAAAATTTATGTGGGATGATGAAGAGCTCTTGCGCTCGATTCGTCAGGGGCGTTTGGTGCTTCAGGATATCTCAGCGGTTAAAGTAGTTATTCTGATTCGTCGACTCAGAGAGAAACCTCTAAAAATAACTTGGGAGCAGCATGCGATTCATCGAGCGTAGCTTTATGATGTGGTTGGGGAGCCTCCTTTTGAGTTCTTCCTTGGCAGGGGCTGAGACCAAGGGAGGAGGGGAGTACCAGCGTCTTTTGGGGCAGCTCAATGGCTTGGAGTCGAGGGTTAATGAAGCGACTCAGAGGCTGGAACAGCTGGTGAATCAAAAAAATCAATCTCAGGACCCCAAAGAGAAAGACAGTTTAATTCAACTGATGATTGAAGAGCATCAGGGTCTTAGAGAGCAGGTGACCGAGTACAATCGCTTGCGCAATGAGATTCGCTTTCGCTTTCCCGCTGAGGGGGTGCGTTTGGATGAACTCTATGGACCTCGGCGCCCTCCTAGTCTTGAGGAGCTAGAGAGTCGTTCCAGCCTGGATGTGTCTCTGGATCGGGTCCAGCAGACTTTCCAAAGGCACTATGGCCCTCTTCTGAGCCCTGACGGGGGGGATGGCTCTCGGGGACCTGCTTCTTCCTCCCCGGAGGAAGGGGCACAAGGGGATAAGCCCGGTCCACCTCGGCTGAAGCTCACTCGCTAAAGAGCTTACTCTTTTTCCAAATCTTCTACCTCGGGATTCTGAAGGCCATCACTTGATGAGGGTGCGAGCAAGCGGCTCCTCTCCTCAGGACTCAGCCTTAAGGCTCTCTCCTCAAATTCCTCCAGGCTTGATGCTTCCTCGAGCTGTTGTCGGGCCCTTAAGGTGGCTTGGTCCGTGGACTCAACATCAATGACCCGTCCCTGCTTAAAAGTGACCCGAGTGAACCACTCCTGATCATCTTTAAAATAGCGATAGGTCCAAATGTCCTGACCCTTTTGTCTTTGAGAGTGGAGGGGGCTTCCCATTAACTCCACCACCTGAGACTTGTCCATTCCCACCTCCAATTTTTCCAAGCCCCTTTGGGGGGTGCTGGCGCATCCAGTCAAAAGACCCCAAATAAGACCTAGCCCTAAGATTTTTCCCTGGAGTTTTACTTTGATTGACATCTTAAACTTCCTTTGAAAAAAGAGAGCTCCGGCAGAGTGGAACAGGCTAAAATTTTAACACTTTGGTAACTTGTCATGCAAACAGCTGATCCTTTTAATCGCGGTGGCTTTATGGCCTTTGTCTTTTCAATGGTCTTTTCCCTCGCGTTTTTTGTCTATATTTCTTTGATTAATCAAGGAGTGGATTTAAGAGAAATCCCCGAAGAGGCCGATCTCACCGCCCCTGAAATGGGTCTGGCGGCTACAGAGGACTCCGCAGAGGTGGATCTCTCGCAGATTTCTGAACTTTGGGTGAGCACTGAGGTTTTAGTCGCTCATGGTCGTCAGGTTTATTCTGTAAATTGTGCTATGTGCCATGGGCCGGGCGGACAGGGAGATGGTCCTGCGGCGGCAGGTTTGGTTCCACCTCCCGCCAATTTGGTGACTGGCCCTTGGAAGCAAGGGGCCACCTCGGTGGCTCTCTATCAGACTCTGCTTAAGGGAGTTCCGGGGACATCGATGGCGGCTTTTGCTCACTTGCCCAAGGAGGATCTCTGGGCTTTGGTTCACTATATGCGCTCGATTGCTCAAAATAAGCCTGATGACGATGCCCGAGAGCTGGAGGAGTTTGCCCGCTCTCTTTAAAAAAGATGGAGGGAGCAGGATTCATCTCGGTGAGTCCACCATAGCAGGAGTCCAATGCGAAGTTTAAAGGTCCTTTTCAGACACAAAAAGTCTCACTTCAGAGAAGCTCTGAGATCATGGGTCTATGGCTCTGCGGCAGCTCTGGCCTTAGTTATGGGTCTAAGCTTATTTTCAAGCTCTCTGGTTCAGGCCTATGTGCAGGACAGGACCTCCGCTTTGGCCCATGAGGTACCCGAAGATTTGGAAGGGGTGGGAATTACTGAGAGGTTGGGAGAGTCCCTGGATCTCAGTTTAGAGTTTGTGGACGACCGAGGCGAGAGCATCCTTTTGGGGGATCTCTTTGATGGAAAAAAGCCAGTCCTTTTTACCATTATCTACTACAGCTGCCCCAGTTTGTGTAATTTCCACCTCAACGGTGTGACTGAGGCTATGAAACAGATGGACTGGTCAGTGGGAGAGCAGTTTCGCATAGTGGCCTTGACCATGAACCATCACGAGGACTGGGAGTTGGCGGCGGCTAAAAAGGCCAGCTATGTGGAGGCCTATGGTCGTCCAGAGTCAGCGGGCGACTGGCATTTTTTAACTGGGACTGAGGAGAATATTCTTGCGGCTGCAGATCAGGTGGGCTTTGGCTTTCGCTGGAATGAGGCCCAACAGCAGTTTGCCCATGCCGCTGCGGCCATCATTTTAACTCCGGCGGCGGAGATTTCTCGTTACCTCTATGGAATTGGCTTTTCCCCCAACACCCTACGGATGTCTTTACTCGAGGCCTCCAATGGAAAAATTGGCTCCTTTATTGACCAGGTGATTTTGTTTTGCTTTCAGTTTGATCCGAGTAAGAATGAGTACACTCTTTATGCTTATAATATTATGAGAGCTGGGGGAGTGTTAGTTGTCTTTGCTCTGGCTATTTTTTTGATTCCAGCCTGGCGGCGAGAGCGTCGTCTAGAGTCTGGGAAAAGTGGATCTGTAAAGGAGAGTTAGATTTATGTTTTCCAGCACTGCTCAGGCTGCACCTCGCTCGTTAATGCCCGTTCAGGGCTCGACCGTGGCTGGATATGTGGATAGCCTGTATATTTTCCTCCTTATCGCAAGCTTTATTGCCTGCGTTTTGGTGATTGGCGGTTTTATCTACTTTGCGATCCGCTACCGCCGTCGCGGTGAGAATGATAAGACAGCCTACATTACTCACAACAACACCCTAGAGTTTGCCTGGAGCTTTATTCCCTTTGTGATATTTATGGTGGCCTTTGGCTGGGGCTGGTGGGTTTACGACAAAATGCGCAGCTTTCCTGAAAATGCTCTAGAAGTCCATGTGACAGGCTATATGTGGGCTTGGGACTTTATGTACAAGAACGGCAAAAGGACAACCAACGAATTCACCGTTCCCGTCAACACTCCGGTAAAGCTGATCATGACTTCACGTGATGTCATTCACAGCTTTTTTGTGCCCGCTTTCCGGGTCAAACAGGATGTGGTTCCCGGGCGCTACTCGGCCCTGTGGTTCGAAGCCACAAAAAAGGGTCGATTTCAGGTTTTTTGCACCGAATACTGTGGTACGGGCCACTCGGCCATGTTGGCTACAGTGAATGTGGTGGACCTTGAGGAGTATGAAGACTGGCTGCAGGTGGACCCCTACAGAGGACTGTCTTTGGCGCAAATTGGCCAGCAGATCTTTGAAGGGCGCTGCTTGGTTTGTCATAGTCCTGGACAGGACCGCAAGGTGGGGCCTGGGCTGGGAGGGCTTTTTGGTAGCCAAGTCGAGTTAGATGATGGAACCCGCGTTTTGGGAGATGAGAACTATATCAGAGAGTCCATCCTCTATCCCAATGAGAAAATCACTGCAGGCTATCCTGCGGGGGTAATGCCCACCTTTTTGGGTCAACTGGATGAAACAGAGGTGTTAGGACTGATAGAGTACATCAAGTCTCTCGAGTGATGGTCGATTTTAGAGTGATAGATTTGCAAAATTAAGGAGTGCTTGAACATGCACGGTGCCCATAGTCACAATTATCTGAATCATGAAAAAGGCCTGTGGTCTTGGCTGACCACCCTGGATCACAAGAGAATTGGTATTCTCTATATGATCTCCGTCTTTATCTTCTTTTTTATCGGTGGCATTTTTGCCATGCTGATTCGCTGGGAACTCTTTAACTCTGGGTCCAGCGACCCAGCTATGTACAACCAGTACATGACTTTCCATGGGGCCATTATGGTCTTTATGGTGATCATTCCAGGGATCCCCGCCTTCTTGGGGAACTTCTTTCTCCCCCTGCAGATTGGCGCGGCCGATGTGGCCTTCCCCCGACTCAATCTTTTGAGTTGGTACTGTTTGATGGTGGGTGCAGCCGTGGCCTTTTTCTCCCTTTTTGCCAGTGGAGCAGATACAGGTTGGACTTTTTACACCCCATATAGCATTCAGACAGACACGGGAACTATTTGGCTGGTCACCGGGGCCTTTATCATGGGCTTTTCCTCTATCTTAACTGGCCTTAACTTTATCGTGACCACCCATAAGCTGCGGGCTCCCGGAATGACTTTTTGGAAGATGCCCCTCTTCGTTTGGTCGCTCTACTCCACAGCCATCCTGCAGGTTTTGGCCACTCCTGTACTGGGAATCACCCTTCTGCTTTTGGTGGCCGAGAGAATTTTGGGGATAGGGATTTTTGATCCTCGGCTCGGTGGGGATCCTGTGTTGTTTCAACACTTTTTCTGGTTTTACTCTCATCCGGCCGTGTACATCATGATTCTTCCGGCTATGGGTATTGTGAGTGAGCTGATTTCAACCTACTCTCGGAAGACGATTTTTGGCTACAAGGCCATTGCTCTTTCCAGTGTGGGAATTGCGGCAGTGAGCTTCTTTGTATGGGGTCACCATATGTTTGTCAGTGGCCAGTCGGAGATTGCCGGGATCATTTTTTCCTTTATCACCATGTTAGTGGGAGTCCCAACAGCCATTAAGACCTTCAATTGGGTGGCCACTCTCTACAAGGGAAGTATTCGCTTCGACACCCCTCTTCTCTATGCCTTGGGCTTTATTTTTCTCTTCACCATTGGGGGAGTGACAGGAATTATTTTGGCCACCATTGGGACCAATGTGCACTTTCATGACACCTACTTTGTCGTGGCTCACTTTCACTATGTGATGGTAGGGGGAACTTTGATGGCCATTATGGGAGGGGTTTATCACTGGTTCCCCAAGATGTTTGGCCGTATTGTGGATGATGGCATGGCTCGGATCACCTTTGTCCTGATCTTTGTGGGATTCAATGTGACCTTCTTCCCCCAATTTGTCTTGGGCGCCATGGGGATGCCTCGCCGCTATGCCGATTATCCCGTGGCCTATGAGGCCTTAAATAAGATCTCCTCCATTGGTTCCTGGACCATTGGTTTGGGCTTTTTGTTTGCCCTATTTGTGATTATTCATGCCTTGAAGCGAGGGGAGAAAGCGGGAGATAACCCCTGGGGAGCGATGACTCTGGAGTGGCAGACCTCTTCGCCTCCGCCCCATGAGAACTTTAAAAAACAACCCGTAGTCACGGCAGGTCCATATGAGTATCGCTAAGACCCATCAGCACGCCCATCACTTTCAAAGCGCCGAGCACCAATTTGAGTCCGCCAAGTTGGGACTCTGGGTTTTCTTGAGCACCGAAATTCTTATGTTTGGGGGCCTTTTTGTTGGCTTTTTTATTTTTCATGGAATCTATCCAGAAATGTTCAAGGAGGGTTCCACCTTCTTGGACTGGAGGCTGGGGGCGGTCAACACAGTTGTTCTTCTGCTGAGCTCCTTTACCATTGCCACCAGTGTTTACCATGCGCAAAAGGGCAATCAAAAGGCTGTGGTTTGGAACCTGGCCGCCACCATAGTTCTGGGCTCGGTGTTTATGATCATCAAATACATCGAGTACTCCAGTAAAATTGAAGCGGGCCTCTTGCCCGGCCAAATGTTCAGCTATGAGGCAGCGGAGTCGGCCAATCTGGCCCTGTACTTCTCTTTTTATTTCACCATGACTGGGCTCCATGGACTCCATGTGCTTATCGGCATGGGCTTGATGGCTTGGGTACTAATGAGAGCTTTAAAGGGTGAGTTTGGCCCTGGCTATTACACACCCATTGAGGGAGTGGCTCTGTTTTGGCATTTGGTGGATTTGGTTTGGATTTACTTGTTTCCCCTGCTGTATTTAGTGGAATAGGGGGAGGAGAATTTATGGCCTCAGGATCACATTATATTATTCCTTTAAAAGTCTATGTGAATGTCTTGCTCACACTGTTGGTTTTAACTGTTCTCACTGTGGCTGTGGCCCAGTTTGACTTTGGGGCCTTTAACTTTGTGGTGGCCTTTGGGATTGCCACCTTAAAGGCGGGCTTGGTGGCGGCTTATTTTATGCAGCTCAAGTACGATGAGCCCATCTTTACCTGGATTCTCTTGTCATCGGTGGGCTTCTTGTTGGTCTTCTGGGGTTTTGCAGCTTTGGATGTCTTCACTCGAATTTTTCAATCCAGCACCCTCTAGTAAAGAGGGTTTAGGCCCTCGGGGCCGTGGGAGTGAAAGTGAAAGCTTATTTGGACCTCACAAAAACGGGGATTATTATTTTTGCTCTGATGAGTGCTTTGGCAGGCTATGCCATGAGTGCTTCAGTGGGTCGGGGCTTTGATGGGACCCCCATTTTAGTTCTTCTTATGGGCCTGTACTTTGCCTGTGCGGGGAGTTTTGCCCTCAATCAGGCTCAGGAGTGGAAAAAAGACAGGTTGATGGACCGGACAAAGAAACGGCCCATTGCCTCCGGGATGATAGCTCCTTGGCAGGGCTATTTGATTGGCTTCAGCTTTACAGCTTTTGGCCTCTTGGTTCTCTATGCCCTCAATCCTTTGACGGCTCAGCTCACTTTGGCCACGGTGATTATGTACAATGGGCTCTACACCTTGATTTTTAAAAAGTACATGGCCTTTGGAGCTGTCCCCGGAGCTATTCCAGGGGCCATGCCGGTTTTAATAGGCTATTCGGTCAATAGCCCCTATCTCCTCACTCCAGAGGCGGCCTATTTGTTTCTCATTATGTTTTTGTGGCAGATGCCTCACTTTTGGAGTTTGGCCATTCGCTTTAAAGACGACTATGCCAAGGCGGGATTTCCCGTTTTGCCCACTCAGTTGGGGGCTTCGCGGACCCTTTACCACATAGGGCTCTATATGTTTGTCTACGTAGGTCTGGCTGTGGGCTCTCCCTGGTTTTTGCAAGCCAATGTGATGTATTTACTTTTGGTGGTCCCCGTGGCCATAAAGGTGATGCTAGAATTTTTCAAATACTTTAAGGCCCATGGTCAACAGCGCTGGCTGCCTTTCTTTTTGTGGACCAATTTGAGTGTGTTGGTCTTTTTGTCCGTTCCTGTGTTGGATCGGTGGGTGTTTTATCTATGGTCGATGCAAGGTTTTTAAAAGCTTATAAATATCTGATTTGGACCACTTTGGCTCTTATCGCCCTGGGTGGGGGAGTGAGAGCCATGGATGCAGGTTTGGCCTGCCCAGACTGGCCCCTTTGTTTTGGAGCCATTATCCCTGACTATCACCCGCAGGTTTATGCTGAGTTTTTACACCGAGCTTTGGCCGGCTTAGTGGCCATTGCCACAGTCAGCCTCAACTGGTTTTTGATTCGCAGTCCAAAGGTGTCGAAGGGTCTTAAGGCCCTATGCTGGTTTTCCCTGGTTTTGCTTATGGCTCAGGTGGTGATGGGGGGCTTAACTGTTCTTCTCCAATTGCAGGCTAAAATTGTGACCACTCACCTGGCTTTGGGCACAGGATTTTTAGCCACTCTCCTCTGGATCTATTTTTCGGTGCGTCCACAGGGAAGTACCCAGGAAAGGCAGACTTTTGCTCCCAGCCAGGGGCTCAAGATTATGAGCCTTGTGGCTCTGGCTGCGGTCTATGGGCAAATTTTGCTGGGAGGCTTGGTGGCCTCCAACTATGCCGCCCACGTCTGCCCCTCTTTTCCTCTCTGTCATGGGCAGTGGGTTCCTACCCTTCAGGGAGCCATTGGGCTTCAGGTGATCCACCGACTGGGAGCCTACACTCTGACACTGATCATACTGGCTTTGTTAGTTTGGGTATGGCGGGAGTTGAGAGACAAAGAGGACCCTTTGAGTCGAGAGTTTAAAGCCTGGTCGCGCTGGCTCTTGGTGGCTCTTCTGGTGCAAATGGGTATTGGCATAGCCAATGTCCTGCTGTTTACACCGCCCCTGATCACCGTTCTACATCTGACTTTTGGAGCGGTCTTGTTGGGTTTGGCTTTGAGAATGGTCTATATGTCCTGGGTTACCGCTCAGCGGGAGTGTCTGGCTGCTGTCCGGGTGCCGCCTTCTGAAAAGCCTCAATTTGCAGACAGCTTTCCTCAATCTTCGCCAGCAAAGGGTAGTCTCTAGGCTCAACAGAGAAGCGCCGAGCGTTGTAGAGCTGGGGGATTAGGTAGAGGTCAGCAGCCGTGACTTCATCTCCAAAGCAGTAAATACCCGCCATGGGCCTTAGGAAAACTTCCAGAGATCTTAATCCTCTCTGGATCCAGTGACGGGACCAACTCTGTTTTTGCTCCTCAGAGGCCCCAAAATCTTGAGCTAACTTTTGCATCACGCCCAGGTTTTGCAAAGGCTGTATTCCACTGTTCACCATTTCACAGGCTTGAACTACCTGGGCTCTCTTGGATGCCGCATGAGGGAACAGCGGGGGCTCAGGAGCCAGGCTATCCAGGTAATTTAAAATGGCCATGGACTGCGACAGGACAAGGGGGCCATGCCTTAGGCAGGGGACCTCGCCTAAAGGGTTCAGGTCGCGAAAGCTTTTCTGGTGTTGTTGGCCTCCCTCCTTAAGCAAATGGACGGGGATGTAGTGATACTCCAAAGCTTTGAGGTGAAGGGCAATGCGCACGCGATAGGAGGAAGAGCTGCGAAAATAACTGTAGAGCTCAATGTCCGGGGAGGGCTTCATCATCATGGCCTCATTGTGCGCCCTTCCCTGTTGGAGGTACATAGTTGACGCTAAAAGTCTAAGTCCTTGCCAAGGGATGGGGGAAGGGGGGATAAAGTGCTTTCTGAAATTTCAAGCTAAGGAGAAAAGTCCATGAAATTAGCCAGTTTAAAGAGTCCGGAGAGCCGGGATGGACGCTTGATTGTGGTTTCCCGCGACAATCAAAGAGGGGTTTTGGCGGAGTCCATAGTGCCCTCTTTGCGGGAGGCGATGGAGAAGTGGGATCAGGTTCGCCCCCAGCTCGAGGAGCTCTTTTTACAGCTCAATGAGGGCCGAGCTCAAGACAGCTTTTTGGTGGATGTCAAAGACTTGCACTCTCCCCTGCCAAGGGCTTTTCAGTGGGTGGATGGGTCGGCCTTTATCCATCATGTGAAGTTGGTGAGAATGGCTCGCAATGCTCCTTTGCCGGACTTTTTAGAGACTGTGCCTCTGCTCTACCAAGGGGGCAGTGATGACTTCTTGACTCCCACCCAAGACATTCCCCAGGTCGACTTTTCCCATGGAACAGACTTTGAAGGAGAGGTGGCGGTGGTCACCGGCGATGTTCCCATGGGCGTTTCACCAGAAGAGGCTCTCAATTATATTCAACTGTTTTTAATTGTGAATGATGTGAGTTTACGGGGATTGATTCCAGAAGAACTGGCCATGGGCTTTGGCTTTTTTCAGAGTAAGCCATCCTCCTCCTTTGGACCCTTTGCGGTGACGGCGGAGGAGCTGGGGTCCGCTTGGCGAGAAGGGCGCATCCATCTGCCTCTGGAAGTCACCTATAATGGAGAGTTTTTTGGCAATGCCGATGCAGGAGAGATGCACTTTCATTTTGGTCAGCTAATTGCCCACGCCGCCCGTACCAGGCGCCTAAGAGCAGGGAGTATTATTGGGAGTGGCACTGTTTCCAATGAGGACCCGGCTCGAGGCAGCAGCTGTTTGGCCGAAAAGCGTATGCTGGAAAAAATTAACGAGGGCAGTATTCGCACCCCCTTTATGAAAGAGGGAGATCGAATATGTGTTGAAATGAAGAACTCTGAGGGGCACAGCCTCTTTGGAAGGATTGACCAAAAGGTTGTCAAATGGAGCCCGGGGCAATAAGATAAAGACTTCTTGTTAATGGATGAGCAAGGAGTGAAATATGCGACCAGGGATTGGCGGCGGCTCCGCAGTCAGGGCGGCCAAGTTTTATTTAATCATTTTCCTCACTGTTTTAGGTTGGGGAACCAGTGTCCAGGCTGAAGAGATCTGCATGGACATGGCCCAGAGCGGGGGAGCCTTTCATCGCACCCCCACGGAGAGAGTACCCTTAGACGAATATCCTCTATTTGTGGATGACCTCGACTTCGCGGAAATGGCCATAGCCATTCAGAGACAGGTGCATCGTTACACCCGTCGCTCTTTGCGGGGTCGAATTCAGCTGGGTCAGGATGTTTACCCCCTCCGTCGGCTTAAGGACTCTCTGCTCTACTTTTCTCGTCTCGTGCAGGAGGGTCAGGCCTGTCTGGACTCAGCTCGGAAGACCAGGGAGGAGTGCTATGCGAGATTTCGCAGGCAGGTGAAGCAAAACTTTGCTGTCTACAGACCTCTTCTTGAGCCGGGAGATCCCCGCTATGGAGAAGATCAACAGACCTTTTTCACTGGCTATTACACTCCTCTGATTGAGGTCAAGATGTCTCCCCAAGGCAAGTTTCAGTACCCCATCTATGCCATGCCTCAAGAGGAAAATCTGGCCCGATTGACCCGAGTGGAGATTGACTTTGATCATCAGCTTAGAGGGCATGGTTACGAATTGTTTTATGCCGCTGACCTTTTTCAACTCTATCTGCTCCATGTTCAGGGAGGAGGGCGAGTGGTGGTCCGCGAAGGCGGAGAGAGCCAATATCACTACATCACTTACGCCGGAACCAACCGTAGGGCCTGGCGATTTATTTCCATCTACATGAGAGACCAAGGATATATTTCCGATCTGTCTGTGGAGTCGCAAAAGCAATTCTTAAGAGACAATCCCCATCTTCAGAGAGAGATCTATGAGTATTGCCCCAGTTATGTCTTTTTCAAAGTTACAGAGACCCCTCCACTGGGCAGTGATTTGGTTCCTCTCACCGACAATCGCTCCATTGCCACAGACTCACGGATTTATCGCTTTAAGGGACTGCTCAGTTTTATTGAAGCTCAGAGACCCAAAGTTCAAAATATTCCCTTTAAACCCTTTTCCCGCTTTGTCATTGATCAGGACACAGGAGGGGCGATTCGAGGCAAGGCCCGTGTGGACATTTACTTTGGAGAGGGGGATTATGCTCAACTGGCGGCTTACAACACTCAGCACAGAGGAGACCTTTACTTCTTGATGCTCAAAAGGCCAATCTGTGCACGACGATAGGCACCGGCATGATTGAGATTCTTCGTTGGTCAGAGCTCTCCGGTAATGGAGAAGGAGAGCGAGCTTTGGAGCAGCTCACAGAGATTTTTTTTGCCACCACTACAAAAAGCACGTTTTCCAACCATGAAGAGAGATCTCAGTTTTTTGATCGCTGGGCTGGGCAATATCTCAAAGAATCTCCAGAGAGGGTCTATTTAGTGCGAGCCTCGTCGAGTCTGAACTGGCAGGGCTATTTGATCAGCAGTCTGAGACAGGACTTATGTCCTTTCCCTTTGCAGAGCTATTTGCGGGACTATCCGGCTCATCTGCATATGAATTGCCACCCCCACTTTCAAGGACAGGGGCTTGGCCGAGCGCTGATCCAAAGGCTCTGCCAGGACCTGCGGAAGGAGTCGGTGTTGGGGGTTCATGCCATTACCTCTTTGGGCGCTTCCAACGTGGCTTTTTATCGGCGGTTGGGATTTGTAGAATATCAGCAGGCCCCTTGGGCTCTGATGGGTCTTAGTCTGCAGCCCGAAAAACAACAGATTGGAGTTGTCTTTCCGCCAGAGCCTCCAGAAAGTCCGGCATAATCGCTGCAGTCTGTGGGTGAATATCGTGAAAGAGAATGATCCCTCGATCCACTTTGCCCACTTGCTCCAGAGCATAGTCGAAAAGGGCTAGGGGATCTTTGATTTTCCAGTCCAAGGTGTCCACATTCCAAAAAAAGGTCGCAATATTTTGTTCCCGCAAATAGTCCTGGAGACGAGAAGTTCTCGATCCATAGGGAAAGCGAAAAAAAGGATCGCTAAAGCCCACAATCCCACTGATGCTGGCGAATCCATCTTGAATTTCAGCCACCGCCGAGGCAAAGCTCAGGCGCTTGAGGTCAGGGTGACTCTGAGTGTGTCCCCCAAGACCGTGCTGATGATGGAGGATTTCTCTTAAAACGCGAGGGTGAGCTTGGGCATTTTGTCCCAAAACAAAAAAAGTGGCCAAAGTTTGATGTTCTTTTAAGGCCTCTAAAATCTGTGGGGTGCGTTGGGGGTGAGGGCCGTCATCAAAAGTTAAGGCAAAGTGCCCATGGGGAAGGCCTCCATTAAAGTAAACGGGGCCCCCTTGAGTGGAAACCCACTCCTCTTGACTGGGGCCAAAACGGGCTTTTGTCTTAGGCCACCCTGGGATTCGCAGACGCCGCTGCTGCAAAAGCTCTACCCTTTCCTGAATAAACTGATCGAGTGAGTCCAAGAGGAACTGGTTGCAGCCCAACAGCTGAGCCTCAGGCTCCTCCTCGAGGAGCAGTCGAAAGACAGCCAGCCTTTCTGGATCCATATTTTCAAAGCCCTGGCACAGAGCTTGGCGTCCTGCTCCCGACCCACTCAGGTGACGAAACTCATCCAGGAGATGTTGCGAAAAGCCTTGTTCCCACTCCCTCTGACTGGAAGAGCGCTGGAATTTGAGGAGGCTATCTTGCAGAAAGCGGCGAGCACGCAGATCCTCAGACCGCGGGGCAGAGGCCTCGATCTCAGAGCTGAAGAGAGGAGAAAAAAGAATTAAAAAAGAGAGGCTCAGAGAGAAAAGTCTATAAATCATAGGGAGAGCAGATAAAGTTTATGGCTCAAGTCGTCAATAAGCTCTGGGCTTTGTACAATTTTTCAGGGCTTTTGTATGCTCCAGCCTATGCTTATTTCACAAAACCAAAACCAAAAACGTCTGGTGGTTCTGGCTTCGGGAGAGGGGACTCTCTTTGAGGCCATTGCTCAAAAGTGTTTGCAGGGGGCCATATCTGCCGAGGTGGTGTCCCTGATCACCCACAAAGATGAGGTGGGGGCTGTGTATAAAGCTTATGGACTGGGCTTGCCTGTGGTGGTGGTCAACCCAAAGGATTTTACTCACAGGGAAGACTGGGATCGTCAGCTCTATCATATATTGGAAACGCTGGCTCCGGACCTCGTGGTGTTGGCCGGTTTTACTCAGAAACTGGGGCTTATGGTGGTTCGGCAGTTCTATGGTCGCATTATCAACTCTCACCCCAGCCTGCTGCCCCAGTATGGGGGACAAGGGATGTATGGTCGCCGGGTTCATGAGGCGGTTTTGCAAGGCGGTGAAAAAGTGACCGGAGTCACTGTCCATTGGGTGACTCCCAATTACGATGAAGGTCCCGCCCTCGCCCAGGTTGAAGTGGCAGTTGAGGCCAACGACAGTGTGGACTCTTTAATGGAAAGGGTTAAGACTGTGGAAAGAGAGTTTTACCCTCAGGTGATTCAGCTCTTCTTTGAGGGACAAATCTCTCCGTTGGTGGAGGCGGAGTGATCTTCCCTCAGGCTTTGGTTTTGAAATTATTCGTTTCGATAGTTTTTTCTATTGCACTTCTCAGTATGTTCTCTTGCGCTCACAAGCCTTTGGGGACAGGGGCAAAGGACAACTGTTCTCCAGTTCTCCGAGCAGCGGTTGATGTGGGTTCGGGTTCTACCAAACTGCTCATCGCTCAGGTGGATCCTTGCACTCAGCGCATTGTGGAGATCCTCTTAGAGGATCAGAGAAAGCTGCCTTACCGCGAAGAGCTGGAAGCCTGTTCTTCTGGCGAGGGTCTCTGTTTGACGGGAAGAGTTCAGGAGCGGGGTTGGACTCTGATGTCTGAATGGGCCCAGGTTTTCGCTGAGCAAGGAGTGGAGGAGGTCAGAGGTGTGGCCACCGAGGCTTTGCGACAGGCTCGTAATGGGGAGGAGTTTATCACCCGACTCAACAGGGAATTCCCACTGCAGCTTAAGCTGATTGATCAGGAGCAGGAGGCCCTGTTGGGTTTTCAGGCTGCTGTTTTGGGGAGACAGGTTCGGATGGACAGAGGGGTGAGTGATCTAAAAAAACGAGTAGTTTGGGATATTGGGGGTGGCTCTCAACAGATGTCCCGTTGGGAGGGAGGGGGCAAGTGGAATGTTCTCAAGAGTGATTTGGGCTCCGTGGCCTTTAAAAATCATGTGATCCAAAGCATTCAGGGTCGCAATGAGAATCGGTCCCCCAACCCCCTGTCAAAAAATGAGGTGGAGAAAGGGATTCAATATGCCCGACACAGAGCTAGAGATCTCGCATCCCCTCAATGGCGGCGATTTTTGGCTCGAAGTTCGACGGAGGTCTTAGGCGTTGGGGGAGTGCATCGGTTCAGCCTGCCCGGACAGCTCCGTCAGCACCCGGAGCTGAATTTTTCTGGGGATCTCTATACGGCTAAGCAGTTGGCTCAAGCCATTGAACTCAGACATGGGCTTAGGGATGAGCAGATTGGGGGAGAGTATTTTGAAACTGAAATCACCAACCTCATTCTAGTTTATGCGTGGATGACTGAAATGGGGATTCGTCGGGTTGTCCCTGTCCCCGCAGATCTCAACTTGGCTCTCCTCAGCCTCTCTCCTAAGGATTGGCTAAAAATTCGTCATATTTCCCAAGACTAAAGTCCACGGGACTTTTGTCCGTTGAGTTCCCCAGAGACCAATGTGGGGAGGTCAATATGTTTAGGGTTAAAGGGTCCCTGGTGGGGCTGATCAGCTTTGCCACTTTTTTGGCGGGCTGTGGAGAACCTCAGCAAGAGTTTGAAAAAGTCATCGTGGACCAGGGCTATATTGCCTACAAGGCTCCCCTGGCCGAGGCCGGCGTGGGCTCTATTGTCAAAGGCGAGCCCGCCAGTATGCGCTTGGCGGCTCGGCCGCAGCGCTGTTTTCCCGACTTTGTTGGTCCCCACCCTACGGGCTTAAGGTGGCAGCAGGCCACGGCTTTGCCCAATCGCTACCGGCGGGTCACTGCCGGGCTCAATATGGATCTCTCTCCCTTAACCCGCTTTGCCAATCCTGTATTAGCTCTGTTTAACTTTAACCGCGTTCGTCAGGTGGAGATCACCTTTGAAAAGGCCTCGGTGGAGTCTCTTGACGAGATCGCCTTTGAGGTCTTTTATTCGGGGCTAGGGGAGTTGTGTCGCGAGTATTTGCAGTCCTTTCCCTTTATCGTTCAGGCTCTCAAGGTGGATAAAATGAACTTTGTCTTTAGGGACAATGTGGGCGTGGCTGTGGAGCTCACTCCCGGGCTTTTGGGGCAGTTGGTGTCTATTGAGGCGGGGGCTCAGTGGCGAGTGGAGCGCGGTATGACACTGGTGGTGGAAACGCCCAAATACATTGGTTTTCAAGTGGCTCAACTCCATGAGAACTCCGGTCGACTGCGCTACTATGCTAATAAACTGGATCGTCGCGGCCACTATGTCTTTGAAGATGTGACCCGCTATCATCAGCGGCTAAGACCTCAGTCCCTCTTGGCCAACGGACAGGAGGGTCGCCTTCCGGCCGACTCCTTTGCCACTCATCTTGGTTGGGGAGCGCCAGGTAGCGGCGAGGAGCCATTGTTCTAACTTCCAGGTCCAAGATATGCTATGTCTCTGAAGCATGAGCCTCTGTGATCTGAACTTTAAAAATTCTTTTGTAGAGTCTTTGCCGGGGAAGGAGTTTTTGCCTCCTGAAGAGCCTCGACCGCAAATGACCCCCAATGTGGCTTACAGCCGGGTGAGCCCCCAGCCGGTGAAGAACCCTCAACTGGTGAGCTGGTCCGATGCGGCTGCGGAGCTGCTGGGGCTTCAGTTGGGAGATTGGACTGAGAGAGAAGCCGCGCAGATCTTTTCCGGCAACCGAATTTGTCCCAGTATGAAGCCCTATGCCGCTCGCTACGGGGGGCATCAATTTGGTCACTGGGCGGGGCAGCTGGGAGATGGTCGAGCCATCACCCTCGCCGAGGTGGTGAACCCCAAGGGGGAGAGCTGGGAGGTCCAACTGAAGGGGGCTGGTCTCACCCCTTACTCGCGGGGCGCCGATGGAAGAGCTGTCCTCCGCTCCTCTTTAAGGGAGTATGTCTGCAGTGAAGCTATGTTCTATTTGGGAGTCCCCACCACTCGGGCTCTTTGTCTGGTGACCACGGGAGAGTCAGTGGTTCGAGATATGTTTTATGATGGTCATCCTCAGGCTGAGCCCGGAGCCATCACGACGCGCCTGGCTCCCAGCTTTGTTCGCTTTGGTCACTTTCAGATGTGTGCTTTTTTGTCTGAATTGGAGCTCCTTAAACAAACTGTTCACTATGTGATGGATCAGCACTTTCCTCAATTTCGTAATCCAGAGGGGAAATACGACTATCTTAAGTGGTACTCTCATGTGGTGGAGTCCACTGCCCAAATGGTGGTGCACTGGTTGAGGGTGGGTTTTGTCCATGGGGTGATGAATACAGATAATATGTCGATCCATGGCTTGACCATTGATTATGGTCCCTTTGGTTGGCTGGATGTCTATGATCCAGAGTGGACTCCCAACACCACCGATGCGGGACAAAGGCGTTACCGCTTTGCGGCCCAGCCGGCCGTGGCCATGTGGAACTTGGCTCAGCTGGGGGAAGCTTTGGGGCCTTTGCTGGGAGGAGAGGCTGCCGTCCACGAAGTGCTCAACGACTATCAGCACAGCTTTCGCCAAAAGCTGTTAGAGATGATGGGACAGAAATTGGGCTTTGCCAAAGGGCTGCCCCCAGGTGGAATTGAGTTGATCGAGGAACTGGATCGAGTTCTCAGGCTGACGGAAGTGGACACCACTTTGTTTTATCGAAAGTTGTCCGAGCTTCATCTGCAGCCCGTTAAAGAAGAAGATTTTGGGCACCCCGAGCGATGGTGGGGGGTTTTGGGGGAGGCCTATTATGCAAAATCTCCCCCTGAGCCGGCCTTAGAGGCCATGGGCCGGTGGCTGAAGAAGTATTGGCTGCAATGGGGAGTTCAGGATGAGTCCAAGGAGGACTTAGTGGGGAAAATGAATCAAGCCAACCCCTATTTTATTCCAAGGAATTATATTCTACAGCAGTGCATTGATGAGTTAGAGAAAGGTGAAACTCGTCAGTTGAATCAGGTGATGAGGGCCTTGCAGAGTCCCTACGAGGAAAACGATATGACCCGTCCCTTTTTTGCCAAAAGGCCAGAGTGGGCTCGCCAGCGGGCCGGCTGTTCCGATTTATCCTGTAGCTCTTAAAAGCCCCACTTTTCCATAAGCTCTCGGTAAGAGGGAGGACGCTCTCTTTGCCAACCCGAGGGGCTGGTGGGCTTGGTCGAGACCGGTGAGTTGGAATCTATTACAGGCAGCTTTTGATCCTCTTCGCTGGGTTCCCACTGCTCCGTGAGGGCATATTGGGCTCTCTCACAGTAAACTTGAGATTTAAAGAGGATATTATTGTTCTCGTCCTCAATCACAAATTGATAATAAACCTGAGTTTGATGATTGAGGTGGAGGCGAGCCTCATAGCAGCCCTCTTCCATTTCCTGAGCTTGTAGGGGCTTTTGAATCAATCGGCCTTCATGATTCACCAAATGGATACTGACACTTTCCCCGTCTCGCAGGCAGACTTTGAGCAGCTCCACATGACAGGGAACCAAATCTCCCGGAAGCTTAGTTGAGTCCACAAAAAGAGGATTGTTCTTGGTCATCCCCACAGCTCCTTAGAGAGTTGCTTGTAGGCCTTGGCAGCACGACTGCGTGGAGCATGCTTAAGCACGGGCAAGTGATGGTGATGAGCCTCTTCAACAGCAATGTTATCAGGAATAAAGTTTCGATAGACCTTGAGGTCGTATCTCTCTTTCACCTGTTGGATGACCTCATTGACCACCCGACGATCACGGAAGCGAGTGATCACCACTCCACGGACACCAATTTTGTAGCCAAGACCAGAGCGAATATTTCGCAAAGTGGCTAAGATCAGCTCGATGCCCTTCATGGAGAAGTATTCAGGACAGATGGGGATAATGATGTCCTTTGAGGCCAGTAAAGCATTGATGGTCATAAGCCCCAGGGAGGGAGAACAGTCGATGAGAATAGCGTCATATTTGCGATGGATGGGCTCCAGTTTTTTACGCAAGATCTGCTCCCGGCCAAAGTGCGCGGCCAGCTGCATATCAATGCCGCTAAGCATAATCTCGGCGGGGATCACGTCGATATTGAACTCTTCCGAGTGGACAATGACATCCTGGATATCTGCCTGCCCGATGACCACGTCAAAGATAGTCTTTTCAAATTCGCGATCAGAAAAAATCGCCTTGGTGGCTGAGGATTGAGGATCCAGGTCAATCAGTAAAACTTTTTTACCCTGTTCAGCCCAGCTTGCGGCCACATTGAGAGCTGTGGTGGTCTTGGCCACCCCGCCTTTTTGATTGATGATTGAGACCACTGCCATCTTGAAGCTCCCCTCGCTCCACCATCATAGAAAGGAATGGGAACTGCCTTCAAAGGGAATCGCCGGAAGAGACTTCAGACCAGACCAAGGTCCAGTGGGAACATTTTGCAGAAAAGCGGGCTGGGATCCATTTCTCTTTAGAACCTCAATTTTTTCTCCTAAATTCCAATGTGGGGGGCGGAATGGGTTTTTTTCGGAGATTTCTCTTAAGTACTCTCCTCTTGGGGAGTTTGATTTTTTTTGACAGCTTTCCATCGGCTCGGGCCACTGAAGCTCAAAAGAGCTTTGCCTGGGAGTTCTTAACCAGCTTAAGCGAAGACTGGATTCCCTTTGACCCCCATCGCTACAATCAAGCTGCCAGCCAAAGTTTTTTGGCCAAGCCCAGTCGACTCCAACGCTGGGGAGTGGTGGGGGCTCATGCTGAGGCGGCCTACAATGGAATTTTGCGCACCCTTATCTTGAAGCCAGAACTCCTACAAGTTGGCCCACAGGGGCGCCAAGAAATTGCACCCATCAGTGAGTTGAAAGAGCGCCATGGGCCTGTGGCCTTTGTGAGGGCCTCCACGGTCATTCATGAGCTGGCCCATGCCGAATTTGATCGCATGGTTTTGAGGCCTGACACCTTTGTGGATGAGTTTTTGGCGGCCATTCTTGTTCAGGATGTGATCCCTTGGTTTGAGAGACGGCGCCAAGGCCTGAGTCTTCATCCCTGGGGGCGAGTGGCGGCTTCAGAATTTTTTGCCTATTTTCGGGGAGACTTTGTGGCCTTTTTGCTCGAGGAGTTGGAACTGGTCCTCAACTTTAATGGCCTCTCCATTTATCATCCCCAGCGCTGCTTTCGCTCACGAGCTGAGGGAGAAGAGGGCCGCTTCAATCTCCCTATTGGGGATATGAGAGCCTCTTATCGGGACCAATACCGAATTCACCACATATGGGTTCAGGGTAAAGATGTAGATCTGCGAGAGGGTGGGACAGATCCCTTTCTAGAAATTTGGCAGAAGTTGCTGTGGGATCAGATGTCTATGGCTCTCTCTCAGCCACAGTCTCGACAAGACTTAGTAGAGTGGTTGAATGCCCACCCCACTTGGACAAAGAGGTTGCAGTCCTGTCAAGAGGCCAGGACCCAACCCCTTATTTTTAACTCAGTGGGTTCCTAAGCAGTTTGAAACTACTTATGGAAGCGCTGGGAGGCAACCTCAGCTAAAGCTCGGCACACATCGGTTGTGGTGAAAATGCCCACCAGTTTGCCATTGTCCATCACAAGGGCACTGCCAATTTTTTCATCAGCCATTGCAGTGGCCACTTCATCAATGTGGGCGCTGGGCGTGGTCTCGTAAAACTCGGGCTCACAGATGTCAGCCACCGAAGTCACTTGGGGATTAAAAGAGGTAAACCCAACAGCTCGGCGAATGTCCCGATCACTGATAATGCCCATGACTTTACCATCCTTCATCACCGGCAAGTGGCGAATCCCATGCTTGTCCATGAGTTGAGCGGCTTCTTGAACCATGGAGTCAGCATTGACGGCGTAGGGGGTGGTGGTCATGAACTTTTGAATTTGGGGAACAGCTTTCATAGGAGGGACTCCTTGTTCTTAATAATGGTTTTAAAAATCCTCAATCTAGGACTCTCGCTTACCAGAAATCCTCTTAAAGGGCATCAAAAGCAAGCCTCGCATCGTTGCGCATCGCGCAAAGTCCCTCTCCTCACTGAGTCCAATTTCCATATTTTCATGGCCCAATTGGGGTTGGGCCCTATAGGTGCCAAAGAGTCTATCCCACCAGGGTAAATTAAAGCCAAAGTTGCTGTTGGTCTCAGGAATCTGGCTGGAGTGATGAACCCGGTGCATATCGGGAGTGACCACAAACCAGCGTAAGATCCGATCTAGGCCCAGGGGTAAATTCAGGTTGGAGTGGTTGAACATAGAAGTGGCGTTCAAAAGAACTTCAAATACAATTACGGCGATCACTGAGGGACCTAGAATTAAAATGGCGGAGAACTTCACCAACATAGAAAAGACAATCTCCAAGGGGTGAAAGCGTAGCCCGGTGCTCACATCAAAATCCAGATCGGCGTGGTGGACTCTATGCAGACGCCAAAGCCAAGGCACATGGTGCATGGCCAGATGCTGAAGCCAGATCACAAAATCCAAGGCCAACAGGGAGAGCAGGAGACTGAGAGCCCATGGCCACTGCAGCCAGTTAAAAAGCCCTAGGCCCTGACTTTGGGTCCATAGAGCCATGGCCACCGCCGCTCCGGGAAAGAGAACTCTTACAGCCAAGCTATTGATAAAAACCAAAAGCAGGTTGGTGGGCCAACGACGTCGCCCCCAATCTAGCTTCCGTCGGGGCTTCCAGCTCTCCAGAAGGGCAAAGAGAAAAAAGAGACCGAAAAAAAAGCCCAGGCGAATGGCCATCTCATTATCAGCAATCATCGGGTTCGCGACCCCTTCCCTTAAGGGGCTCCTAGTCTTTTTGCCCTTCCTTAGGCTCTGAGGAGCCGTGCAGCTTCTCTGCTAACTCATTGAGCTTCTCAGCGACAAGTCCCAACTCGTCATAGCGGCGGAGTTTGAGGGGTTGGGGTCTTTCCCCTTGGATAAGGCTGTCAATAAAGCGGCGAATAGGTATGGCTGGACCAATAAAGCGATGAACCAGAATTAAAGTGGAAATAAAGGTCAGGAAAAAGGCCGCCGCAGTCATCAACACCGCCGTCCAAGTCATTAGGGTGATAGAGCTTTTTATAGAGTAGTAGAGGAGCTCGTCGCGGGGAGCCGGGTCCAATAAGGTTCTCAAGTTAATAAATGAAATTAAGTAGACAAAGGTCATGAGTAAGCTGATGGTGAGTGCGTTTAAAAGCCCGTATTTGATCTGAACTCTGGGGTGACTGACAAAACCAAGGGGGCGACGGGTGTTTTTGCTGGCCATAAATTGCTTCTCCTGAGCTGAGCCCTCGTTAAATGATTTACTAAGACCTTACTCAGTCTAAAAGCTGTTGCTATACAAAGGTAGTCTGGGTGTTTTCCTCTGGACCAAGGTCTTAGCCCAAGACTCCCAGGCGCATAAGAAATGTTCTCTTAAGAGATCCGCGGTAGATCTGCAAAAGCCAATGGGGCTGGGATTGAACCTCGGCCATGTTTCCTGAATCTCTCAGAGGCCGCAACTGGTTCCAGCCGCCCACCTGAAGACCGGCCCTGGAGGCCAAAGACAAGAATAGAGGCTCAAGTTCCTGTGGCTCTGTTTGCAAAGACTCCACTTCAGAGATCAGGGCCAAAGTTTTTTCGCGGGGCAGTTTCCACTGTTGGCCCCGCAAAAAGGCTCTTTGCGCTAAGGGCAAGGTGGCTAGACCTAAAAATAAGGACCAAGCGCAAAACAGGCGAAAGCCTTTTTGGTTTTTTGGCAAGTGGGCAATAAAGCGAAAGGCTCCTTTGGCATTTTCACTCACGGACTGCAGAACCTGATGTCGATCGGGCACTAAAAATCGCCCTTCTTTTTCATCCGTTGACTGGTCTTTGAGTAAGTTCACCTTTTGTAAAAAGAGGCCAAAGTGGTGGGCATCGGTGAGGCTCTCCGGGGAGGCCTTATAGTCCTCACAAACCAATTCCAGCAGATGGGTTAGAGCTTCCCCCACAAGGCCTGCGACAAAAAAACAGTACTGATTGACCTCGGTGAGGGACTGAAGTCGATGGCGTGGAGTTTGACTTTGAAAGCGCTGCATCCCTTGGCTCATATCCTGAGCCAGTTGCAAGATCACCTGGCGGACAGGGGCAGGATGAACCAAGTGGAGGTCGGAAAATAGCTGATAAGTGTCTTGAAGCAGCAGTCTCTCCCCTTGGGGAATCGCTTCAGGAAAACTGGCACACCACTGCTGAGTCTTGTCTGAGGAGGGGAGCTTCTGCAGCCAACTGTCAAATTCTTTAAAGGCTTGCTGCTGTTCTACCGAGCTCTCCCAGGGGGCGTCTTCAATGCTGTCTAAGATCCGGCAGATCAAATAGCTTAAGGCCACCCAATCTCTTAAGGGTTGCTCCAGACGGGCAATGCAAAAGGCAAAACTGCGGGATACGCGGTCCAAATGAGCTTGATAAAATTCAGTTCTGGATTCTGGATTCATGAACCGAGCGACTCCTCTTTGCGGCGGTTGGCAATCTTTTGTTCCAGCTGCTGGAGAAACTGGCTGACCATGGCCTCCCTCTCCTCGGGCTGAATGGGGCGAATCTCATCGTGCTCTTGATACAGTTCTGGGTCAATTTCAAGTAGAAATCTTGACGGAGAAATGTCCTGGAGCCTCCCATAGCGCTTGCGCTGGCGCACTCGGGTAAGGATGAGGTGTCGTTGAGCCCGGGTCACTCCCACATAGAATAGGCGTCGTTCTTCATCCACATTCTGCCCAAGTTTAGCATGGGGCAGCAAATCTTCCTCCAGCCCGAGCAGAATGACTATGGGGAATTCCAGGCCTTTACAGGCATGGAGAGTCATCATCTGCACCTGGTCCAAATTTTCTTCGCTCTCCGAGATGGGGTCCCGGAGCTCCATGCTGTCTATAAACTTCTCTAAGGTATCTAGATTTCTGCCGTGACGCTGAAACATGCCCTGGAGAATCCGCCCCAAGATCATCACACTGGTCCAGCGTTTTTCGGCCACTTGGGGGTCGCGGTAGAACTGATCCAGAGAGTTACGATAACCCAGCTCCCGCATTTGCTGGGTCAGGACCTCTTCGGCATCTTCCTTGGACATGACTAGCTGAGTTTTTAAATTTTCAAGAAACTCAAAAAGTTGGTGGATGCTCTGGCTGGCCTTCTCGTCCGGATGAGACTTGGCCCACAGTCGGGCTCGGCGGTGAAACTCCAGTTCGGGATTGAGTTGATCAATGCCCTCAAGGACTTTTTCTCCTATGCCTCGGGCCGGCAAGTTGATGATACGGCGAAAAGAGACTTCAGTGGGAAAGAGGCTGGAGCGGATAAAGGCCAAAGTGTCTTTGGCCTCTTTGCGATCGAAGAGGGCCGTTCCTCCAGTTAACTTGTAGGGAATTTGGGCCCGTCTTAAGCCCCCTTCCATCATGCCGCCCTGAGAGTTCGAGCGATAGAGGATGGCCATATCTCTCCAGGCATGCCCCTCTTTTTTGAGGCGCACCAGCTCTTCGACCACCTGGTCCACTTCCATGTCTTCATTGGCATAGGTGAAGAGTTCTGGAAGTTGACCCTCCTGCTGAAGACCAGGGCGGAGCATTTTTGAATGCCGGGCCTGGTTGTTGTTGATAATGGCGTTAGCCAGTTGAAGGATCTTGGAGCTGGAGCGATAGTTTCTCTCCAGACGCACGACTTCGCAGTTGGGGTAGCGCTTGGGAAAGTCGAGAATGTTGCGCACCTCTGCCCCTCTCCAGCCGTAGATAGACTGATCATCGTCTCCTACCACGGTGATATTGCGATGTTGGCTGGTGAGTTCATCGATCAAAAGCATCTGAGTGTGATTGGTGTCCTGAAACTCGTCCACCATGACAAATTCAAACTGACTGCAAAATTGATCGCGCAAATTCTGATGTCTTTTTAAAAGTCGTAGGGGTGCTAAAAGCAACTCCTCAAAGTCCACCACTCCCAGATGGCGCATTCGCGTTTCATATTTGGGGGCTAAGATCACCGCCAGGGCACTTTCAATACTGTCATCTAAAAGGTCTGCGGCCTTGTCCACAGAGCGCTGACTCTGGCGGATTTTTAAAATCCTCTCCATCAGTCGTTCCATAGAAAAGCGTTCCTTCTCCGCCGATTTATGGTCGCGCACCAGCTCCTTGAGCACAGCCAAGGAGTCCGTTCCATCAATCACTCCAAATTTTTTTGGCAAGCCCGCCTCTTTCCAGTGCTGCTTTAAAAACTGCAAACCAAAGCCGTGAAAGGTGCCGGCCCAAACCTTTCTTGCCCTCTTGCCAATTTTTCTCGACACCCTATTTTTCAGCTCCTGAGCGGCCTTGTTGGTGAAAGTCAAAACGCAAATTCTCTCGGGAGAGATACGCTCTTCATCAATTAATCGTCCTGTGCGCGACACCAGCACCGTGGTCTTGCCCGACCCCGCTCCGGCCAAAATCAGCAGGGGACCTTGACTATGTGAAACGGCCGATTGCTGTTCGGGATTTAAGTTTTCTAGCCAGATGCTCATTGTTTGCAGCATAATGGTCGGGATGAACTTTGACCAGAGGCCTTTGGCAAAATTGACATTCACCCTTTTATCTCGTCGACCCACTGCAGAGAGCTTGACAGTAGCCCTGGCTATCCTGCTGTTGTGTTTTTTGTCTTCCTGGCTTTACTGGGAGAAGAGTCCTCTGGCCCCTTACTTGGCCGCCACGGGCCAGGCCGTTTTTGAGAGGGGAGAGTATTGGCGGCTGATCACAACTCAATGGGTGCATGGAGATGTGCAGCATCTTTTAAGTAATTCCTTTTTATTGGGAATTCTGGGGACACTGGTCCACGCTTATTACGGATTTAAGATCTTTCCCTGGCTCACTCTATTGGGCTCAGCTGTGATGATGGGGGTGAGTTTGCACCACTACGAGCCCCATGTCACTTTGGTGGGGGCTTCAGGCTGGGTTTATTTTTTGGCAGGCTTTTGGCTGGTGTTATTTTTTCTTATTGAGAGGCAGCGCAGTCTTCGTTCTCGTTGGATTCGCGTGTTGGGGGTGGGGGCTATGATTCTTCTGCCCTCCACCTTTCAGGAGCAAGTCAGTTATGTGTCTCACTTTTGGGGCGCTGTGGGAGGATTGGTCTTGGGTTTGTTTTATTTTCAGTTCAATAAATTTGAAATTCGCCGAGCGGAAGTCTGGGAGATGCCCTCTCAGGTGGAGGAGTTTCCGCCAGAGGAAGATCAGACCTAAGTCAAGATTTTAGGCTTTTGTCAGGAAAGGCTAAAGTCCACGGACCTTGAGCCCGAAGCCTGGACTATGAGCTGGAAGAATAGGCAGATCTTCAACTCCTTCCCCAAGAAGGCCTCACTGGTCTGGGCTTTAAGCCTCAGTTGGGGCCTTTCCGCTTGGGCTGAGAACTCAGCAGGGGGTCCACTTTTTTCCCCCTCATCTTGTTTGCCTGAGTTCATGGCTCTTTCGCTTGTATCCACAGTCGATCCAACCCAGCCAACCAAAAGCAGCCACCCCCTTCAGTCTGAAAATATTCAGGGGCGTTTTTCCACTCCAGTCGAGCTGCGAGTGCAAGTGGAGCCTGGGGATTTTAAAGAGGGGGATCAGCAGTTGCGTCTTCAGCTGGGCTTTAGAGAGGATTTCTCCGGAGTGAGCTTGCCCTACAACTTGTTTGCTCTCCTGATTATTCAAAACGACCAGCCCCTTTTGTGGCTCGACCTGACATCAGGTTGCCAGGACCCAGGAGTGAGTGTCTTTCCCGGTCAGGAGTGGATTCTGCCCTCTTTGACTTGGTGGGGTTCTGGCGGGGACTTTGATCGCTTGCAGATTATGGTCTGGGGCCGACTCTAGGATTGGCTGTGACTCTTTTGTCACAGTGATATAGCCGCTTGATAAAATACTTAAAATCACTTACCGCTTAGGCATGGATTTACAAGCTGTTGAAAAAGCCTATAAGCGCTACGCTCGAGTTTATGATTTCTTTTTTGGAGCTATTTTTCATCCCGGTCGAAAAATGGCCATAGAGCACCTGCACTGCAAGTCGGGAGACAGAGTCTTAGAGGTAGGTGTGGGCACAGGCCTGTCTCTGCCCCTGTATCCAGGTCATGTTAAAGTGGTGGGAATTGATTTGTCCGAGCCCATGCTCAAGTTGGCGCGGCAAAAAGTGCAGGAGGAGGATCTGCATCATGTGGAGTCTCTTGAAGTGATGAATGCCCAGGAGATGAGTTTTCCTGATAACTCCTTTGATCGTGTGGTGGCTATGTATGTGGCTTCGGTGGTTCCCGATCGAAAGAAGCTGGTCTCTGAAGTGCAAAGGGTCTGCAAGCCAGGAGGCACTGTGATTTATCTCAATCACTTTGCCAGCGAAGGGGGGCTAATGGGTCGAGTAGAGTCTCTGCTGACGCGCTTTTCTGATTTGCTGGGCTTTAACCCCCATTTGTCTCTGGAAGACTTTTTACAGGAGACGGGTTTTCAGGCCGATGTGGTGATTCCAGCGAATGCCTTTGGCTATTGGTCCCTGGTGATAGGGGATAACATTAAGCCTGAGAGCGGCGCATCAGGCACAGATTCAATGGAAGAGACCCTATAATTTTTATATTGTCCCCATAGAGAAAATCGAGTACCCCCAATAATATGACTTTTGCTGAGAAGGACTCACGGTCTGAGACCTCAGGAACTGAAAGGGGGACTCAGGCCCTTTTGCCCTCTGGCTCTTGGTGGGCTCTGTTTTTAGCTGTGGCTGTTGGGCTGATATTGGTTTTCACCTACCCTCAGTTGGAGCCTCCCCTTTCACAGGAGCAGGCCTCTTTGATGAGCCCACCCTTTTCTGAGTCTAAAGATCTCTCTCAACTCAAAGCTTTGATTTTAGATTCTCGCCAGGGAAGAGCTGAGCGCCTTCAGGTCCTGCAGAAGCTGTCTCAAGAGATGTCTATGGAAGAAGTTCGCCACTGGCTAAGACTGGTGAGCCAAAACCAAGAGGAGCCTCAGTTGGCTGAAAAAGCCGAGCTCCTTTTAGAGGTATCCCTTGAGCTGTAAATTTTGACTTCAGTGAGCCAGCTTGGCCTTTAAGTTCTCATTGATTTTGTCTAAAAAGTCTTGAGTGAACATAAAGTCCTTTTCAGTGACTTTGGCGCCATGGATGCAAATGGCTAAATCCTTTGTCATAAAACCGCTCTCCACGGTTTCCACGCAGACATTTTCCAGAGCCTGAGCAAAGTGGATCAGCTCTTGGTTGTCATCTAACTTTCCGCGGAAAGCCAGCCCCCTTGTCCAGGCAAAAATAGAGGCAATGGGGTTGGTGGAGGTGGGCAAACCTTTTTGGTGTTGACGATAGTGGCGAGTCACCGTTCCGTGGGCGGCCTCAGCCTCCATGACTTGTCCATCGGGGGTGAGTAGGGTGGAGGTCATCAGCCCTAAAGAGCCAAAGCCCTGAGCTACCGTATCACTCTGCACATCTCCATCGTAGTTTTTGCAGGCCCAGACAAATTCTCCATGCATTTTGAGAGCTGCGGCCACCATATCGTCAATCAGGCGGTGCTCGTAGGTGAGACCTTTGGCCTCAAATTCGGAGCGATACTCTTGGTCGTAAACTTTTTGAAAGATATCTTTAAAGCGACCGTCATAGACTTTGAGAATGGTGTTTTTAGTGGAAAGATAAAGGGGCCAGCCCTTCATTAGAGCATAGTTAAAACAGCTGCGGGCAAAGCCCTCAATGGACTTATCGGTGTTGTACATAGAGAGAGCCACTCCAGATCCGGAAAAGTCATAGACCTCCCAGCTCTGAGGACTTCCACCCCCTTCTGGAGTGAAGGTCATAGTCAGTTTGCCCTTGCCTTCAATCAGCACATCAGTGGCCCGGTACTGGTCACCAAAGGCATGGCGACCGATCACGATGGGGTGGGTCCAATTGCTGACCAAGCGGGGTACATTCTTACAAATAATGGGCTCTCGAAAAACTGTGCCATCTAAAATATTGCGAATGGTCCCATTGGGGGAGCGCCACATTTTCTTGAGGTTGAACTCTTTAACCCGAGCCTCATCAGGGGTGATGGTGGCGCATTTCACGGCTACCTGATAGGTTTTGGTGGCCTCAGCGGCCTCCACAGTGACTCGGTCCTCGGTGGCATCCCGATTCTCCATGCTCAAGTCAAAGTACTTAATGTCCAAATCTAAATAGGGCAAAATCAACTGGCTTTTGATAAAAGCCCAAATGATTCGCGTCATCTCATCCCCATCCATCTCCACAATGGGGTTTTTAACTTGGATTTTTTTCATGCCTGAGTCCTTTCAAAGTATTGAGTGAAAATAGGTTCTGCTGGGGGGATTGTCAAACTCCCTTCATGACTCATTCTGAGTCGATTTCCTCTAGATGATGGCTACTACGGCATCACTGGTATTCGCCTGGGCCCTTGACCTTCCCATGGGGGAAAGCCTTAGCCTCCCCCCTATGGAACAAAAAGTTGTGAATTTAAAAGTCGAAGGCATGAGCTGTGCCTCCTGTGTGGGGCGGGTGGAAAAGGCCCTGAGCCAAGTGGAGGGTGTGGCCGAGGCTTCGGTGAATTTGGCCACTGAGAAAGCCCAGGTCAGGCTGGGCGATGAAAGTCATTCAATTCCTGAGGATTTAGTTAGGGCCTTAGAGAAAGCGGGCTACCCAGCTCGGGAACTGGAGTCTGTGGAAAAGCCTGATTCCGAGACTGGGCCGCCAGATGCAGAGAAAGTTTATGTATTCTTGGCCTTAGGTCTCTCAGCACCCATGGTTTTGCCCATGCTGGTATGGCCCTTAGGTTGGCATTGGATGCCCCCAGGTTGGCTGCAACTTCTCTTAACGGCCCCCATTCAGTTTTGGCTGGGAGCTCGCTTTTATCGCGGCGGCTGGTCGGCCTTAAAGGCCGGTGTGGGCAATATGGACTTGTTGGTGGCTTTGGGTACTTCGGCCGCCTTTTTCTTAAGCCTCTATAATCTGGTCTTGAGCTCCTGGGACCAGGTTTGGGGCTTGCCCGAACTTTTAAGTCAAAAGCTGGTGTTTTCTAGCGACCTCTACTTTGAGGCCGCCGCCGTCATCATTGCTCTGGTTTTGTTGGGTAAGTGGCTGGAGAGCCGGGCCAAGCACCAGACCACAGCGGCTTTAAGGGCTCTGAAGTCCCTCCGTCCGGATCGAGCCCGAGTGAAGCAGAGCTCAGGAAAGGAAGTCTTTAAGCCCGTGGACCAGCTCAGCTTAGGTGATTTGGTCATCGTGAAGGCCGGAGAGAGAGTTCCTGTTGATGGAAAAGTGGTCACTGGCCAGTGTGAAGTGGATGAGTCCCTGTTGACGGGTGAGAGTCTGCCGATCTTTAAGCAGTCCGGGGACATGGTGAGGTCAGGAGCTCTCAATGTGAATGGCTGGCTGGAGGTGGAGACATCCGCTCTGGGATCCGAGACTCTCTTGGCCAAGATGATTCGCTTTGTGGAAGAGGCTCAAGCCGCCAAAGCCCCCATTCAGCGCCTAGTGGACCGAGTCAGTGCCGTCTTTGTCCCTGCGGTGGTGGCCCTGGCCCTTGTGACTTTTGTCGGCTGGTGGTGGGTGGGCCAAGATTTTGCTCAAGCTCTTATCTATGCTGTTTCCGTTTTGGTGATCGCCTGTCCTTGTGCTTTGGGCTTGGCCACGCCGACGGCCATTATGGTGGGCACGGGGGCCGCAGCTCGGCGGGGCATTCTGATTAAGGACGCCCAGGCTTTGGAGGTGGCTCAGGCCGTGGGCCTAGTGGTCTTTGATAAAACCGGGACTCTCACCAAGGGGCAGCCCCAACTCACTGAGTGGAAATCACTGGCTCAGGAGAGTGAACAAGGCATTTTGTCCTTGGCGGCAGCTCTGCAGCAGGGGATGGAACACCCCTTGGCCCGAGCTGTTCTGGAGAAGACCGAGTCCCAGGGGCTTGCTGTGGACTCGGCAGAGAAGATCAAGGCCTTGCCGGGGCTGGGAATTGAGGGCCGGGTGAAGGGGCGCCATCTGCGCCTGGGAAGCTGGCGAATGCTTGAGGATTTGGGCTGGTCTCAGCCCAGTGAAGGGGCAACTCAAAATCCGGGCGAGACCCTGTCTTGGCTGGTGGAGTTGGAGCCCCAGCCCCAAATGTTGGGCGTCTTTGCTTTTTCTGAGTCCCCCCGCCCAGAGGCTGAGGAGGCCCTTCAAGCTTTAAGGGCCTTAGGGGTGCAGACGGCTATGCTGACAGGAGATCGCAAGGCGGTGGCGCAAAAGGTGGCCACCCAGTTGGGGATTGACCAGGTTGGAGCTGAAGTCCTGCCCCAGGAAAAAGCCCAGTGGATTGCCGACTTCAAGGCCAAGGGCTTTGACAGGGCCGTGGCCATGGTGGGAGATGGTATTAATGATGCCCCCGCCTTGGCGGCGGCCGATGTCGGTATCGCTATGGCTTCGGGGACAGATGTGGCCATGCACACGGCGGGAGTGACTTTAATGCGAGGAGATCTCAACTTGGTGGCCGAGACCCTGGAAATCAGTCGCAAAACCTACACCAAAATTAAGCAGAATCTTTTCTGGGCTTTTATTTTCAACAGCTTAGGATTGCCTTTGGCCGCCCTGGGCTTTTTAAGTCCCATGTTTGCCGCTGCCGCCATGGCTCTGAGCAGTGTCAGTGTGGTCAGCAACTCTGTTTTGTTAGGAATTTGGGCTCAGCGCCGGTGGCCTGTCCGGTGACCTTCACTCAAGTTGGAAGACCTTAAGCGATGCAGGATCTTTTTTGGAGGCAGGTGCAGGCCCCATTTGGATCTCTGTGGCTGGGGGCTTTGGGCGGTCAGCTTTGCCAATTGTCTTGGACTCCTCCCCAATATGCTCCAGCCCAATCCCCAGACTCGGCAGATCAGATGTTTCTCCACCAAGCTCAAGAGCCACTCAGCAAGAGTTGGCGACCACGAGATCGAGCTCGAACTGAGGCTGAAGCTGAAGCTGAGGCCAACCATTGGCTTTTGGACAGAGCGGAGTTGCAACTCTCCCAGTATTGGTCTGGCCAGAGAAAAGCTTTCGATCTCCCCTTGAGATTGGTGGGCACTGATTTTCAGCTGAGGGTCTGGGAAGAGCTCAAAGCCATCCCCTTGGGTCAACTGCGGAGCTATGCTCAAGTGGCTGAAGGTTTGGGAAAGCCTGGAGGGGCTCGAGCTGTGGGCAGGGCTTGCGGGAAAAACCCTCTGCCCCTCTTCATTCCCTGCCATCGGGTGGTTTCCAGCGGAGGTCTTCTCGGCGGCTACAACGGAGGTCTTGCGATTAAAGAATTTCTTTTGAGTTTAGAGAGCCCCTCCTCTACAAGTAAGGGCTATGGAAAAAGCTCTAATTTTTCAGATCAGTCAAGCGGCCCGTAAATCTGAGGTCTCGGCCAAAATGATTCGCCACTATGAGGAGTTAGGCCTTATTCCCAAGGCCCGGCGCAGTCCTTCCGGATATAGGCTCTATAGCGAAGAGGATCTTCACCTCCTCAAATTTATCAAAAAATCCCGTGATCTCGGTTTTTCCACGGCCAAGATCAAAGCTCTGCTCAGTCTGTGGCGCAATCGCTCTCGCTCCAGTCGGGATGTAAAAAACCTAGCTCTGTCCCACATTCAAGAGTTGGAGCAAAAAATTACCGAACTCCAGGCCATGCGCGATGTTCTCAAAAAGTTGGCCGATCACTGTCATGGGGATCAAAGGCCTCACTGTCCCATTTTAGAAGAGCTCTCAGGTTAGGCGGGCCTCCCATAGATGGTCTCTCATTGGCTTAGTCACTTTTGATCTACCCTCAATTTTTACGCAGAGCTTCGCCGGCGCCGTGGGATTTCCAAGGCAGGCCCTCTTTGGTCAGTGAATAGCCGATGAACAAAGCGATTTATTGACGTCCACTCAGTGGCGATTAGCCCTTTAGCCTCTTAGCCCGGGCGTGGCCGCCTCATTTTTACAGTGGCAGAGTGCTTAATCCCCGCACGCAGATTGCAGTTACCACAGAGAAGCCTTAAGTTTTCCAGCTCTGCTGTTCCCCCGCGAGCCACCGGCACAAGGTGATCCACCTGCAGATTTTTCTGGCCTCCACACTGGCCACATCGGCCCTGATCTCTCTGCCATATCTTCCATTTCTGGCTCTTTGAAATAGACCGCGGTTGTTTGTTTCGTGGAAGCAAGCCACCCGGGAATTCACCAGTTGGTTGCGATGGTGCTCCCACCTGCGATGGCGATCTCCGCTGCGACGGTGCTCCCAGCTGTGATTGTGATTCCAACTGCACTTTTGCCCCTGACTGTGGTTTTGATCTACCCTCAATTTTTACGCAGAGCTTCGCCGGTGCCGTGGGATTTTCTGTCCCATTCGATTCCACATCACTAGATCTTCTTTTGCCAAACTTTTTATCCCAAAGGGACTCAAGGCTGAGTTCGGCCATCACTCCGATCAATTCAGCCAGAGTCATGCCCAAGGCCTTGGGGCCCAAAAGGCTCTTCAGCTTTTCCAGGCGATGGCGCAACTCCTGATTCAGAATCAGGCGCAGCTCAAAGTGCTCCTCACTCAATACTCGTTCTCTTTCCGGGGGCAACTGGGGGCTAAGTCCCGCCTGGGCTGTCTTGGCCACCAATAGAGCTTGGGTCTCGCGAGAGGACTTATGGGCGATTTCATTGAGCACTTGCAATTTTTCCTCTTTGCTCAAGGCGCTCTTGCTTGGTTCCATACCCTGGTTCTCGCTTGGGTGCATACCTTGGCTCTTGCCTAGGTCCCCACTCTGGTTCTTGTTTAATGTTAAACCGGAAGCCTTGTCTGCACCCGTACATGGATCACTGTTTTGACCTTTACTCTCGTCCTTGCATAAACTCTTGCCCCCAGCCTTTTGCAGATGTTTAAAAAAACTTTGTGCTTGGCAGATGTGAGTCAAATTCAAAGCGCCGCTGGCAATTTGCGCCTCCACTTGCGGCAGCTCGCGAATCAGTTTGAGGGCTTGAAGACGGCGGCCGGCCTGAGCTTCGGAGTATTTCAGCTCCCTGAGACAATACTCAAACAAACTGCCATGGCCCAAGTCCGAATAGAGTTTTCGTCTCTCCACCTCCTTGAGGTGCTGCAAGATCTCACTCAGTAGCGCCCTTTCTTTTTGCACTAGTTGTTGAGTTTGCTGAAGTAAATCTCGATCACTGAGAGTGTGCAGTTTCATAGGCCTCCCTTTTGTTCAAGTTGCGAGCAACATATCATGAGTTTTTAAAGGGCTCTTTTTGGCAGTGCCGGAAGGCCTATTTCTTAGCCCCGGTGAGCTTCTTAGAGCCTCCTTGCTGGGGCCTTTGGCGGGGAAACCTCTTTTTCGCAATCAAAGAGGGCGAAAAATGCAACAGAGAGGATTTTCGAGAGGCGAAAAATGCGTCAAGGGAAATAACAACAAAAAGCTTAAAATCTCTAAGGCTCAAGCATTAGGCCCCTAAGCATTAAACCCCTAAGCTTTAAACCCGTGACTCTTGAGTCTCAAACCTCAAACCTCAAACCTCAAACCTCAAACCTCAAAC
Organism: Bdellovibrionales bacterium; assembly: GCA_007121385.1. Taxonomy (GTDB): domain Bacteria; phylum Bdellovibrionota; class Bdellovibrionia; order Bdellovibrionales; family UBA1609; genus SKYF01. The sequence goes on from SKLV01000017.1 coordinate 73,612, forward strand.
CTCAAACCTCAAACCTTAAACCTCAAACCTCAAACCTTAAACCTCAAACCTCAAACCTTAAACCCCTGAGCCCAAAAATCAAAGGGGCCCTAAATAGGCTCCCTGGTGGCAAAATTAGACAAATTCAGCAGAGCAAGAGCGCTGGCTAACTATTCTATTGGATCTGAGCCTGGCATGGAGATTGCTGTTTTCAGCCTGGATTTCCAATCCATCAATTTGAACTTGTAAAGGGAGTTGAGATGAGAAAAAGCCATAATGCCAAGTGGTTTCAAATCATAATTATAGCTGGGGTGAGCTGCTTTGCTTGGGGCTGTTCCCAGGAGAAGAAAAAGTTAGAAGTGCGCTCTCCCGCCCCACTGGCTGCCGACCACCTTAAAGTTCAATTGGATCGATCGCCAGGCTATGAGTTTGAGGGGATTGATTCTTTGGGTCGCAGCTGCAGCACCGGAGAACGAGTTTTTTCCAGCCAAGAGGAGATGTGTGAAGTCCTGACTTTGAGCGAGGAAAATAGGGACTGTGCCGAGACCGAGCGCCGGGAGGACTTTAAAAAGAACTGCAGTGGAGATTTTGACAAGGTGGCCGGTCTTGCTTTGAAGCAGGCTCCGCGTTTTTCTTCTCCGGGTCTGAGTGGCAAGCAGCTGCTGGTTTGCTCCTTTGTCTTTTACCCCAAATCGGACATTGGGTGGCTAGAGGCTTTTTTAGATATGGCTAAGAATGAGAATGAGGTCGAGACTGAGACCGAAGTCGAGACCGCGGCTGAGACCCAAGCGGGCGACAAAGACAGCATCTCGATCAGCGAAAACGACAACGGCAGCAGCGACGACAAGGGCCGCAAAATTGACAAATCAGCTGCAGCCACCGATGGGCCTGAATTTATGGTCATGGACCAGAGGAGAATGCTGAGAGAAGAAGTTTGGCTCAGAATTGGGGACCACTTTTACGCTCGAGTCACTTTGGAGCCAGTGTCCCATGACAAGAGTCGGAAACAGGCCCGTTTGCAGCACTCTTATCTTCGTCAGGAGATTATTTACTTAGACGAAGAGCACAACATGTCAGTTCCCCTCAGCTACAGTGGGATTCTTGTCGAGCAGATAGGGGCTCTCAATGCCCTAAAGCCTTTGGAATATGTTCATCCGGAAAAAGGCCTTTTTGCCCTCTCCTGTGAACTCGAAGAGTAAAGAGGCTCTCTCAAACCTGTTGGGCAGGGGGAATGGAGTAATTTATTCGCTCTCAAGGCCCCTAGACTTGCCTGATCCCCCCCAGATGGGCTAATCAGGGACCATGAAAAAGCTATTTTCCCTGCTCCTCGTCCTGCTGTTTTTTTCCGTGGCCTCTTGCACCTTTTTTCAAAGGTCAAAGGGGCCCAAGAATGCCAGTGAACATCTGAACAAGCCCTATGTGATTATGATCTCCATTGACGGATATCGCCATGATTACACCGATAAATATCAACCTCCGGTGATCAGCGAGTTTAAGAAGGCCGGAGTTCGTGCCCAAGGCTTGAAGTCAGTTTACCCCAGTGTGACCTTTCCCAACCACTATGCCATTGCCACTGGGCTCTATACGGAAAATCATGGCCTAGTGGCCAACCACTTTTGGCGGCCCGACCTAGGGGAAGAGTACTCTTTGAGAAATCGGGAAAAGGTGGAGGATCGTCGCTTTTATGAAGGCGTGCCCCTGTGGGTGGCTGCAGAAAAGCAGGGCATGGTGGCGGCTACATTTTTTTGGGTGGGCTCTGAAGCCGATGTCAGGGGGAAAAGAGCCTCTTACTTTTACACCTATGATGGCAGCATCAGCAATCGAGCCCGCATGGAGCAGGTGGTGGATTGGCTTAAAAAACCTCCTAAGCAGAGGCCCCATTTGATCACCGCCTACTTCTCTGTGGTGGACTCCATGGGGCACCGGTTTGGACCGGATTCAGATCCAGTGCGCGAGGCGGTTTTAGAGGTGGATCAAGAGCTTGGTTTTCTATTTGACGAGCTCAAGAAACTTAAACTGCCAGTGAATGTCATTCTCGTCTCCGATCACGGGATGCAGGAGATAGATCCGGTCAATCGGGGAGTGGCTATTGATGAGTTTGTCAGCTTGGAAAATTTCCGGATTTATGGCTCTGGCCCGCAGAGTTTTCTCTATGTGAGAGAAACCATACCTCAGAACCAGAGACCTGAGGTCATCCAGGAGACTTACAAAAAGCTCAAGGCCAAAGAGGACCCTGAGCGCTTTAGAGTGTATTTGAAGCAGGATATCCCTGAGGCCTATCGCTTTCGCAATCATCCTGCTGTTCCCGATATTTTGGTGGATGCCAAGCGACCCTATGTGGTGGGGCCCAAGGCCACCTTAGAGCGTCTGCCCAAGGGTATGCATGGCTACGATCCGGAGGAGAAAGAGATGTGGGGCTTTTTCTACGCCAAGGGACCCCAGTTCCGCGAGAATATGGATATTGAGGTCTTTCGCAACATTCATATCTACCCATTGGTGATGGAGATCTTGGGCCTCAGAGTGTTAGAGCCCATTGATGGTTCTTTGGAGGTTCTAAAGCCAACCTTGAGATAGGTGCCCGTCATCTTTTTGCGTAACGCCGAGTCAGAGTTCTAGAGGCAAGATCTGCTCGATTGGGAAAGCTCGGGACAACTTTTGTTTTAGTCGAACTTGTTCCAGTGCTGAATTAGAGATAGGCTCTTTGCTACCATGACAGCACCCCAAAGCAACTCCCTCTCTCAGCCATCGAGAGAGAGCTCGTCGAGTTCGGTTGATTTCTCCTATTTGGATCTGCCCTCATTTCGCCAAATTTACAGCCATCAAGACCCACAGAAAATGAGTTTTTTTGTGGAAGGAGTGCGCTGTGCAAAGTGCCTGTGGAGAATTGAAGAGGGTTTAAGAGAAAAGGGCCTGGTCACTCGGGCTCAAGTCAATATGTCTGAGCATGTGGTTGAGGTGAGCATCCCTCCTGGAGGCTCCTTTCAGGCTGTGGCTCAGGCCCTCAAACAGTTGGGTTACCCTCCCCATCCCATTCAGGAGCCGGAAGTTTTAATGGAGAAGCATCGCCAGCAAAATCGTCAGATGTTGATGCGTTTAGGTGTGGCTGGGGCAGCTTCGGGTAACATAATGATTCTGGCTATAGCAGTCTACGCCGGGGCCGATGGCTATTTGGCCAAGGGATTTGATTGGTTGGGCTTTTTATTTTTTCTGCCAGTTCTGTTTTATTCGGCACAGACTTTTTTTGTAAACAGTTGGCGGGCTCTGTTGCAGCGTCGGGCCTCTATGGACTTGCCCATCGCCCTGGCCTTGGGAGTGGGAGCCACTCTGAGTTTCTACCATTTATTGATTGGAGAAGGGGCCATTTATTTTGACTCCATGGCCGTTCTGGTTTTTTTGCTTCTCAGCAGTCGCTACCTTCTCTACCGTTGGCAGCTCAAATATCTTTCACCCACTTATCTTGAGCCCTTTTTGAATGTGGAGCAGGTCAGAGTTTGGGATGAGAGCCAGGGAAAGAGTCAGTCTTTGCCCCTTAAGGACCTTCAGCCCGGGCAGGTCATTGTGGTCAAACCGGGAGAGAAAATCCCTGCTGATGGGAAATTACTCACTGAACAAATTTATGTGAACAGTGCTGTCTTAACTGGGGAGAGTCTGCCGCAAAAGGTCCTGCAAGAGGGGCTCTGCTATGCCGGCACTCAAGTGCATTCGGGAGAGGCCAAAGTCTTAGTGACCCATGTGGGGCCCAGCAGCCGAGTGGGCAAGATCTTGCGCAATTTGGAGCGACAAGCCCTGGATAAAACCCCCCTTATCTCCATGACGGATCGCTGGGCACAGAACTTCACTTTGGCGGTTTTAGCGATCGGCTCGGTGTTTTTTGCCTTTTATGTTTTTGTGGACCCGGCAGAAGCTGTTAAGCGTGTGTTGGCTTTGGCCCTTGTGGCCTGTCCTTGTGCCCTGGTCTTTGCCACCCCCTTGACTCAGAGTTTTTCTCTTATGCGGGCGGCGCGCAGAGGCTTCTTTATCAAAAGGGCTGAGGCCTTGGAGAAGCTCACCCAGATTCGCCAGGTCTATTTTGATAAGACGGGGACTTTGACCGAGGGACAGGTCAGATTGAGGAAAACCTGGCCTTCGGCTCCCAGTCCAGAACAGGCCGCTTTGATCCTGGCTTTGGAGGAGATTTCTCAACACCCCTTTGCTCAGGCTTTAAGGCGGGAGTGGGCTTCTAAAGGGGAGCAGAACTTGGGAGGCCAGGAAGTGATTTTAGAGGAGTTGAAAGAGGTTCCGGGCCGGGGAGTTCAGGGGTGCACCCAGGGAGATCTCTATGAGCTGAAAGCCTCATCATTGGAGCGCCTTGAGGAGTTGCCGCAAGCGGATCAGGGTCTCAGCTGGATTTCTCTGTGGAAAAATGGGGAAGAAGTTTTGAGCTTGGGGCTAGGGGATGAGCTCAGGGCAGAGGCGCCCGTTGTGGTGAAGGGCCTCAAGGCCCGGGGCTATCAGGTGGGAATCCTCTCTGGAGATCAAAATGAAGTAGTGCAGAAGGTGGCAGATGCTTTGGGCTTACCTGAAGGATCTGCTTTAGGGCGGCTTGGGCCTGAGGATAAACTGCAAAAAGTGGCGGAGCAGCCCAGAGTTCTTATGGTGGGGGATGGGATCAATGACGCATTAGCTATGGCTAAAGCCCATGTGAGTTTGGCTGTCCATGGCAGTATGGAGACCAGCTTGCACACTGCTGATATTTATTTAAGTCAACCGGGGGTCAGGCCGGTCAAGGACTTGCTGCGCTTGTC
>SKLV01000119.1 GCA_007121385.1 Bdellovibrionales bacterium
ATTGGTAAATCAGGTTCAGGCCCAGTCCCAGGCTCAAAAACACAAACAAAGTCACAGATGTCCAGCCCTTCACCAAGCGGGCCGACTCTTTCAAGCTATCTCCTTGAGAGCGCAGCTGGTGGCGATCAAAGAGGACTATGAAATTGATAAAGGAGTAGCGCACCATTAGATAGAGGCCGGGAAGAATAAGTAAGATCAACCCCAACAAGATGCGCGTGAGTGCCCGCAGGTTTTCTCTAAGCCAAAACTTCCAGCGCTGGCTGATAAACTTGAGCCACGCCGTGGGTGGAGACAGGGTGATTTGCTCCACCGCTTTCACGGCCAGAACCAAATTGAGCACCAGTCCCTGCAGCATTCCAGTGACGAGAAAGGCGAAGGTCAATAGACGGTGCTCCACGCTAGCCGCAGAAACCTGATTCATCTCAAATAGAAGCCAATGATTTAGTGGTACAAACACAATTAATATAATTACCAATGGTAGAGCAGAGCGCTTGAGGACGGGAAAAAATTGCGAGCCCATATCTTTGAAGGCCTGCCCCAATTCCTCCAGGTGTTGGCGAAAGCTGGATTTCATAGTTTGGGAAATAACCCTGACCAGGTGAATAAGTCACTTTGTAAGGGGAAATAGCCCCTCCACTTTCGTCCTAACGCGTCGAACACAACCATGTAATTTCAACAACTTATGGGCTAAAAATTTTATGGTTCCGTTTTGGAACCAAACTCTTTGCATTAATTTCAAACTTGTCTAAGAATCTTAAACCACAGGGAATTAGGGCCAATTAAGGCCCTCGCCAAGGACAAGGAGGCGACATGAAACATCAAGGAGGCACTCTTAAGAGCTTAGGGCAGCGGGTGATAACCGCTCTATCCCTTTTGACTCTGGCTTTAGCTGCTGCAGCTGGTCAGAGTGGCTTTGCTGAGACCAAGAGATATATTCTTCAGCTTAGCTCCCCTCAGCTCCACGCCCAGATGAGCCGTCAGGTGAGGGTTGAGCAGGAGAATCAGCGTTGGGAGGCCCAGCGCCAGGGATTGAGCATGCAAAGCGTTCCTTCTTCTGTGGGTCTTCAGCTTCTCAACGCTGATTTGCAGGTGGAGCAGGTTCTAGATGCAGTGGGTATGATGATTGTCGAGTTCAGGGACGGGGACAGTCTGGATCTGCTTCGCGAACATCCAGCTGTGGCTCTCTTGGAAGAAGAAGTTATTTACCCCGCTCCTCAGCCCATCTTTGTCTCGGCTCGCGGATCCTCGCTGGAGACTTTCAGATCCTCCAATTACGGAGCCCTTTCTCCCATGCCTCTGCCTTGGGGGATTGATGCGGTCAAAGCCCCTCTGGCTTGGGGCCTTTCGGCCTTAGGACAAGGAGCCCGAGTTCTGGTTTTGGATACGGGATTGGATAAAGAGCACCCCAATTTGACGAGTCGTTTTGAAAGAGGGCAAAATTTCACTACAGAGGCTGAGGGTGCCCCTTACCCCTACTTTGATGACCACGGCCATGGCACTCATGTTTCGGGCACGATTTTGGCCGATGGCTCCAACTACGGTTTGGTTGGTGTGGCTCCCCAGTCCATTTTATTGGCTGGCCGAGTTTGCACTGTCAATGGCTGTCCCTCTGGGGCGATTGTGGCCGGAGTGAATTGGGGTATTGAACAGGGTGTGGACGTGATCAATATGTCTTTGGGTGGAGCCTGGTTGGGTGCTGCTGAAAGAGCCGTTTACAAAAGGGCCGAAGAGGCCAATGTGATGATCGTGGCTGCTGCTGGAAACAACGGAAGCAGTCGGGTCTCCTTCCCTGCCGCTCTGGACACAGTGATGGCTGTGGGGGCTCTTGACAACACTTTAACTAAGGCGGACTTTTCCCAATGGGGTCCTGAGCTCGAGGTTATGGCCCCTGGAGTGGATGTATTTTCATCCATGCCCCGTGGTACAGGTCGGGAAGCTTGGGTGGTTGTGGATGCTCAGGGCTCCACTTTGGAGCCTGAGGTTCTTCCCATGCTGGGCTCTCCAGTGGTTAAGGAGCCTGTGGTGGGATCCTTGATTTATGCTGGCCTGGGCCGAGAGCAGGACTACGAGTCCTTGGATGTCAGTGGAAAAGTGGTTTTGATCAGCCGAGGGGAAATTGCTTTTGCTGAAAAGGTTTCCCGAGCCGCAGCCCAAGGTGCTTTGGCCGCTGTGATCTTTAACAATGAAGAGGGTAAGTTCAACGGAGTCATTGAGCCCAGCCCCGGAGTGGAAGCAGCCATTCCTGCGGTGGCTCTGGACCGAGCCACTGGCTTAAGTTTGCAAGAGAGTTTGCGCTACCAATCTCTGTTGGTGCAAGTGAGCTTAGAGCCCACAGACTTTGCCGAAATGAGCGGGACCTCCATGGCCTCGCCCCATGTGGCCGGAGTGGCTGCTCTGGTGCGAGCCGCCAATCCGCACTTGTCTCCCGCTGAAGTTCGCCAGTTGATTCGCGACAGTGCCACTCCCTTGGTGGAGAGTGATCCGCAGAACCAATACGGAAGTGGACTGGTGGATGCCTACGCGGCAGTCAGCCTGGCCCTTCAGGCTCCGACCATGGCTCCCCTGAGCTTGGGTTACGTCAGTCCCTAATAAAAAAAGGGGGCGTTGAGGCCGGGGCGCCCTTAGGGGGTGCTCAAAAAGCCGCAGCTGATCATCAGTCTGCGGCTTTTTTCATGGTTGACTCTTGGCCTTGAAGCAGTGATTTTGAGAGCTCAATCCTCATATAGAGCCCCGGTGGCGAAATTGGTAGACGCACAGGACTTAAAATCCTGGGACCCTTACCGGTCGTGCCAGTTCAAGTCTGGCCCGGGGCACCAGATGGCAGATGGTGCCAGGCCCTGTTTGGATATGCAGCGAGCCATTTTAGAAATGGGGTAAAAACTGCGGGCTCCTCTATTTGCGCCCTAGGCCTCAGCTTTCAGCTCCTCGAATTTTGGTGAACTTCAGTTCAAGGTTATGTGCAGGAATATCCTGCTAAATAGCTATTTGAATGTCTTTGAAGATCTCAAAGACTCGGGCCTTGTGGTTGTGGGTGGCTTTGGCGGTCTGGTAGGGGGTGGCCTCTGGATTCCGGTTGAGATAGCTTGCCACATCCGCATGGACCTTTGATCCAAAAAGGGCTCTGTTTTTGAGCTCTGGGCAGCTTTTGTAGGTGGTTTTGATGGGACGTAAAAACTTGTCTTTGTCCAGCCGGTAGGGATGGCAAATGATGTTGAACTTCAAAAAGGCTGGATCTGGATTCTTTGGCTTGGGTCCATCAACTAAGAGTCTGGGCTTAGGGCTTTTTTTTAAATAGGGCTGAATGATGGCCCACTGTCTAGAGTGAGGGTGGTGTTGGCTTAAGAAGTTAACAACACCCCCGAGGATGGCTGGGTCATAAGGGGTCCCCTTTAAGATCAATCTTCGAACCTTAGAAGGGCTTAAAAGGTGTCCATAGCTTACTAGCCAGGATAAAAAGCCCTCGGCCACCCGTGAGGAGGATAAGTTGTAGGTGCCGCTGAGAAAGAATTCCTCGAGGTCCACATAGTCTTCAACAGGAGGGCTTTGAAATCCACCTAAAGCCATGCCCAAGTAGTAGGCCTCTGCGAGGAAGTGGCTTTGATCCTTCTTTTGAGCTGAGTTTTCTGAGGTCATCTATGGTCTCCTGAGCAAACTCTTTGGTATTATTATAATACCAAAGTTGGAGCTGCTCAAAAATCGAATTTTCGGCCTCTCAGAGAGGCATCGACGGCCCAGCCATCTCAGGCAAGGGTCTACTCCTGGTCAGCCTTTCAGATTACTTTAAATCCCAAGGGCTGTCTGAATGCTCAGCAGGACACTTTCAGCTAACTGGATTGCCTCTTGTGCTTTCTCTAAAGTGAACTCTTCGTCGGCGGCATCAGGGTACCTTGATGCAATCACATAAGGAGTA
>SKLV01000012.1 GCA_007121385.1 Bdellovibrionales bacterium
CTGAACGTGCCGAAAAAAAACATTTCTACCGCTGAAGACCCTGTGGAATTTAATTTGGATGGGATCAATCAGGTTCAGGTCAATGCTGAAATTGGCTTTGGCTTTGCGGAAGCCCTGCGCTCTTTTTTGCGACAAGATCCTGAGATTATTATGGTGGGGGAGATTCGTGATTTGGTGACCGCAGAGATTGCCTACAAAGCCGCCTCCACGGGTCACTTGGTGGTGAGCACCTTGCACACCAACGACGCCTCCTCAACGGTCAGCCGTTTACTGGATATGGGAGTGGCCCCCTATATGGTGGCGGAGGCCACCAGCCTGGTGATCGCCCAGCGTCTGGTGAAAAGGGTCTGCACCAAATGTGGGACTGACCATAAAGTGGCCCCTGAAGTTTTGATTAACCTAGGAGTGCCCGAGAGCGAAGTTCATGAGTTCAATCAGCTGCGCCGCGGAGAGGGCTGTAATATGTGCAACGGCACCGGCATGAAAGGTCGGGTGGCCATTTTTGAGGTGATGCGCATGACCGCAGCTGTGAAAGAGGCCATCTTTAAGGGGGCTTCACCTTTACAATTAAAGAGAATGGCCATTGAAAATGACAACATGAGGACCTTGCGTGGAAGTGCTTTGTTGAAGCTCAAAAAAGGCCTGACCACAGTGGAGGAGGTTCTCAACACCTCGGTGCGGGATGATTTATGATCACCTTGCACCAGCTGCTGAAGGCTGCGGTCAAGCAAAATGCCACCGATTTGCATATCGTGGCAGGCTCTCCCCCCGTTCTCCGCGTGGATGGGCGGATTGTGCGCGTGAAAACGGGTGAGCTTAAAGGGGATGAAACCCGCAACCTGTGCTACTCCATATTGACTGATGCGCAGAAGGCCCGCTTTGAAGCGGCCAAGGAAATTGATTTTAGCTTTGGCATAAAAGGGGTGAGTCGATTTCGTGCCAATTTATTTTTTCAAAAAGGCTATGTGTCTGGAGTTTTTCGCCGCATTCCCTTTGAGATCCCCCCTCTCGAGAGCTTAGGGCTGCCCAAAGCCGTGCATAAGCTGGGGGCTTTCCCCTCGGGACTGGTTTTGGTTACGGGCCCTACGGGGAGCGGAAAGACCACCACCATTGCCTCAATCATTGACAAAATCAATCAAGAGCGCCGCGGACATATTATCACCTTTGAAGACCCCATCGAGTACATCCACAGCCATAAAACCTCTATCGTTAATCAAAGAGAGGTGGGGGTGGACACAGTCAGTTACAAACAGGCCCTGAAGTACGTTTTGCGTCAGGATCCTGATATCTGTTTGATGGGAGAGCTGAGAGATTTGGAAACCATTGAGGCCGCCCTGACCATTGCAGAGACGGGACATTTGGTCTTCGGCACTCTTCATACCAACTCCTCAGTGCAGACCATCAGTCGAATGGTGAGTGCATTTCCTTCGGAGCAGCAGGAGCGAGTGAGAGCTCAGCTGAGTTTGGTGCTCAATGCCATCTTGAGCCAGAGGCTTTTGCCGACTCTGACCGGGGGCATGGTGGCGGCCTGTGAGGTCTTGATGATGAACACCAATGTGCGCAACCTGATTCGTGAAAATAAGCTGCATCAAATCTACGGCATGATGCAGGTCGGACAGGATCAGAGTCAGATGTGTACTCTTAACCAGTCCTTGATGCGTTTGGTGATGCGAAGAAAAATTGATGTTCGACAGGCCTTTATTGTCAGCAATGATCCAGATGAATTGGACAAGCAGCTCAAGCAGGCGGGTGTTTAAGCTCAAGAATGGCTTAAGAGGAGTGGTTTATGGCAACTTATTTGTTTAAAGCAAAGACTCCAGAAGGCAAGCTGGTTCAAGGGGAAGTGGAAGCCGCCAACGAGGCCGAGGTTCGGGTCAAGTTAAGAGCTCAAAGGCTGCTGCCGGTGCGGGTGGTGAATAAATCCAGTGCCCAGAAAGCCAAAGGAGGCGGCGGAGGACTGGGGCTTTTTAACGACTCTGTCTCGTCCAAGGACTTGCAGCTCTTCACCCGACAGTTTGCGGTGTTGATTGGAGCGGGAGTTCCCATTATGCAAAGCCTGGATGCCCTCTCCCAAGGGGGGAGAAAGCCCGCCATGATCAAAGCCATTAAGACCATTTTGGACTCTGTGGAAAAGGGAAAGCGATTGGCTGAGGGCATGGCCATTCAGCCCAATGTTTTTGATCGCACCTATGTCAATTTGGTGCGGGCTGGGGAAGAGGGTGGTGTGCTCGATGAGATTCTCAATCGCTTGGCTGAATACATTGAGAAATCCAATAAATTGCGGGGCAAGATTGTCTCGGCTCTTTGGTATCCGGCGGTGATTATTGTGGTCTCGGTGGGAGTGATTGCGGGGATCTTGGTCTTTGTGATTCCCAGCTTTATGGAGATCTTTGCTTCCGCCGACCGAGAGCTTCCCGCTCTAACTCAAATGGTGATCACGGCCAGCGACACTCTTCAGGAAAAATGGTATGTGTTGGTGGGGCTTTTGGTAGCTCTACCTGTTGGGGGAAAGCTCTATTATAAGAGTCCGGAGGGGCGCAAGGTCTGCGATCAAATTCTTATCGAGCTGCCAGTGATGGGCAACCTGGTGCAAAAGGGTTCAGTGGCCAGGATGTCGCGCACTTTGGCGGCTCTTTTGCGAGCCGGTGTGCAGATCATGGATGCTCTGGATATTGCCGCTCGGACTTCAGGAAATTATGTCATTGAAAAGGCCTTGATTGATGCCAAAGACGGAGTCTCAAAGGGAAAAAATTTGGCTGAACCCCTGCGCAAGGTGAAGCATTTGCCCGATATGGTGGTGCAGATGATTGCGGTGGGAGAGCAGACGGGGAATCTGGACTCCATGTTGGAGAAAGTGGCCGACTTCTATGAAGATGAAGTGGAGGCGGCCGCTGATGCCATGACCAGCCTGATTGAGCCCTTGTTGATGGTGTTTTTGGGCGGAGTTATTGCCGTACTTGTGGTGGCCATGTATCTGCCCATCTTTGACCTTGCCGGCGCGGTTATGTGATCATGAGGACCTTTGAGCTGATTCTCAATGAGGACGCCCGAGCCCCGGCTCCCCTAGGGGGAGGCTTTTCCGGACTGGATCGTTGGCTGCTGATCCAGGGGGCTCGCACCATCCTAATGGTGCTAGTTCTTTTTTTGGTGATTGGGTTCCAGTTCACGCAAAAGCATTTTTTTATTACCACTGTTTGGAACCCTGTCTACTTTGCTTTGGTTCTGAGTTTTGTCCTCAACGGCCTTTACCTGCTTCTATTTGAAAGATTACAGCAGCATCACAATTGGATTCATGGCGCCCTTTTTACCGTGGATCTATTTGTGATCAGTCTGTTGATTTTTTTCACCGGGGTCAGCCAGTCCCTCTTTGTATTTCTCTACCTGATCAACCTGATTCTGGGCGGCTTGGCCTTTCAGCGGGAGGGAGGCCTCTATTTGGCCATGTGGACCTCAGTTCTTTTCAGCTGGCTGATTATTTTAAGCCCTTTCGCCGAGGGCGCCAGCCTCTATCTTTCGGTGATTATGAACAATGTGGCTTTTTTTTCTGTGGCTTTGGTCAGTGGAACTCTGAGTGAGCAGTTGGATTTTATGCAGAAGAGGGTGGTGGCGCAAGGGGCCGACCTTAGAGCCCTTAAGGAGCTCAACACCCTTGTGGTTGACAATATCGCCACCGGTCTCATGACCGTGGACCCCAGCCTGCGTGTGCTCACTGCCAATGGGGCCGCCCAGGACATTCTTGAGAACTCTCAGTTGGCGGGCCGCCCTCTCGGCCAGAGCTTTGCAGCTATGGCCGAGTTGATTCCTCAACAGGTTCGACTTCCCGGCCAGGCTTACCGCCAAGAGGTGGAGTTTCAGGATCATCGGGGGCAGAAGCGAATTTTGGAGGTGGTGCTCTCGGTTTTGGTGGATAAGAACGAAGAGCACCGAGGCTACCTCCTTCTCTTTCAGGACCTGACCCAGGTGAAGTACCTAGAGCAGAAAATGAGGCATCAAGAGAAGTTGGCGGCCGTAGGTCAGTTGGCCGCAGGGATTGCCCATGAGATTCGCAACCCTCTGGCCAGCATCAGCGGGAGTATTCAGCTACTGGTGACTTCCCAAGATGCGCTGACTCCTGAAGATCAAAAGCTGATGGCCATTGTATTGCGGGAAATTGATCGCCTGAATGGTTTGATTTCGGAGTTCTTGGAGTATGTTCGGCCCGAAGTGGCGATGGAAGACCCGGTGAATTTGAATGAGGTTCTGCGCGAGGCTTTGGAGGTCCTAAAATTCAATAAATCTCTGCGTCAGGACATTGCTTTTGAAAAACAGCTCAAAGCCAGTCACCTGATTTTAGGTCATTACGATAAACTCAAGCAGGCCTTTCTCAATATTTTACTCAATGCGGGGCATGCGGTTCAAGATGTGGCTCGTCCGGAAATTTCCGTGAGTTGTGAAGACGAGAATGGAGATTATGTCTTGGTCAAAATAGAGGACAATGGCCAGGGGATCGATCCGGCTCGGATTTCTAGGATTTTTGAGCCCTTTCACACCACCAAGCCTAAGGGAACCGGATTGGGTTTGGCCATCACTCATAAAATTTTTGAGATGCACGAGGCCGAGGTCACTGTGGAGAGTCAGCTGGGAGAGGGCACCGAGTTTCGGATTCGCTTTCCCACAGCACGCTTCCGCAAAGAGCTCGACCCGCAAGATCAATCAATTAGGACTTTGACAGCATAAAGGAGGCATCCATGAAAGCGCGGATTTTAGTGGTGGACGATGAGGAGTCCATAAGAGAGTTTTTGGAGATCATGTTGCGCAAAGAGGGTTACGAGGTCACCTGTGCTGAGGATGGGCAAAAGGCCTTGGATGTTCTCAAAAATAAGTCTTTTGACATGGTGATTTCAGATTTGCAGATGCCCAATGTGACGGGAATTGAGCTGCTTCGCCAGGTCAAAGACCAGTATCCCGATATGCTCTTTATGATGATCACGGCTTTTGGGACGACAGAAAATGCTGTGGAGGCCATGAAGCTCGGGGCCTACGATTATATTACCAAACCCTTTAAAATTGATGAGGTCAGGATCAACATCGCCAACGCTTTGCGAAGTCAAAACTTGGAGGTGGAAAACCGCAGTCTTAAAAAAGAGCTCAATCGGGAATACAATTTTCAAAACCTGGTCGGCAACTCTGAGACCATGCATCGGATTTACGACCTCATTAAAAGGGTGTCTCAGGCTCCCACCAATGTATTGATTACGGGAGACAGTGGTACGGGGAAAGAAATGGTGGCTAAGGCCATCCACTACAATGGCCCGCTTAAGGACAAACCTTTTATCACTGTTAACTGTGGAGCTATCCCGGAGTCTCTGATGGAGTCAGAGATGTTTGGACACAAGAAAGGGTCCTTCACAGGGGCCGTCAGCGACAAAGTGGGCCTTTTTGAAGTGGCTGACTCGGGAACTCTGTTTTTGGATGAGGTGGGAGAACTGCCCTTAACCATTCAGGTCAAGCTGTTAAGAGCCATTCAAGAGAGAGTCATTCGTCGAGTGGGAGGGACAGAGGATGCAAAAATCAATGTGCGCATTATTGCGGCCACCAATCGTGACCTTGAGGAAATGGTTAAGGAAGGGAGCTTTAGGCAAGATCTTTTTTACCGGCTCAATGTGATCAACATCAAGACTCCGGCTTTACGTGAGCGCAGCGAGGACATTCCCGCTTTGGCCAACCATTTTCTGCAAAAGTACAACGAGCGCTTAGGCAAGAGCATTGGCGCCATCAGTGCAGAGGCCATGGAGGTTCTCAAAAAGTACGACTACCCTGGCAATGTGAGAGAGCTGGAGAACATCATTGAGCGCACGGTGGCCTTGGAGGGGGGCGGAACTATCCTGCCTGAGAGCTTGCCTCCCTTTGTCAGCACTCCCTCGGGACGCAAGTTGGCCTCCAGCCATGAGATCGAAATCACCGAAGATGGTTTGGACTTGGATAAGGTGATGGGGCAGATCGAAAAGGAGTTACTGATCAAAGCCATCCATGCCTCCAGTGGGGTCAAAAAGCGTGCGGCCAAGCTGCTCAATATCACCTTTCGCTCCATGCGCTACCGGGTGGAGAAGTATGGGCTGGGCGTGATGGGCGAGGATGAGCTGGATGAGGATTGATTTTTCTAGCTCAAGGAGTTAGCTTGCCCGCCGTGGGGACCACGTAGCTCAGTTGGATAGAGCAACAGTTTCCTAAACTGTAGGTCGCAGGTTCAATCCCTGCCGTGGTCGCCAGTTAACCCCGAGGTTCTTCCAAGAGCTCCAAATAGCGGCGTAAAATTTGTTGCTCCACTTGTCCCAGTCGCCCCCCCGGCACCGGCACCCTCACAATCAACTGAACCAGGCCCATATCAGACAATCGGATGGAGACCTGGGGCTCTACGGAAGGCACTTCCAGAGCTTCTCTTTCTCCCATGCGGCTGAGCTGGTGGCGGGCCGCATCCAGGTGGGGGGCGCAGATCTCCCGACTGGCTTGGGTCAAGGCCTGCTCAGCCTTTTTCCATTTGGCTGTGCGCTTCAGTGGAACTTTAAAGGTGTGAAGAACATAGCGACGCCGATTGGACTCATTGATTACGGGTAAGCTGAGCAACTGGGCATTAGGTAAAGTGATTTGTCGGCCGGTGAGGTGGGGGAGGTCCTTTCCTGGCCCGATCTCGAGGAGGGTGGTGCTGACCAAATCATGATCAATGACCTCCCCGTGTACATCACCAATAGAGATACGGTCCCCCAAATCAAATGGGCGGACACTGGCCTTATACATCCCGCCCAAAAAGCACAAAATCATCTCCTTCATTGAGATGGCGAGGGCGGCTCCAATGGCGGCCACAGAGAGGGCAAAGGTTCTCAGTTCAGTGGCCCAGATGACAAAGAGGCCGAGGGCAAAGATAATAAAGGCCACATTTTTAACGTGGACCATCCAGCGTCGCTTAAGTTCACTGTCGCCCAGATTCCAGCGTCTGAGCCCACTGAGTAAAAGCCAGCGGGCCGACATCACCACGATAAAAAGGAAGACAGAGCTGAGCAGCTGATCCAGGATCTGCCAGTCATTGATTTGCGCAAAAACAGCCATAAAAAGTCACATCCTTTCGCCCAAAAAAGGCGCTGTTTCAGGAGTTTAAAGAGAGTTGACCCCAGGCGAGAGCCGCAAAGCTTTCCTGCAGCCAGCAAAAACTCAAGGAAAAGCCCGGGCTTTAAATTATAAGCTATTAAAATTATTGGCAATTGCTAATTTCTAAAATCTGGGCTCCCAGGCTCAGGTTCAAGATGGCACTGCTCTTGCTTTAAAGACCACTTCGACAGATTAAGAACTTTCTCTCAAACTCCAGGAGATCCGAAATGAATTCTTTAAGCTCCCCCGCTCGAATGATGCCCATCCTTATGATGTGGTCCATTTTGGCCATTGGCTGTTCGGACCGAGGCTTTAAGCTGGCTGAAAATAACGAGTTGATTGAAAAGGTCTTGGGGGTCGAGGCGGGAGTGGAGGCCCAAGAGGCCGCGGAAGAAAAGACCCTGGACTCTTTGGTCTCCAGCGGACAAATTCCGCATTTCGGCTTTAGCTTTGAGGAGATCAAGGACACTGTTGAGCACTTGATCAGCGAGGATCAACAGCGTCGCGAGGACATTCGCACCTATGCCTCGGCCCTGGAGGGAGATGAGATTTACGATGTGGCTCAAGAGAAGCTTGTGGAAAAGATTCTTCAGAGCACAGGTCAGTTTATTAAGGGAGTCCGAATTGCTGAAGCGAGCCCACTTAAGAGCAACAGCGACTACAGTGAGCTGGAGCGCACTTTAATTGTCCATGTCCTGATGAAGAGCCGTAATGGACAGAGAGCGGCCGCCGTGGGCGGTCTCAACCTAAAAGTGGATGTGGGCTCGGCCCAGTCCAGCATTGCTCGGGTGGACACGGTCAAGTGGGATCAGCAGCAAGTCTTTGGGGAAAAAGTGGTCTTAAGTGCCTGGTGTATGAACGGCATCTGCAGCTCCGTGCGCCTTATTGTTGAGGATCGTTTTAACCAGGAGAGTCTGGTGGCGGACTTTGCCGACACAGGAGATGGGACTTTGGCTCTTGTAAACTCACAGTTTGCCGTGGAGACGGAATTTAGCCTGCTGGAAAGAGCCACCTCTGAAGAGGCAGACGAAGAGGCAGACGAAGAGGCAGACGAAGAGGCATTCTTTTAAGAGACTCCCTAGGAGCGTGGGCCACCTCGTCAGAGAGGGGTAACAGTGTTGCCCTTCTGGCCAAGATTAATGCGACCCATAAAGTTCGCGAGATCATTCAGAGCTTTTCAGTGGTGCTAAAGAGTGACTTGTAACGCATAGCATAATACAGTTTCGCCCACCTCCCAGCCTCTTCCCCTCCTGGATCTCTTGTCGACCTTGGTCTAGAATCAAGAAGGGCTTAAACAAAATTTTGTGGGCGCTCACAGGAGGTTATTTTGGTGGACAAAAAACTTCACTGGCGGCGTTGCCATGTGTGCGGATCACTGAACCACTCCCATGGGGGAGAAGTGGGGCGTTGTCAGCACTGTGGAAAGGCTCTGGCCCCCTTTTTTTACTTTTCCGACCACTTGGCTCCCACCCCAAGTGATTTTCAGTTGCGTCCTCCCTTGGTGCCCGGCGAGTATCAAGCCATTATGGGCTTGACAGCTCACTGGCTGGACCCAGGAGAGGAAAGTAGGAAATGAAAGCGATTAGCCTAAAAGACATCCAGGCGGCACAGGCCGCTATTGGTCAGTTGGTTCAAAGGACTGAGCTCAACCACTCCCGCAGTTGTTCCCGTTGGCTGGGAACAGAAGTTTATTTAAAGTTTGAAAACCAACAGACCACAGGCTCTTTTAAGGTGAGGGGAGCCCTCAACAAAATCCTCAGCTTGAGTGAACCCGAGAGAAAAAAGGGGATTATCGCCTGTTCAGCAGGAAATCACGCCCAGGGGGTGGCCTTTGGGGCCTCTATGGTTGGGGCTCAAGCCCATATTGTGATGCCCGCCCGAGCTCCTCTGGTGAAGGTGCGGGCCACCGAGGGCTATGGGGCTAAAGTGATTCTCCATGGGGAGATTTTTGATGAGGCCTACGCTTTGGCTCAGGATTTGGCGCGAGATCGTGGTTATAGCTTTGTTCACCCCTACAATGACCCTATGGTTATGGCTGGACAGGGTACCATAGGCTTGGAGATCCTCCAGGACCTTCCCGATGTGGACTCGGTGATTGTCCCCATTGGGGGCGGGGGTCTGATCAGTGGAGTGGCCACAGCCATTAAGGCCTTAAGGCCTCAGTGTCGAGTTTATGGGGCAGTGGCCGCCAACAGCCCGGGGATGTATAATCTCTTCCATGGGATTCAGGTGGCGCAAGGAGCCCCATCCACTCTGCCCACCATTGCCGATGGCTTGGCGGTCAAGCAGGCCAGTGGGTCTATTTTGGAATCTTATATTCGGCCTCTGGTTGAGGACATTGCCGCCGCTTCCGAGGATGAAATCGCTGAGGCCATTGTGGTACTGATGGAGAGAGCTAAGGCTCTGGTTGAGGGCTCTGGGGCTGTGGGGCTGGCGGCGGCGGCCCACAGGCCACAGCAGTGGGATCTGGGCAAGAAGTGTTGTATCCTTCTCTGCGGGGGCAATATTGACTTGAATATGATCTCTAAGATCATTGAGCGCGGCTTGGTGCAGCGCGGCCGTCTGGCCCGGATTTCCGTGGTGGTGCAAGATCGGCCGGGGGCTCTGAATGGATTGACAGCTCTGCTGGCTTCATCTCAGGCCAATGTGATTGAGGTTCAGCACGATCGCTTGAGCTCCGGCTTGGAGCTGAGTGAAACTCAAATTGATTTTTTAATTGAGACCAAGAGCTCTGAGCATTTTGAGGAAATAAAAAAATCTCTGCTTCAATCAGGGGCCCGAATCCGGTAAGGAAAGCTGTGCTTCAGTGAAAAGGCATATGAAAGGAGAGCTGTTTTGAAGGTCTCGGCAGATATTCTCAATTTGGTGCCCTACTCCCCTGGCAAACCCATCGCAGAGACAAAAAGAGAGTTGGGGCTAGAGCGGGTGATTAAGTTGGCCAGCAATGAAAACCCCTTGGGGCCTTCGCCCAAGGCCTTAGAGGCCATAGTTCAAGCTATGGGTGAACTCCATCGCTATCCAGATGCAGCGGCCTATGAGCTGAGTCGCGCCTATGCTGAGGTCTACGGAGTCTCGGAAAAGGAGCTGGCTTTTGGCAATGGCTCCAATGAGCTGATCGACCTATTGATTCGGATTTTTTGCGAGCCGGGGGAGACTATTTTGACCTCTCAGGCGGCCTTTGTGGCCTACCCCATCTGTGCCCAGGCGGCCCGGGTCAAGGTGCTGACCACCCCGTTGACCCCTGATCTGCGCTTTGACCTTAAAGCCATGGCCCAAAAACTCATGGAGCCGGAAACTCAGAAGTCCACTCGCCTGGTCTTTATTGCCAACCCCAATAATCCCACGGGCACCTATGTGAAGGACTCGGAGTTGGGCGAGTTTTTACAGGAACTGGCCCAGCACAAGGATCTTTTGGTGGTTTTAGATGAGGCCTATTTAGAGTTTGTGCGGGCCTCAGACTATCCCGATGGGGTCGCTTGGCTTAAAAAGTTTCCCAATCTGGTCTTGCTCCGAACGATGAGTAAAGTTTTTGGTCTGGCCGGACTGCGCTTGGGGGCCATGTTGGCTCGGCCTGAGGTCATTGACCTGGTTCAGCGAGTGCGCAACCCCTTTAATGTGAACAGTTTGGCGCAAGTGGCGGCGGTGGCGGCTCTCAAGGATGCTGAGTACCTGCGGCAAGTTCAGGAGCTCACTTGGCAGGGCTTGGACTACTTTTATGGAGAGTTAGAGGGGTTGGGCCTGCCCTATTGGCCCTCCCAGGGGAACTTTGTTCTCTTTGACAGCCAAAGGGACTCCACTCAGGTTTTTCAAGCTTGGCTGCGGCGAGGGGTGATCAGTCGTCCAGTGAGAAACTATGGTTTGAATACTCATCTGCGTTTGAGTGTGGGGCTTATGGAGGAGAATCAAGAGGCCATGTCCAGCTTGGCTGATGTTCTGTCCGAGGTGCAGGGTGGCTGAGAGCAGAGAGCAGAGCGGAGAGGCGAGTAAAGAGGGTCCCTTTGTGATCACCGTGGATGGGCCTGCGGCCTCGGGCAAGTCCTCAGTGAGTCGGCTTTTGGCCCAGAGTTACGGCTGGAGTTGGCTCTCGACGGGAGCCTTTTATCGAGCTCTGGCCCTTGTGGCGCGCAAGACGGGGGCCGCCTTGGATCAGGAGGAGGCTCTGGTGAGGCTGGCAGAGTCTCCCAGTTGGCGAGTGGCCATGGCTCCCGAGAGAACCCTGGTCTTCTTTAAAGAAACGCCTGAGGGTCCAGAAGAAGATGTGACGGACCAAATCTATGCGGAAGAAGTGGGCTCTGATGCATCGCAGATAAGCCGCTTTCCCGGGGTTCGCAAGAGCTTGCTTCAGGCCCAGCGCAACTGCACCCAGGGAGTCAGCGGGCTGGTGGCCGAGGGGAGAGACTGCGGGACGGTGATTTTCCCCCAGGCTCACTTAAAGATTTACCTGACCGCCGCCAGCGAGAGCCGGGCCCAGAGGCGGGCCCAGGAGCAGGGAAGGGATGTGGAGGAGACGGCCCGGGCTCAGCGGCTCAGAGACCATCAGGACTCCAGTCGCAAGGCGGCTCCTCTCACAGTGCCCCCGGGTGCCCATGTCATTGATACAAGCCAGTTGAACTTGGATCAGGTGGTTGAAAAAGTGAAAGATTTGCTTCAAACTCAAGTCTTTGAAGCTTAACTCAAAGTGTAAATTCTTTTTGACTTTGGGCCTTGAGCCTCTATAACAGGGACCTATCTCAGGGAAATAATACAAGTCTTTGGGAAATAAAAGCGAGCGTGACCAGCAAAGGGTCGCGACTCAGAGGAGGTAATCTTTGCGTATGGTCGATCATAGCACAGGATCAAAAATGAAATCTAAAGCTCAAATGGAAAGGGAGAAGGTCTTAGCTCTTCTCGATGAGGCAGATAAAGAAGTTCCTGCCAACCCCGGACTAATCACAGCGTCCGAGAAAACTGGGGATGATTTTGCCAGCCTATTTGAGCGCTCCCTTGAGGACCGAGACTTCAAAGTGGGAGATGTGGTCAAAGGGAGAGTGGTTGAGGTTCAGGAAGACTATGTTCTGGTGGACATCAACTACAAGAGTGAGGGGCTGATCCCCATTTCTGAATTTCGCCTGGTGGAAGGTCAAAGGCAGGTCAATGTGGGCGACGAGGTGGAAGTCTATATTGATCGCATTGAGAATGAAAACGGCATGGTGGTGTTGTCGAAAGACAAAGCCGATATGCTCAGGGCCTGGACGGACATCTCTCGCGCCGCCGAAAATGAGGAGGTGATTGAGGGCACCATTATTTCCAAAGTGAAGGGTGGTCTCAGCGTGGACATTGGCGTTAAGGCCTTTTTGCCGGGAAGTCAGATTGATCTGAGACCGGTGCGCAATATGGATCATTACATCGGTAAGAGCTACAAGTTTAAAGTGATCAAATTCAACAAAAAGCGCGGAAATATTGTGCTTTCTCGTCGGGCCCTGCTGGAGGAGGAGCGTGAGAGTCTGCGCACTCAGACCCTGGATCAAATGGCCGAGGGATCAGTGGTTCAAGGTTTGGTTAAAAATATCACTGACTACGGAGCTTTTATCGATCTTGGGGGTATGGATGGTCTTCTCCATATCACTGATATGAGCTGGGGAAGAGTCAAGCACCCCTCAGAGTTGCTCAATGTGGGCGACGAAGTGGAAGTGAAGGTCCTCAAGTTCGACAATGAAAAGGAGAGAGTCAGCCTGGGAATGAAACAGCTGCGGCCCGACCCTTGGGAAGATGTGAGCGATCGCTTTGCCGTGGGCAAAAAGCTATCTGGTCGAGTGGTGTCTCTAGCGGATTACGGAGCCTTCTTAGAGCTGGCTGAGGGTGTAGAAGGTCTTGTCCATGTCAGTGAGATGAGCTGGACCAAAAGGGTGAAGCACCCCTCGCAGGTCCTCAAAGTGGGTGATGATGTGGAAGTTCAGGTCCTTGAGGTGGACAGAGAAAATCGCCGCATCAGCTTAGGCATGAAGCAATTGCAGCCCAATCCCTGGATGGAGCTCAAGGAGAGTTATCCTCCTGGGACCATCATTGAGGGAGAAGTTAAGTCCATCACTGATTTTGGCGCCTTTATTGGTGTGGAAGAGGGAATTGATGGCCTTGTCCATATTTCCGACTTCTCCTGGACCAAGAGAATCAACCACCCCTCAGAGGTCTGTAAGAAGGGTGACAAGCTGCGAGCCGTGGTGCTGGGCGTGGACATTGAAAATGAGCGTTTCAGCTTAGGAATGAAGCAGCTGGAGGCCGACCCTTGGGCGAACATCGAAGACAAGTACAAAATTGGCTCCCAACACGATGTGAAGGTGGTCAAGACGGCCGACTTTGGGGTTTTTGTGGAGCTGGAGTCAGATATTGAAGGCCTGATTCACATTAGCGAGTTGAGCACCAAGAGAGTGGATAAACCCGAGGATGTGGTTCAAGTGGGAGACACTATCACCGCTGAGATTATCACCATTGACAGTGATGCTCGCAAAATTGGTCTGAGCGCCAAGTTGGTTAAGCTTCGCGAGCAGAAGGCCGATGTGGATGACTATGTCAAGAAAGTCACTTCCACGGCCAAGACCAGCTTGGGAGACCTCTTTGGCGACGCTCTTAAAGGAGCGGCGCCTGGCTCTGGGGCGACCCCCTCCTCATCTGCGGACAAAAGCTCCGAAGAGCAATAGGCTTTAAGGTGGCTAAAAAAGGCACCGAGTCTGATTCTATTCAAACTCCGGATTGGGCCAGAGATATCTGGCCTCAAGAGAGGGATGTGATGTCCCGGCCGGAGCGCTTTAAATATGTCCGAAAGCTTTTGGTGCCCGACGGCTGTGTGTTTTGTCGGGCGCGGGACTTAGGGGTGGGCTTTGAAGGGCTGAACCTCTTTATGTCAAAAAGTTCTATGGTGATGCTCAACAAGTACCCTTATAACAACGGGCACTTGCTCGTTCTTCCTCAGCGCCATGTGGCCAGTTTATTGGACTTGAGCGAGGCAGAGGCGGCCGAACTCCAGGTTCTTTTGCGCCGAGCTCAGTCCATTTTGCAGCAAGTCTACAACTGCTCTGGCTTTAATATTGGGATCAATCAAGGGGCTGTGGCCGGAGCGGGAATCCCTGATCACCTGCATTGGCATATTGTTCCGCGCTGGGCGGGAGACACCAACTTTTTTCCCATTATTGCGGAGACCAAAGTTCAAGCGGAAAGTCTTGAACAATGTTACGAGCGTCTATTACCCTATTTTCGAGGTATAGATGATGATCAAAGTTAATCCTTTAGAGAACCAAGGTATTGAGTTTGAGCTGGATCATATTGGTATTGCCACTCCCAGTTTAGAGGAGGGCAAAAGGCTGTATGAACTCTTAGGCTTAGGCCCAGCTGATGTGGAAGAAGTGCCCTCAGAAAAAGTCCGAGTGGCCATGTATGAACTGGGCAACGGGGCCCGTGTGGAGCTTTTGGAGTCCACAGATCCTGAATCAGCCGTGGGTAAGTTTTTAAAGCGGAGAGGGCCAGGCATTCACCATATTTGTCTTCGAGTGAAAGACATTCGATCGGTGATGAACAACTTGCTTAAGGCTGGTGTGAGGCTGACCAGTGAAGAGCCACGGCCTGGGGCCCACAACTGCTTGGTGACTTTTATTCATCCCAGTGAGGCGGGGGGAGTTCTGATCGAACTCAGTCAAAGACCATGAGGGTTTCTCCCCAGGGTATTCATTTGGTGCCGGTCACGCCCATGGTCAAGAAGCTCTTGATTGTCTCTTTGTCCTCCTGGTTTTTTCTGGTCATGATTCTCCAAAGCTACTTTTTGACCCAACCCCTGATTTATCAGTGGTTGGGATTGGTCCCGGATAGCCTGATTCGAAACTTCATGTTGTGGCAGCCTCTGACCTATATCTTTGTTCACTCCACAGGAATTTTTCATGTGGCCTTTAATATGCTTCTCTTGTGGTGGTTGGGGGCTGAGTTGGAGATGCGCTGGGGCGGGCGCATGTTTTTAACCTATTACTTGGTTTGTGGGGTGGGAGCCGCTTTGCTGTATTTGCTCTCCCTCTTCATCTACTATTTAGCCACAGGAAATTACTCTCCCTTTCTGAGTCCAGTGGTGGGAGCTTCGGGTTCGGTTTTTGGTCTTCTGTTGGCTTATGGAATCTTGTTTGGAGACCGAGTTTTTTATCTCTTTATGCTCTTTCCCATGAAGGCCAAATACTTTGTGATGATCTTGGCCGCCATTGAGTTGTTGACAGTCATGAGCTCAGGGGTGGGAGGGCCAGTGGCCAACTTAGCTCACTTAGGAGGGCTGGTGTCGGGCTTTTTGTTTCTGTGGTTTTGGGGGCGTTGGAAAAGTCGGGGCAGAGGTGCGAGTCGAGGACGCCAAAGGCGTGGACCTGATCTGCGGCTCGTGGTAGACAATGAAAAAGGTCGCCCTCAGAATGGTGGGCCCAAGTATTGGAACTGAGGAGGTCAGATTTATGGATTTGAGGAGAGCCCTTAAGGAAATTAAATTTGATAAAAGACTGGTGGACTTCAACCGAAGCCAAGGCCAGCTCTCCAAAGAGGAGTGGGAGGCAACATTGAACCGCCTTCCCGACTTGGCGGACCAAGCTGAACCGCTCAATTTGGACTCCAACAAAAGCGACAGAGATCGCTTTAGTTAAGATCAGTCGTGACAGTCCTCCACCGGAGGAGGAGGGTTGAGTTGGTTGCGCTCCTCATCAATCGGGGGCATGGGAACGGGCTCGTCTCTTTCCACAATGCGGATGTCGGCACAGGAAAAGTAAGGCCTGGGGTTGGCGGGGTTTTCAGTCATCCACTGAATGAGACGCAAAGTGCAGCTGCTGCAGGTGAGTCCTGCAGGCAATGTCAAATTGGCCTGCCATCTGTGAGGTAAGGTATCCCGCCCATTCTGAGTGTCAGGGACTTCCAAGAGAATCTGGAAAGTTTCATCGTTGTCCGAGGAAATGGAGAGCTCGTAATAGCCGGGATGGTCTATGGTCTCCTCCCATTGCACCACAATCGTTTGGCCGGCTTGAAACTCCACTGTGGGGTTCATATTTTTGGCTATGCCTCCACAGGGCCCAGTTTTTAAGCCTGGATTGTTGCTGCGCGGAGGGGTGGTGCCTCCCGGCAGCAAGCGGGCGTGGGCACTCACTTCGAGGGTCCAGACAGCGGCGAGCAGTAGGACAAAGAACTTCATAACTCAACTCCTCGATGGCATTTAGCGTAAAGTGCATCTATGGCTTTCTCTAAAGTGTCGGCAGAACTGTGAAAGATAGCTCGGTCTTGGTGAAGGAGGCGGCGATTGTAGCAGTTGAACTCCGCGTAGTTGTAGGCCCCACCAGGAGCAAAGTCTTCGGGCTCGCCAAGGGCTCGGGAGGTGTCAAAAAAGAGGTGTTTCACATCCAAGCAGCGCGCCCCGAAGGCTTGGGACTCAAAGCACAGGGAGAGGGTGTCTTCGCCGTCCTGCGTGTTGGGGCTGAAGACTCGGGCATCACAGGAGATGTCGGCAAAGACTTGGCAGTCCTCATCCTGGCTAAAGTTCATCACTTTGAGGCTTTCCTGAACTGGAGGCTCGCAGGTCCTTCCTAACGACAGGGAGCTCTCCGATTGGATGGAGAAGCCGTCACAATTATTATAGAGTACAAGGGCTGGCACCACCCATATCACCAAGGCCAATTTGCGAAGCCAACTCATTTCTATATTCCCCCAAGCTAATTTAAGGGTATCAGAGCTCTGCTAGGGGAAGAAACAATTCTTCTGAGAGTCTCACTTTGAGGCAGCTAAGGGTCTAGCGTGTTGCAGTTTGGTGGTTAGAGCGTAATTTCTGGGCCAAGAGCTTGTTGTGAATGGGGGACCAGGTTTCTCCGACGATGGCCCAGGGGCCAGGGTTCACATCAGAGCCATTATTCAATCTCTCAAGATAGAGAAACTTTTCCCCAAAGTCCGAGATCCGATCGGACTCGTAGCCTTGAACGAAGCGGATGACGGCCCTGGACCCATGGATCAAAACTTTGGGCTCATAGGTTTGCACCCGAATAAAGCTGTAGCGGTTTTTGAGTCCCTCTTTGTGCCTCTTCCAGGCCCGGCGATTCATTCCTCCAGACTCAAAGTCTGGATGGTAAAACTCCATATAGCGGTCAATGTCTTGGGACTCCCAGGCCTGTCGCCAGTTCTCTAGCCAGGTGAGCATTTGAGAAGAGTTGAGCCTTTGCCGAGCGGGGTCAATGTACTCTGTGCTCTCTTCGACAATAATGGGAGTGCGCCCTAAGGTGATGTATTTTTGAATATCATCCATGTGCTCATTGCGGATCACCACACAGCCTCGAGAGCCTCGCCAAAGGGAGGTGGTGTCGGGGATCCCATGGAGCCAAATCCCCGAGCCTGTCTTTCTGTCCCTTCGGTCAAAAAAATTGGGATAGTCCATGGTAAAAGCTCTCACTCCATACTCGTCAAAGTTCAGTTGGCGACCCTGATACATATGCTCAAAAAAATAAATCCCTCGCGGAGTCTTGAGGTCACCTAAAATCATTTTGTCCCCAGGGACTCGCCCCAGGTCTGTGGAGTAAGAAGTCACGAAAACGATTTGGCCATTGCGGTTTCTCCACACCGAAAGAGTTCTTCGCGCCTTGTCCACCACAATGGCATAGGGTGAGAAGTAAAGCCCCTGCCCCAGATGAGCCAGAGCGCTGGGAATGGAGCCCGGCACGGGGACAAAAGGGGGCGGGTCTGGGCGAAACTCTCCATTGATGGGCTCGGCGGTCGACTCCGTCTCGGTTTGAGAGTAGGCGTCCTCCTCGGAAACCATAGAGGGGGAGGCCTGAGCCAGGCTGAATGCGCAAAGCGTTATTGTGAGAGCTACAAGAGCTCGAAATCTAGCTGTGGACATGGTCCTATTACAGAGACCGGGGTCTATAATGTCAAGAAAAGGCCAGAGGTGTCTCCCCTTGAGGCGCAGAGAGTCCCATTTTTACGAAGCGGGTCAAAAACTCACGTCCTCGCTTAAAGGCTTAGGACTTTGTGCCGATAAGATCCTTGTTCAGCAAGGGGAGGTGAATATGGCTGATGAAGCGCAAGAGCCTAAATCGGATAGCGCCTTTAAAAAACTATGGCCCATTCTCTTTGCCACGGGAAATCTTCTCGGTGTGGGTCTAGGGGCTTTTTTGGTCTATGTCTCGACCATTGGCTATCAGCCCCCTTCAATGGCTGAGGAAGAGCTGCTCTCCGAAGTGCATGAGTTTTATCGACACTTGGAGGCCGGGCCGGTGATGTTCACTCTGGAGCCCTTTAACACCAACTTAGATGGAGTTCCGCGCCGATTGATTCGCATGGAGGTCAACTTGGAGATGTTGGATCAAAGGGGCTTTGAGGAGATCTTTACTCTGGGGGCTGAGGCCAGGGACTCTATCATTCGCATTCTCAACAACACCCGATATGATGACATTGAAACCGTTCAGGGGAAGCTGCACCTCAAAAATCAGATTGTCTCCCAGCTCAATGGCTTCCTTCATCAGGGTGTCATTCAAAACGTGTACTTTTCAGATTTTGTAGTTCAATAAGTCTTCCGCCTAAATTGACAGCTCTAATGAGCTCCCGCACAATGGGGAGAATTGACCTGTTGTAAAGGGAGGGCTTTAGGGTGACTAAATTTTTTGCTCTCGGTCTTGTTTTATCCATTTTGGCCAGCCCGGTCCTCCGGGCCACAGAGGTGACCCCGGCCGTTTCGGCCGCGGAATTGGCCAATATGATCCGCCTTGAGGTGGAAAGGTACACTTTACCCAATGGCTTAACGGTGCTTTTACACCAGGATCACTCGGCCCCCATTATCAGCTATCATCAGTGGTACCGGGTGGGCTCCAGGGATGAAGAGCCGGGCCGAACTGGGTTGGCCCACTTTTTTGAACACCTGATGTTCAAGGGGACGCCGCGCTTTTCCAGTCGGGAGTTGGATCGACTGATTCAGTCAAACGGGGGTACCTACAACGCCTTTACCAGTAAAGATGTGACAGCTTATCACACCACCTTGCCAGCCGGAAAACTTGAACTCATTGTGGATATTGAAGCTGATCGCATGCGCCATCTGATTTTTGATGAAAGTGAGATTGCCAGTGAGAGAGAGGTGGTGAAGGAGGAGAGGCGTTTTCGCGTGGAGGACAGCGTTCCCGGCTCTCTCAATGAGGCGATGTGGAACACCATTTTTCGCGTCCATCCCTATCGTTGGCCAGTGATCGGTTATATGGCCGACCTTAAGGCCGCAACCATGGATGATCTCAAGGCCTTTTACCGCCGCTTCTACAGTCCCAACAATTCAGTGGTGGTCATTTCTGGGTCTTTTGACAAAGCAGAGGCCCGTCGGCTGATTGAAAAGCACTTTGGACCCATTCCTGCTGGCGAGAGCATTGAGAGGAATTATCCCGAGGAGCCAGTCCAAAATGCCGAGCGCAGTGTGGTGCTGCGGCGGGACGTTCAGAACCCCACCATCGCTGTGGGCTTTAGAGGGGTGGATGCTCAGAGCCCCAAGGCCCACGCTTTGGATCTATTGTCGAGTATTCTGGCCGGAGGCGACTCCAGTCGACTGCACCGCCGTTTGGTCTATCGAGAACAGACAGCGACTTCGGTTTCCGCCTTTTCTTATGCCGGGGCCAGTCCGGGTGTATTTCAAATCACCGCCAGTGTGAAGCCTGGGGTGGACCCCAATCAGGTGCTGCGCTCCATCTATGCTGAGATTTATCGGGCGCGCAATGCTCTGGTCACTCCTCAGGAGCTGGAGAAGGTTCGCAACCAGGTGATGAAGGGCTATGTGGACGCCATGAAGACCATTGAAGGCAAGGCCCGGGTCCTAGCCTATGCTGAAGTGGTCTATGGGTCCTACTCACGAATTTTTGAGGATCTGGCTCGCTACGCTGAGGTGACCCCCGAGCAAATCCGAGAGGCTGCTCAAGCTCACCTGAGGCCGGAACAGCGATCTGTCATTCAGATTTTACCAAGGGTGGCGCCTGGCTCGCCACGGGAGTCTTAACATGAGGTGCTTCAAAGGACTGATAGGCTTTATGGCTTTGTTTTCAGTGGCCTGTGCCACTTTGCCAAGTGGGAGAGCTCCCTTTCAGTTGAGACCTTTTACCGAAGTCCAGTTGGACAACGGTCTGCCCGTGCTTTTGATTCCAGATCAGAGTCTGCCCTACATCTCATTGGTTCTCCTGATTCACTCAGGAGCGGCAGACGATCCTCAGGGTCAAGCGGGTCTGGCTTCCCTGGTGGGAGACCTGCTCAATAAGGGAACCACGTCACGATCGGCTGTAGAGTTGTCTGACTCTCTGGCCCAAATCGGGGCGGGGTTTTCGGTTTCCGTGGGTCAAGACTACACTTTTGTGTCGGCGAGCAGCCTTTCTTTTCACTTTGAGCCTTTGCTCAGGGATTTTGCCGAAATTCTCACTGAGCCCACCTTTACCCAAGTGGAAGTGAATCGGGTTCGCCAGCGGCGCCTGGCTGAGCTGCAGAGGGTGGTGGATCAGCCCACGGGCTTTGCGGCTCGAGCCTTTCAGCAGATTTTATATGGGACAGAGCACCCCTATGGACGTCCTTCCTCGGGGACGCTGGCAGATGTGAGAGCTATGCGGCGAGCGAATATTATTCGCTACTATTTAACACACTATCGTCCCAACAACGCCCAGCTGGCCGTGGTCGGAAACTTTAATCAGGACAGTATTCAAGAGGATCTCAACCGGGCTTTGGCCAACTGGGAGGCCAGGGAAAGACCCCCCTTGGAGCTGGCCCAATTCCCCGAGATCAATGGTCGGCAGGTTCATATGGTCCACAAGGGAGACCTCACTCAAACTCAAATCCTTATAGGGCATGGGGGGATTCAGCGGACGGATCCTGACTTTCTCACTTTGCGTGTGGCCAACAGCATTTTGGGAGGGGCCTTTTCTAGCCGATTGATGGATGAGATTCGTGAGGTCAGGGGCTTAACCTATTCAGTGAGCTCCGAGATTGGCTCAGGTCGGGACCGAGGTCTGTTTTCCATTCGTAGCTTCACCCGTCATGAAAAGGCGGGAGAGACTGTTCAGGTCGCTCTAGGAGTTTTAGAAAAGTTGATTGAAGAGGGGGTCACAGATAGGGAGGTGAGGGACGCCAAGGCCCTTCTCAAAGGAATATTTCCTCGAGCCATAGAAACTCCAGAGCGCCTGGCACAGAACCTCTTGATTTTACGCTATCATGGAATTGGAGATGATTATCTTCGGGACTATTTCCGCAACCTGGATCGCATCCGGGCTCGCGATGTGAATCGGGCCATCCGGAAGCACTTGGATGCTCAGAACCTGCGCATCGTTTTGTTCACCCATCGAGAGCAGGTGGAAGCCCAGCTGAAAGACTTTGAGCCAATAGAACACCATAGTTTTGAGGACTTTCGTTAGCCTCTGCTTCGGCGCCGCTTTTTGTTTTTTTGACCCTGGGGCCAAAACCACAGGGCAAAAGCTCCCAAAAATAGAAGTCCTAAGATGATCCAGGGGAGCCAGGAGGAGAGTCCCTCTGTGGTTCCCGACTTGGATTGGGCTTCCAGGCCAGAGAGGTTTAAGCTCTGAAAGCCTCCTTCAGAAAGGGCTCCGGATGCAGTGACTTCCGCTAAGGCCAGGTCGGACCAGACCTCTAGGGGAGGCAGACGGATGCTGGAGAGGACGGACTGAAAGTGCAAATTATAGGCCTCCCACTGACTGGAGTGGGCCGAAAAGCTCAGCAGCACGGAAAGGCCTCGGGCCGAGGTGGCCACATAACGAGTATTGAATTGGGGGATCTCGCTGGCAAAATGAGTGGCATCCACCCATTCGACTCCACCGAGTTCGAGGACAGTGTGAGCAGTGACCTCAGAGCGCTGTGGGGCGGACCCCGTGCGAATGGCGGTGGCCCTGGGCTCAAGGAGGCGTCTCTTTAAAAAGTCCAAGTTCTCTTCGGCACTGACCTGCTTGGCTGAGACCACCAGGATGGCCTGTCGGCTGAGGGCGGGGTCCTCTGGCTGACAGACAATATCGGCCCCATCCTTTTGGCAGTCCCAACCAGGCGGGACCTGGAAGCCCATATAATTGGTCTGGATCAGAGTTTGGCCCCAGGCTGGCCCAACTCCAGAGCTGAGTAGCAAGCAGGCTAAGTGGATCAAGGCGATGGGTTTCATGAGGGTTTTGACTTAGGCCTTCTTTTTTTCTTGGGCTGAGGCTTTTTTCTCAATAAGAGCAATCCCGCAGAGAGAATAATCACCCCCAAAGCCAACCAAGTGAGAGCCGAGGAGCCCCCTGATCCTCCCTCCTCCTCATCCATATAGAGGTCTAAGTCTCCACTTAAAATAGTGCCCACCGGAGTTCCCAGGCTTTCGTGGGCTCCACGCACACCATGAGCTCCCCCCTGGCGGAGGAGGTCCTGAGTGGCCACCACTCGCAAGCTGTTGATGGCCCGCAAAAAGTCCGGGCTGTAGCGAGTGTAAAAGTTGCGGTGAGCACTAAAGGTGACCAAAATGGCAATTCGATCCTTTGTGGTGATCAGATAGCGAGTGTAATAGGAGTTGATCTCACTTCCAATTTGCAGGCCATCCACCCAGGTGTGGTTGTCGATGTTCACTCGATTGACCTGCACCACTTGAGAGGCCTGAGTGCTTCCATCGGGGCGAGCCAAATTGCGCACCGATTTCAGGTGGTTTTCGTAGTTTTCAAGACTGTCTCCTGGCCCCAGTTCTTTGGCCGTGAGAATAATAACCGCCTCTTTGGGCTTTTGCTCGTTGTTGACGCAAACCCATTCGGTGTTCTCCATACTGCAGTTCCAGCGCTCGGGAAGTTCAAAGCTGACGTAGGCGTTACGAAAACGCCGAGCCTCTGCAGGGAGGCCCATCAGGGCAATCAGAGCCAGGATTCCAAGCTGAGCGAGAGGCCACGAAAGGCGAGAGGAGTATTTCATTTCTTTAGTGTAGAGGAAAAACTCAAATCCTTGCAGCTCAAAATGAGACTTAAGGTCAGGCTCTCGACCTTAGGCCTTAAGGTGTCTCACTTTGAGGCGTCAGAGCCAGTTCAAGCGCTTGGGCGGAGTTAAAAAAGCGACTGGAGCCCACAAAGGGTCTGAGTCGAGAGTCAAAATCCCCACTTTGGCGCAGGAGGCTTCTCAGCTCCGAGGCAGAGAGTTCTGGTCGCAGGCTTAAAATTTTTGCGGCCGTCCCCGCCACCAGGGGAGCTGCCATGGAGGTGCCGGCGCTTTCGTGGTAGGTTAATCCTCTGGGGTTATCGATATAACAAGACTTTAGCTTGGCTCCGCCAATGGTGCTACCTCCTGGGGCAATCACATCCACGCTGTGAGCTCCAAAGTTGGAGTAGGAGGCCACAATTCCAAACTCATCCTTGGCCGCCACAGAGACCACATTGTCATTGGGCAGAGAGGCCGGGAACATGGGAATGCGATCATTGCTCACCCCAAAGCCTCCAAGGCCATTGCCGGCGGCCGCGACAATGAGGACTCCCTGAGATTCGGCATACTGAACAGCCCGAGTGACAATGGGAGAGACGATCTGGTAGTAGCCAGCGGAAAGGTTGATCACTCGAGCTCCTTGGTCCACGGCATAGTAAATGGCTCCCGCCATAGAGCCCAAGTCTCCGCCCAAGCTATCGAGGACTTTGAGGGAGAGAATTTGCACATTTCTCGCCACTCCAAAATGGGAGGAGGCGGCCAAGCCCGCCACATGGCTGCCGTGACCACTGTCATCAAAGGGGTAGGGGTCACCATTGCGAAAGTCGTAGCCCACCACATCGTCAATAAAGCCATTGCCGTCGTCGTCGATTTGGTTGTCGGGAATTTCATTCGGGTTGATATAGATATTTCGTGCTAAAGCCGGGTGGTTGTAGTTGGTTCCCGAGTCAATGATGGCCAAAATCACTGGTGAGCTCTCTGGGGAATTCAGGTCAGGGGGAGTCTGCTGAGAGAGGATTTCCCAAGCTCGGGGAACTGAAATTTCCTCCAGGTGACCAAACTGCTCAAGGGGATATTCAGCTTTATGCTTCAGGACCTCCTCCAAAGGGGGAGGGTTGAATTTTGGGTTGTCCGTCACAATAATTTGAAACTGTTCGCTGCGACAGTCTCCAGTTTCTGTTTTGCCCCTCAGAACAATGTCGTAAAGTCCAAGGCTGTCTGGTTTAAATTCCAGGTCAGTCCCTTGGGCAGAAGAGCGAATTTTTTGCGAACCCAGGGGATGTCGCACCACCCAGGAAAACTCCTCCCCCGAGCCCTCCACAGTCAGTTGAAGGCTTTGCCCTAAGAGCATTCGCTGACCCGACTGCAGTCCTTGGGGCTTGACCACCTGAATAGGGGGACGGCCTGGAGCGGAGGGGCGGCAATCCTCTTCACCCAAGTTTTTGGCAAAGACTTGGGGTAACGAGATGTAGTGATTGGAGTCCGAGTGAACTCCGGCGGGCAATACTTGATGGAGATGATCTAAGTCAGTCCCAAAAATTTCATAGAGCTCATGTTTGGGGCTGATCACGCGAAACTCCAAATCCGGTTGAGTCTTGAGGAGATGAACCAGGTCCGTCTCCGCCAGACCCTGCACCACTTGACCGGTCTGACTCTGAGACTCTGGAGCCATCTGGCGTTGACGGTCCCTGAACTGATCCAGCCCTGGGGCGCAAGCGGCCAGAACTGAGCTCAATAGAAGGATTCCCCATTGGCTCCTATATGGCTTGAGTGTCCCCATCTCAATCCCCCCTTTGCTTCTCTCCCCCGAGAGACCCACATCCTGGACAGCTCGGATGAGGGAAGCAATTAATTCCAATTAAAATATAAAAAATTCAGCAATAAGTCGTTGATAAATCGCTGAAATCAATCAATTTTACTGCAGGGCAATAAAATTTTCAGGCTGAGACCCTGTTAAATTCACAGAGCGGGGTCTCTCCGGGCTTCAGGCTGGCGGAGCCTATTAAAGAATTTTATAGTCCCCTCAAGGAGGTCTAATGAACTTGCAGCAACTCACTACCTTTTGCACTGTCATCAGTGAGGGCAGTATGACGGCCGCAGCCGACAAACTGTTCCTCACCCAACCCGCAGTCAGTCAGCAGATTCGCAACCTGGAGGAGGAGTTGGGAGTGGAGATTTTGGTGCGGGGAACTCGTCAGGTCAAACCCACCTTGCAGGGACAACTGCTCTACGACTACGCGAAAAGAATTCTTCACCTCACTCAACAGGCTCAAGTGGCGATTCAGACCATCTCTCAAGAGGTGTCAGGAGAGCTTCGCATTGCCACCCTCAACTCCATAGGGCTGTATATGATCAGTCCCATCATAGGTCTGTTCCTCAAACACAATACTGGTTTGCGGATTCAGCTGGTCTATGGCTCTGGAGAGAGAATCATCCGCGATATGAAGAACCACCAAGTGGACTTGGTGATTCTACCAGACCTGAAGTCGGAGTATGGAATTGAATTTCCCGAGTACAATAAGCGATTTCTCTACAAGGATGAAATGTGGCTGGTGGGGGCAGGAAGAGACACCAGCCTTCCCTCCAATATTGACTTGGGAGTTTATGCCTCACGACCTGTGGTGTCCTTTACTGAACAGTATCCCGGCTTTCGTTACTTTTTAGAGAAGAAATTGAAAGACCGCCGCATAGAGGTTGCACCGGCCTTTGAGACGGACAATGTGGGCACCTTAAAAAGGGTCATTGAGGCGGGGATGGGTTGGGGCTTCTTGCCTTCCCACAGCATTCGCAAACAGGTCAAAATGGGCCGTCTCACTCAGGTTCAGGTGGATGAGTTGCGCTATTCAGTGGCTGTCAATATGTACACCCCGGAAAATCCGGAGCGAGAAGCCATTAATGAGGTCTTTTTCCGCGCCCTGCACCAGCAGTCTTTGTCCTAAGCTCTAGTTACAGCAAGACGCTGTGGGGCAAATTCATCCGCGTCGCCACCAGGCGGATGATTTCGGCCGCCGTCTCTTCAAGAGCCCGATCCGTGACATCAAAAACAGGCCAGCGCTTGTTTTTGCGAAAAAGGCCAAGGGCATATTCAATCTCTTTTTGCACATGGGCCAAGCTGGCATATTCGGAACCTGCATCTTGGCCAAACTTTTCTAATCTCTTGCGGCGAATGCGAATCAGAGAGTCGGAGTCGATGATCAATCCCACGACCTTCCTCTGATCCACCGCAAAGAGTTCTTCAGGCAGGGGGGTGTTGAGCACCAAGGGAATGTTGGCGACCTTCCAGCCCTTGTGACTGAGATAAATGGACAGTGGGGTTTTGCTGGTGCGGCTGATCCCAACCAAAATAATATCGGCCCTATCCAAATCAGTTAAAAGTTTACCGTCATCGTGCTTCACGGTAAATTCAATGGCCTCAATGCGCTTAAAATATTTTTCATCCACAGTGCGAAGAAGTCCAGCTGTGGGACTGTCTTGAGCTGGCCCCAAGTAGTCATTGAGCTCTTTCAGCAGTGGCCCCAAGAGGTCCACCGCTTTGAGGCCTTTGGCACTGGCGGCAGCACAAATTGTCTTCTGCAGTGAGGGGCTCACTAGGGTGTAGACAATCAGGGCCTTGCGTTCAAAGGCCTCTGTCATCAAGGCCTCCACTTGTTCTTCTGATCGGACATTTTTGCAGCGGACAATCTGTACATCTTGGCCCGGGTGCTGGACGAGGGCCGCTCGAGTCATGGCACTGGCGGTCTCTCCGGTGCCGTCGGACAAAATATAAATAGTTGAAGGGGAGGGGGGAAATGTCATTCTATTTAGGCCTCAAGGGGTAAGTCACCAGGAACGAAACTAAAGAACCCCGGCCCTCCCATGTCTCCTTGAGAAGTCTGCATCTCTTGGACTGAGAGAGAATTCTCTTGGGGCCAGTGAGCTTCCAAATCTCTGTCCTTAATTTCAAGAGGCAAAAAAAGCCGCAGAGAGGGGCGCCCCAAGCCCTGCCAAATCTGATGTGCCTGCTCAAGCCAGGGCAGAGGCTCTCCCATAAAGGGCAAAATCACCGTGTACTGATTGGGAAGCCGGTGAGAGGAAGACAGCAGGAGGGGGGATTGATCCCCTTGTAGAGGGGCTGTTCCCAGTTCTATTTCGTTATCCTGAAGAATTCCCAGTAGGGAAGGGGCCAGGGCTTTAGGTTGATGCTCTTGAGCCCGAGCCACCAAAAAGTTGAGATACCAGTCCACTTTGCGGGTGAAGGCCGACTGCAAGGGAGAAGGTAAAAGCCAGAGATCAGAGCCGCCGGCAAAGGCGCCGGGATTGGAGAGTTTCTTAAAGCTCATGCTGGGCCTGCTTTAGGATTTGATCTAGAACTCCGTTCACAAAAGAAGCGGATTCCGTACTGCCGTACTTTTTGCTGATTTCGATGGCCTCATTGAGAGCCGACTTAGGCGGGACGGCTCCATTGGAAAAGTGAATCTCAAAGACAGCCATGCGCATCAGAGTGAGGTCCACAAGGGCCATGCGGGGAATTTTCCAGTGGGCACTATGGGCCTCAATAAGGGCGTCAATTTCAGTTTGATGAGAGGTGACCCCCTGAAGCAAAAACTCAGCGTAGTTCCACGCCTCGAGTGGGGCCTGAACATGGCTCTTGAAGGTCTCCAAATGCTCTTCAATACTGAGATCAGAGACAAACTCTCTCTGGAAGAGCACCTGAAGGCTCAGCTCTCTCGCCTGACGACGGGGCCCGTGATTTTGCGCCATGAAAAAATCTCCTCTGGGGGAATTTTCTAGTCCTCCTCCAGAGCCGGGTCAACAAAATGTCACTTTGCAGCAATGACGGGGCGCCTCGCCATTTGACCGGAGATCTGATAGTTTGGCCTTCATCGACCTTTAGAGAGAGGGTTTCTATGAGGAAAATAGTTTTTATTTTATTGTCAGTCACTTTCAGCTTTGGGGCCTGGTCCCAGGTGGATGTGACCCATGTTCCTGAAGTGGGGCCAGAGAAAGGGAGGGAATACATGCGGCGGAGAGCTCCGGCCCCAGCCAGCAGCCGTCGCCCAGCCTCCCTGCCCGGGCCTACGGGCCCCCGTTATTTAAGTCTCCATGTGGGGGGCTTTATCGATCAGGATGTCTATCGCTGGGGAGACAGGGACAACCAGGATGTGGGCCAACTCAATACAGGCGTGTCCTACAAGGTGGGGGAGTGGACTCAGGCCATGGATTTGCTGTTTCGTGCCGACTTCACCACTTTTCATCTGCTGGAGAGAAGGGCACTCAAAATGTCCCTGCTGCCTGTAGTGACCTTTCCTGATTCGGGCAGTCAGTTTCCCCTCTACTTTGGCGCGGGAGCCGGTCTGGGAGTCTTTTTTAAGCAGGCCCCTGGATTTTCCAGCTTATCCTTGGACTATCAGATTTTAGCTGGAGCCCGCTTCTTTGATGTGTTTCAGGGAGCTGGATTGATGTTTGAGGGGGGGCTCAAAAATCATGTGCATCTTTTCAGTAAGGGCCAGCACAACGGGATCTTTTTCACTGCTGGAACGGTGTTTCGCTTTTGAGGGCTCAGGAAACCTTTCAAGATAAACTCCACCGCCCGGTTTTGGGAAAAGTGGTCTCCGCCCTTGGAGAAATTTTTGTCCATGGGCGCCATGCCGATAAGGTGATCGAGAGTTTGGGGAGAGCCTCTCAGCCCCGTCTGGGCAGTCGGGATCGACGTCTTTTGGCCGAGTCGGTTTATGATAGTGTGCGCTGGTGGAGGCCTTTATGGCAGGTCACTCAGGGCTCTTGGCCCCCCACCACCGACCAGCTGCAAAATTCTCAGCTTTGGCAAGTGGTGGGCGCTTGGCTGATTCTGTACAAAAACCTGGAGACTTTGCCCCAGTGGGTTGAGTGGCAAGATCTGCCTCCTCCTCAAACTCTGCGGGCCCGCTTTGCAGGACTGAGCGAGTTTGAGCAGGCCTCCTTCCCCGATTGGCTCCAGGAGCTGGCGGAAAGAGAGTTGGGGGCCGAGGCCTGGTCTCAACATCGCCAGGCTCTCAACAGCCTAGCTCCCGTATTTTTAAGGGTCAACGGTCTGAAAATCACCCGCGGAGAGCTGCAGCAGGTTCTGGCCGAGGAGTCGGTGGAGACGGTGGTGGAGGAGAAAGTGGCCTCGGCACTTCGTCTTAAAGTTCGCGCTCCTGTGTTCCGCACCGAGGCCTTTAAAAAGGGCTATTTTGAGGTGCAGGATTTGGGATCTCAGCAGATCGCTCCTCTCCTGCAGGTGGAGCCGGGACACCGAGTGGTGGACGCCTGTGCGGGAGCCGGGGGAAAGAGCTTGCACCTGGCCGAGTTGATGCAAAACCGTGGTCGCATTATTGCCATGGACATCCACCAGTGGAAGCTGGACGAGTTGAAAGTGAGGGCTAGAAGGGCGGGAGTGAGCAGTCTTGAGACCCGATTGATTGAGTCCACCAAAGTGATCAAGCGCTTACGCCAACAGGCCGACCGCCTTCTTTTGGACGTGCCCTGCACGGGATTGGGAGTTCTGAGACGTAATCCCGACAGCAAATGGAAGCTCAGTCTGTCTGAGTTGGAGAGGCTGAGGCAGCTTCAGGCCCAACTGTTGCAGAATTACAGCTCCACTCTCAAGGTGGGGGGCAAGATGGTCTACGCCACCTGCAGTCTTTTGCCCTCAGAAAACCGCTTGCAGGTGAAAGCCTTTCTCGACAGTCAAACTGGAGGCTGGGAACTGGAGGAAGAACTGGAGCTTTGGCCTGAGCAGGGAGGTGGAGATGGCTTTTATGGGGCTCGGCTCCGAAGACTTTAAGCCCTACATCCGTTTTGCACCTCAACTTAAAGCGTCTTGAGTTGAGACAGACCGCATTTTTTTCTCTGGCTTTGGCTCTGTATGCCCTATCCTGTAAAAGATGACTGTAAGCTTTTTGATTCTTGGAGCATTGTTAGGTTTGGTGGTGCTGGTCGGGCTCTGGCCCCGTCCTCAGGTTCAAGAGGTTCGCTTTGAACTGGCTCCCGCCCCTCGTCCACCCCGGAGGCGTCGATGAATAAGAGACGCTGGATGATTTCCTCTCTGACGGTCGGCCTGGGCTTTCTTCTTTTACACTTTCAAAACTGTGCGATGCCTTCAGAGTTGGAGGGGTACTCTGATTCACCTGCTTTTGGCTCCTCTGAAGAGGTGAGAATTGTGGACGATTGGGCGACGGCAAAGATCAGTCTTTTTCAAAAGAGTATGGACCTGGCAGTGGACGAAGACATCCTCGTGGTTGATGGCTTTTGCTCTCGCTCTTTGCGAGGAGAGGTCTTGGAGTGGGACTTGGAGGAGCACTCCCAGGGAGTCGCCCTCTGTGAAATGGGAGGGTTTCGGCTGGTTCTCGATCACTTGGGAGAGCTGGATTGTGGTTTTGACTACCGCCTTCAAGTGCGCTCCACCGAGGGAGATCAAGAAGACCTGATCCTTCATCGCCACTGTTTATAAACTTTCTTAGATTTCAGAGCCACCATAATTTAAACTCCAAGAATTTTCCCTCGCCGGCGAGGCTGGACCCAGCCCATCGACCAGGCTTTTGACCCAAGTCAGGGAGTCCTTGACGATAATTTTGCCCTGCGGGGACAATCTAAAATATGGATATGGGTTCATTTCTCAGGTTTATGGTCAACCACAATGAGGCCATCATTCAGTGGCTGGTCTTTGCCATTGTGGTCACTGTGGCCTTCATACTTTTTCGCAGTCTGTTTTTTAAACAGGAAGAGGCCGAGGCCGAAGGGGCAGGGCTCGGTTTGGGGGCCTCGGCTCAAGATCTGGAGATCACACTGCAAAAGATTCTGGCCAAGTCCTCCAGACAGGATCAGCCCGCCTCTGTTGAAGGGGGGAACCCACAAAAATCTGAAGCAAGCCCTTCTCCCAGTGAGTTGGCTGAACTCAGACTGGAGCTCTCTAAGCGCCAGCAGGAGATAGAGGACTTAAAACTCCAGCTGAATGAGGCCGTGGCCGCTTCGACTCAGGCGGGGAGTGCCCCACCAACCCAGACCAGTGATGATAGCGCACTGAGGGCCACCATTGAGGAGCTAGAGGCCCGCCTGGCGGAATACGGCATTTTGGAAGACGACATTGCCGACCTGTCCTTGTACAAAGAGGAAAATCAAAAGTTGAAGGCTGAGCTGGAAAGACTGAGACAAGGGGGGGGAGTGAGTGAGGTCTCTTCTGAAGGGGCAGACCTGGATAGGGGAGAGGCCGCTGAAATGGCTGCCGAAATGGCTGCCGAAACGGCCTCTGAGGCCGCCGCTTTTTCGCAAGAGATTATGGATGGCGTCCCTCAAGAGGGAGGGCAGAGTGAGGTGGAGCCAGCGCCCCCTACTCCTCGTAAAGAGGAAAAAGTCTCCTCGGCGGCAGCAGCTGCCGCCGCTTCAGCGGCCGCCTTTAACGAGAGCCCTGAGGCTTCAGCTGCAGCTGAGCCGACACCCTCGTCAGAGCCGACCACTGCAGCTGCGGCCCCAAATCCTGCGGTGGCTCAGGAAGACGACTTGTTGGCTGAATTTGCCGTGGCCATGGGTGTGGCCGAGGCGACCGACGACTCGGCACCCCC
Organism: Bdellovibrionales bacterium; assembly: GCA_007121385.1. Classification (GTDB taxonomy): domain Bacteria; phylum Bdellovibrionota; class Bdellovibrionia; order Bdellovibrionales; family UBA1609; genus SKYF01. The sequence continues at coordinate 31,599 of SKLV01000012.1, forward strand.
TGCGCAGGAGCAGGAATCCGATGCCGAGGCCTCCCTGGAAGAGTTTGACACTTCCAAGATGTTGGCCGAGATGGAGGCCCTCAGTCAGGTGGCTTTGAATTCGGATCAGGACGATGGGGAATCAATTTTTGAAGAGTCCTTGGATACGGATAAAATGGAAGAGGAAGCGAGCCGACTGGCAGCCAAAGAATAGGTGGATGTGGATGAAGAAAGCGTCAAGTGGGGCCTTTGGGGGAGTTTTGGCAGCGATGGTCTTTACCTGGGGAGCTCAGGGAGCTCCAGCTCCCCGTCCAGGAGTCAACTTGCCTCCGCCCCCAGTCCAGCAGACTCCGCAGAGCACTGACTCCAGAAGTCTAGCTCAGGCCAGAGAGCTGGTGTTGATGGCTCTGAGTTTGCCAGAGGAAAATCGTCTTCAGGCACTCAGGGAGCAGGCCCAACAGGCCTCTTTGAGGTCCTCTTCCTTTCGCGCCCTTGAGCAGTTGAGTTTTGAGGACTCCCAAAGTTTACAGGTGCGTTGGCGCTCCCTGACAGCCTTAGCCCAGGTCTATCCAGAGCAAGCCGAACCCGTCCTCAATCGGGCCGCAGCCAGCTCTGATTGGTTTATGCGCAACGCAGCTCTAGTGGCCATGACTTCACTGCGCAGTGAGTACGCCTTGGCCTGGGCTCAGAAGCTGAGTCGAGATCCCGCTCTGGTGGTGAGAACGGCCGCCTTCCAGCTCATTGCCCATATTGGCGCTCCACAAACAGAGAGCTTGTTGTGGGAACAGCTCTATGCGCCAGAGAATTTTCACAATGGTCAGAGTCTATTTGTACGTCGTCATATTGTGAAGGCTCTCTCTGCAATCGCTCGCCCAGGCCAAGAGGCCCGCTATATTCGTGTCCTCGAGGACGCCGATGCTCGTCTTCACCCCTTTGCCATTCAGGCTCTAGAAAAAATCAGTGGTCGGACTCTGACCGCTCAAGGGGCCACCGTCTCCCAAGTGAAGGAGGAGTGGCTCAGCTGGTGGGGGAGTCAAAACCTCCAGCTTTAGGTCTTTAAGGCTGACTCAGGGCCCTTTCCAAGGCCTGCTCCAAAAACAGCTCGCGCTCAATGCGGTACAGGAGGGCTTCTTCCTCAAGTCCGTCGCTGGGCAGGGGTCTCGGCTCAGAAAAAAAGTCGGAGGCCTGTTCAGTGTTTTTACGCACACTGACCTTAATGGCCGGCCGCCCCTCGATCTGCCCGCGGAGAACTCGAATGGAGAGCCAACTGCTCACCCCTCCTGGCTGATAGTTGGGTCGATGGGGAGGGGTCCACAGGTCGGGGCGGCGCCTGGGCTCTGTTTCAATCACCCCCTGATCCATATTGTTTACTGACATGCGATAGTCTTTCAGGGCCAGCTGGGTAGCCCTCCAGACTTTGTCGTAAGGGGCCGAGAAAACCTGCTCGCGAGGAGCATAGCTGGGCTCAGGCCCTGAGTTGTCACTAAAAAGAGCGCAGCCGGTGAGGGCTGCGCTAAGAGAAGACAACAGAACGATTCGGGTAAAAATCTTCCCTAAGAGCTTAAAAGTCCAAGGCGTTGCGAGTGACATGGGTAACGGCATCAACAGAGAAAACTCCTTCATTAGCTCCTCTCGAGCTTAAGGCTCTGGAGTCCTGTTGTCCAGTCTTCAAGTCTTGCCCCAAAAAGAGGACCTCCCAGCGATAGCTGCGGCCGGGTTGGCGAGGCCAATCCATCTCGGGAAGATCCAGTTGATCAATCCAAGAGCCGGCCATCACCTGCCACAGGCGAGTGCGCTTTTCAAACTTCATTTCACCCTGGCCCACCATTTCGATTTCGGAGAGAATCACCAGAGTTCCAAGGGGTGAAATTCGCTCCTCAGGGGCAGGCACCTCGAAGTTCAGCTGGCGGCTGTGAGCAAGGACAGGAGCCTCAATGAGAGGCATGAAGTAGATGGGTTGCGTCGACGAGGAAGCAGGAGTGAGGGCAAAGCTCAACTGAGTGAAGCTCTCCTGAGAGCGACTAAAGAAGTCGGCCAAGCTGATTTGGCTTGGACCATTGTCGCAGATGTAAAAGTCATCGCAGTCCGGCCAGGTGGGGGCAGGGGTTTCATCTCGGCGGTTGGCTCCATCATATTTTTTAAAGGCCGACAGGACAAAGCCCTCTGAGCTTTGGCCGGTGCTTTTGAGTTGACGGGTTTCGCCGCTCTCCAGGCGCTTAATGTCGGTGGGGAAGAGGTGTCCGTCTGAGAGCCCCATGGCCAAGCTGATCATAATTTCGTCCCGAGCAAAGGGGGGTGCCGTCACAGCAACCTGGGTGTCAAAGCTGATCTGATTGACGCTTAAGTCCTGTTGGGCCCCACCCGGCCCCACAACGATGTCTCTTAGGCCACCGCTGATAAAATTAAAGTGATTAATGACCTCAAACATGGACTTTCCGGCGCGCACTTCATCGATCACTCGGCGAAAGGGAAAGTTGCCATGGGTGGCGACAAAGCGGCGCACTCCGGGCTGGCGCACAAAAGCCCGGTAGTTGGGTTTATCGAAGGTGATGGGAAAGACGTAGTTTTCTCTCTGTCGGGGCAGGGTCAGATTGCTGGGAAGCTCTACATTGTTGCCTAAAATTCGGATGACATCCACTTCTGGGCTGATCACATCGGCAATATCAAAGTGGAGGAGGTCGGCCCGAGTGAAGGCGGGAATCACCAATCCATAGTGAAGGTTACCATCCCTCTGCAGGTTGCCGAAGCCAGTGGTCTGACCACTCACTTGAATGAGGTTCTCACCATCTCGATCACTGATTCGCAGAGTGTGGTCTCCGGCCGACATATTCCAAAAAGTACTGCGCAAATGCAGACGGCTTTCCACAGTGATGGGCAGATCGCCTTGCCAAGCTGGGGAGATGTGGGCCACCCCCTGGTCGTCAGTTTGAGTTGAGTTGCCGGCAAAGGGTTGGTCGGGAGCTGAACCCACTAAAACCTGGGCGCCCACTACAGGATATCCCTGCTCATCAATGACCTGAAGACGATACCCCTCGGTGACTTGCGACTGAAGCCCTAAGGCCTCGAATTCGGAAGGGGCTTCTGTGAGGACCCCTTTTTGCCCCTGAAAACCACAGGCGGCAAAAGCAAAACTGAAACTGATAGTGAGAAACGCGCGGACTAGTCTCATAGACCCCTCCTTAATTTGTAAAATATTCAAAGCTACACCTGAGTTCGGGTCAAGTGGCAGAATGTCAAAGTTGACAGGGCTTTAGAGGTAGGCCAATATGCCGGCTCATCGTCTTTAAGGCCCTAGGGGGCCCGAAAATGCGGCGGGGTAGCTCAGTTGGTTAGAGCAGCGGAATCATAATCCGCGTGTCGGGGGTTCAAATCCCTCCCTCGCTACCAAATTTTTGTATTAGCATGAAGAGTCCATCCAGGACCCTCATCCAAACTGGTCCGAAATCAGGGGCTAAGGTCAATATTTTCCATCTGGAGTATTAACGCGCTGATTCTCCGGCGTCGGAGAAGCGCCGCATTCCCTCTTTTACTTTCAGAGTTTTGATCTTGTTCTATCAAGAGCTTTTTGCCAGTGCTATGAGTAAAACTGCAGGTTCAGAGTGGTGGCCAGAAATGGCTAGCCCAAAATTTGTGCGAAAAATTTGTGGCCAAATCGCGCGGCCTAAAACGCAGAGACCAAGCAAAAGCGGAGGGCAAAGTGAACAGGAAAATCAAATTAGTCCAAGTCAAGACGATCGGTTTTTTTAGTATTTTGGTTTTTGGGGTCTTTTCCCTTTTACTTATGGGCGGCTCCCTTCTCAGTCAGGCCAGCCCCTCTCAGGCTTCCGCCGCTAAGGGCCCCATGTCCAGTTTGTTTAAGATTCCAATTCATAACGCGAAGGGAGAAAAAATGACTTTAGAGCAGTACCAAGGTAAACCGATTTTGTTAGTCAACATTGCCACTCGCTGTGGCTTCACTCCTCAGCTGAAGGGGCTTGAGGCTCTGCACAACCGCTACTCAAGCCAGGGCCTGGTGGTTTTAGGAGTTCCCAGCAATGACTTTGGCGGCCAAACTCCTGAGGCCAATGAAGAGGTCTTAAGTTTTTGTCAGAGCAACTTCGGAGTGAGTTTTCCTGTCTTGGAGAAGGTGGTGGTCAAGGGGCCAGACAAACACCCCCTATTTCAACAGGTGATTGCTCAAGATCCTGCTCAGGCTGAGATCAAGTGGAACTTTGAGAAGTTTTTGCTAGGGCCCGATGGTCGCTTGGTGAAGCGCTTTTTGTCGGCCGTAGAACCTGAAAGTGCCGAACTCACTTCGGCTATCGAAGCTCTCCTGAAGTAAAAGTTGGAGTTGTAGCTGAGGAGCTTAAGAGCTGAAGAAGGGGAGAAGCTGTGGGCGAGGAGATTGAGTCGCAAAAGTTTGCCGATGACCAGGCACAAGAGTTTATGGCCAGGGTTCGCCAAGAGACTCAGTGGCTGGGAGAGCAGGTGGCCCATGGGCGGTGTGCCTATGCTCCTCGCCACGGCTATGAGCTTGAAGGCTATTTAATGGACGGGGACGGCCGTCCCGTGGGCCGCAATATGGAGCTTCTCCAGGAGA
>SKLV01000148.1 GCA_007121385.1 Bdellovibrionales bacterium
CTTCTTCTCTGGCCTCCCCAGGCGACCTCAACTCCATCCGCGTGCAGGGCCACTACCTCAACCTCATCCTGGAAGTGGATTTTTAGAAACAAGCTATTCAAGACCTCCACTCCGACGCCGGCAGGGCGATCGCATCAAATTAGCCCCCCAAAAAGTAATTGTTCAAGAAAACTGGTATCCCAGCCAGCCCGTTTGATCCGTATTCGAACGCTCCCTTTAGTTGGTGAGGACCTAATCAGGTTCAGAGCGATTTTTCTTATCAGACTGAGCTTCTTCGCCAACTTTTTAGACCGTACGGACCAACTGTCTTCCCTGAAGGCCACGTCCAAAACCCAATGTAAATTGTTTTCAATTGACCAATGTTTACGAACTTCAACCAGCGCCTCGTCAGGAGTCAGCGCTTTGCTCGAGACATAAAACACTCTCGATTCTTTGGACTTGTAGCCCCCAAAGTTTTCGTTTACTTCATAGTAGGTTTTGCCGTTTTTGTCTCTTTTTTGCACGCTATATCGTTTATCTTCATCCTCTCTGATCCTATGAATGACAAACACAGATTTAACTCCAGGCCACTTATCTTTGAATTCGGCAGTTAAACTTTTACTTGAGAGAAGATGACATGTTCTCTCCTCTCTTCGCCCGTGCCCTTCTTCAACTGCCCTCTTCTTCTGACCTTTAAATTGACTGAATAAGTCCTCTAACTCTTCATAGGACCCCTTGCTATTCAGCTTAACTGGCAGGATATAGTGACCACCCTGAGCCCGTATTTTTTCCACAAATGATGGCCGGGCAAATGCGGCATCCCCCAGGACTGTGGCACCTTTCAGATCCAAAAGCTCAATACACCGCATGGCAGCCCCCACCTCCGCATTACCTGAGCTGTTTGACTCCTCTTCACACAGAGTTAAGCCCAGCTCATGGGAGTAGACAGAGACCGTGTGCAGAGGTCGGTGCTTCTTGTTGAAACCCCTCTCCGTGCCCTTCGTGCTCTTGCCATCAACACTGACAGTCTTGGTTCCTTTCTCATCAATTATAGATTTTACCCAATCCGCAAAGACTTGATTGAGTTCCTCAGTGTTGAGAATACTCAGAACACGGGCAATCGTGTCATGGGAAGGGATCCCGTGGGGCAACTTAAGAAACTTTCTTAGCCAGGTCTCCTTGGCCCTACCAAACTCCGCGATATCTACAATACTCTCCGCTCCACATAGAACCGCTATAACCGAGAGAGCCAGAACGTCCTCCAATAAATGGCGACAGCGCCCCTCAACTCTTGGATCACGAACAGTCCTTAGTGCTTCCAGCAGCTCCTGAACTTGAACCAAATCAACAACTTTAGCCATGATTAACTCCCCTCCATGAAACATGAGAGACCAGGCTACCACAACTTATTAAAATGAGAGGCTAATTTGATGCGATCGCCCTGCCGACGTCGGAGTGAATCGAGAGAACTTTCTCAATCAAAGTTGACGCAGGTAAATTGAGTTCGGTGCCCCCCATGATGAGTATCCCAGGCTCCCGCACCCAAGGACATCCTCCACTGCGACTTTCCGTCGGCCCCAATTTCACCTACCGGCCTTATCCATGAGTTGAGGTCTCTATGCGAATAGGCCTTTAAGCACAAATGATACCTTTCCTCTGTAGTCAAACTGGGCCAACCACCATCCGTACTTAAAGTCCGCGTTAATCCTTCACAATCTTGGTAGGCATTATCTTCAACACGATGACAAGTGTAAAACTTCCGGAATGTAGGCCCATTCCCCTGCTGGGCCAGAGAGGCTATGGAGCCGCAGCTCTCAACAGTGGTCCCAAGGACTTCAACCATCAGGTTCTGGATACGAATGGGCTGAAGACTGACATGTCCTGGATCATTCCGAGGATAAAAGACCAATTCATAGCTGTGACGATTAGAGCCCAAGTCTCTAAAGTTCTCCATGCGGATATTCTCCACCAAAGTGCTGTTGGCACTGCTCAGAACCTCTCCTGTATTACACTGAGGACCAGCTCCGGTGTCGATAAACTGGGCCCTGATTTGATTGAGATTGCGAAACTCTGCACCTGTATTGACATTCACGCCCTGAAAGTTGCAAGCACAACTGAGCGGATCCGCCATCACATCTGTGGCCACCCGGCGCAAATCTCCCAAGTCCATTTTTTTAATTATGAACCTCTGCATTTGCACCTGCTGGCTAAAGAGGCCTGCTATGACCATTGCCGAAAGCCCCATAAGCCCCAGAGCAATCAAGATCTCAATCAGAGAAAAGCCCTTTGATGTTGCTAAAAACTCTCTGTTCACGTTCTCCTCCCATAGCCCGTCCAAGACTCTCCAGAATATAGGGCCATATCAAATTGAGACTTAGCGACCAATCCTATTGACCCTTTCGCATAACCTTTCGGACGATTTTGGTCTGGACTTTAGCCTCGGGAGCAGTCTTGTTAAAAAAATTTAGAAATGTCCGCTTTTTCTGGTCTTTTCCAAAGTAGAAATGTCCGCTTTTCCCGTTTTGGGGCATCTCAATTCACTCTCGGTCCTGTTTGCTTCCCTGAGTTTTTCATTATGAGACATTGGTAAGTCCTCCCCGGGTCCCAAATTTGGATTCGCGGGGCAATTCACAGGGAGTCAGCACCTCGTAGGGAATTGGCTCTTTGTACTTGTCATGATGTACGGTGATGGACTTGTCGAGGTGAATTCGCACTTCCACCTTGGCCTTGGCCCAGGAGATGCGCTGGAGGGTGGGTAGGAGTTGAAGCTTGTAGCGGCCCTTCTTCTGAATGACATTGTCCGCCCTTACGGTGCTGATGAATTTCACGCACAGGATGTTATCAAGGCAATGGGTGTTTGCCAGAGGCACAAAGGCCGAGGCGGAGCTCATTGGTTCAAGGGCAAAGCGCTGCCTGAAGTCGGGCAGGAAGATGGTTTCGATAAACTCATTGGCGGGCTGGAGGCTTTTTATTTTTCTCAGCCGCAGCTCTGAGATTAGGCGATCCTGAAAGCTTCGATTCATGCGCTCGACACGGCCCTTGGCCTGCGGTGAACCTGCCGGGATGAGTTCAATGCCAAGCTCCTCAAGGGCTCTGCCAATCTGAGTGGTACCGGTAGCGATGTCATTTTCTCTGGCCTCCCGATTGGCTTTGTGGGAGTGAAGCTTTTGGCCTTGCCCGGAGTAGAAGAACCAGGAGGCACGATCTACATAAAACGCCATAGGAAGGCCGTGGCGGCGACAGATGAAGTCGATAGCCTCAAGGTTAGGTAAGGTTCCGTCACTATCGTAAAGGCGGGCAAAAAGGGGGTCAGAGGTGGCATCATCCACGGCGACCACAAGGTGCTGAGTGCCGCCATTGCCCAGCCAATCGTGAGGGGATGTGTCTTGCTGGATCAGCTCCCCGAATCGCTCCTTGCGCGGGCGTTCTCTACGATGGGCGCATTGGCGCTTTCGGGCCGGGTCGATTAACCCTTCAGCTCGCAGCCTTTTCCTCACGGTCTCAGCACTGACCGCAATGCCATGGACTTCATTGAGCTTCTCAGTAAAGTGGGTGACCGTAAGAGAGGCCGCCCTGTAAGTGCCTATCCACAGATCCTTGATCTGCTCCCATCTTGAATGAGAGAGCCTGCGGTTGCTCCAGCGTCCCCGCAATCTGTGGACGACCCCTGCTGGCCCCTGGGTCCTCACACGCTCTTGCAGGCGCCGCACCTGCCTTGCTGAAAGCTTTAGTTTTTTGGCCCCCTCTTTCTGACTAATATAGCCATCATCAATATCTCTTAGAATCCTAAATTTTTGCATCTCATCCCCACTGGTAAAAATAAACTCTTTCCCCACAGCAGCCTCCTCCTCAAAGCGAGCAGAAAACAGCCTATCAATTCACTTTCCCACCTTCTCGACTCACTGCCAAAAAGAGGACATTTCTA
>SKLV01000135.1 GCA_007121385.1 Bdellovibrionales bacterium
AGATATCGGCCTGTTATATCAAGAGCTTTCGGGCCTTAAAAAGGGAACGACTGTCGTGGTTGATGAAATCCAGCGACTCCCCGCTTTGCTCAATGAGGTTCATCGTCTTATAGAAGAAAATCATTTAAAATTTGTTCTTTCTGGATCGAGTGCTCGCAAGTTAAGACGCTCAGGAGTTAACTTATTGGCGGGGCGAGCTTTAAACTGCTCACTTCATCCTTTTGTTCCAGAAGAGCTGAGACGGGACTTTAATTTAGATCGAGCTCTTTCAACAGGACTCATTCCCATTAATGTCAGAGCGCAAGACCCTTTGGCTACATTAAAAGCCTACACTCAAACCTACCTTAAAGAAGAAATCCAATCCGAGGCCTTAGTAAGAAACCTACAGGGCTTTGCCCGATTTTTACCTATTGCAGCCCTCTATCACGGACAGATTCTCAGTGTGTCTGCAACAGCTAGGGATGCCGAAGTTTCTCGTACAACGGTTGAAGGTTACTTTTCTATTTTGGAAGACACTCTCATTGGCTTCAAGTGGCCGGCCTACAGTGCAAAATTGAGAGTTCGAGAAAAAAAGCACCCCAAATTTTATTTTATCGATCCGGGCATAGTGCGGGCATTAAAAAAGCTCTATGGGCCTGTGGCTCCCGAAGAGAAAGGCCACCTCTTTGAAGGGCTTCTTGCGCAAATCTTAAGGGCTTACAAAGACTACCAGGACCTGTACGATGAGCATTATTACTGGTCGCCAGCTGATGCCCAAAAAACAGAGGTCGATTTTTTACTTACAAGGGGAAAACAAACTATTGCTATTGAGGCAAAATCCAAAAAAAAATTATCCAAGTCAGATTTTCTAGGCTTAGAAGCCATCCTGGACCTCAAGGGTTTAGAGAGGCGCATTCTTGTTTATCTGGGGCAAAAGAAATTGAAAGTCGATGGCATTGAAGTTTTACCTTTTGAAGACTTTTGCCAACTGTTGTCCGACGCAAGACTATAGCCTAAGCCCCAAGTTGAGCCAGGGCAAAAAAGCTTTTAGCGTCGAGGGAGGCGCCGCCAATCAGGAAGCCGTCCACGGCGGGGGCGGCCAGGAGTTCGGCGCCGTTTTCCGGCTTTACGCTGCCGCCATAGACCAAAGGAATATTTTGACTGAGCTCGGGGCCCAAAAGCTGATCCAGCTCCTGGCGCAGCAGCTGATGGACTTCGCCGACTTGCTCGACTGTGGCCACCTGTCCCGTGCCAATGGCCCACACCGGCTCATAGGCCACGATCAGCGGAAAGCCTCCTCCTGGAACCGCTTGTCCTTGCGGCGTCGCTGACCCTTGTGTCCCAGGGGTCTTGAACCGACCATCGCCCTTGGCCAGCTTTAGGGCCTCGCGCAGCTGCTCTAAGACCAGGGCCTCAGTTTGCCCACTCTGTCTTTCCTCTAAGCTCTCCCCCACACACAAAATGGGAGTCAGCCCCAGCTCGATCAGGGCTTTGAGCTTTTGTGCGCAAAGGTCATTGGTCTCGTGAAAGAGCTTACGCCTCTCACTATGGCCCACCAAGCAGTACTGAGCCCCTAGCTCCTGTAAAACCTTGGGGGAGTTCTCGCCGGTAAAGGCTCCAGAAATTTCAAAATGACAGTTCTGCCCACCGTAGGCGATCTCCGTTCCCTGCAGGGATTCAGCCACCGCCCACAAGCTGAGAGCCGGAGGCAGAACCACCATCTGGGCCAAAGGCTTTGCTCCCTGAGCCCCTCTACCGGCCTCCGATGGCCTGGCGGATGCCGAATGGGATTCTTGGGCCTCCTCCAGTAGACTTTTAAGCTCCTGACAAAAGGCCCTGGCCTCCTGCGGACTCTTATTCATCTTCCAGTTGCCCAGACACAGAGGCCTATGCAAAACTTTTCCCTCAGCACTTTTCAAATCCACTCTCCTTACCACTCACCGATCACCGCCAACTGCCAACTGCTCACCGCCAACCTCTCACCACCAAGGGCTCAGGCTTCACTGCCCCCAGTCCAGGGTTCGCTGGGCTGATCTGAAGTTTTGGGCGGCCGCAAAGCGTCCAGCCCCGGCAGCCTGCGCCCTTCAATAAACTCCAGGCTGGCTCCTCCGCCGGTGGAGATATGCCCCATCTTCTCGGCATAGCCTGAGGCCTGGGCGGCGGCGGCACTATCCCCTCCACCCACAATAGTCAGGGCGGAGGACTCAGCCAAAGCCTGGGCCACAGCAAAGCTGCCGGCGGCAAAAGCCGGAGTCTCGAAAATGCCCATGGGTCCGTTCCAAAAAACAGTCTTGGCCCCTTTAAGAGCCTCAGCAAAAAGCTCACGGGTTTTGGGACCAATGTCCACTCCCATCCAGCCCTCCTCAATGCGCCGATCGGCAGTCACTCGCACTTCGGCTCCCTCGTCTAAGGAAGTGGTCACCACATGGTCCACCGGCAGCAAAAAGTTTTTGCCTCGAGCTTCCATACGCTCCATTAGGCTTGAGGCAAAGCGCAGGGAGTCGGCCTCGACCAGGGATTTCCCCACCGGCACTTGCAGGGCCTTTAAAAAAGTGTAGGCCATAGCTCCGCCCACTAAAAATCCATCCACCTTGTCGATCAGCGTTTCAATAACTTTTATTTTATCGCTGACCTTGGCCCCACCGAGCACCGTCAGATAGGGGCGCTCGGCGGTGGCCCTGACCTTTTCCAGCATCTCGATTTCTTTTTTCATTAAAAAGCCCATGCCACGTTTTTCGATCAGGGCGGGTAAAGCTGAAATACTCATATGGGCGCGGTGGCTGGCTCCAAATGCGTCGTTGATGTAAATATCAATATAGGCGGCCAGGCGGTGAGCTAAACCCGAGTCATTTTTCTCCTCGCCCTCCTCAAAGCGCAGGTTCTCCAGCAAAATTAACTGTTCGCGCTTCAAGCCGGCCAGCAGCGCTTTAGGAGCCTCGCCGGCCACGTCTTCCACCAACACCACATCCACATTGAGCAACTCGCCCAGTCTTTCGGCCACTGGATCAAGCGATAATTTTTGCCTGTCTTCCTCTCCTTTTGGGCGCCCCAGGTGAGAGGCCAAAACCAGCTTGGCTCCCTTTTCCAGGGCGTAGCGAATCGTGGGCAGGGCTGCGCGAATGCGAGTGTCATCGCTGATCTGACCCTCTTTGTCCAAGGGCACGTTTAAATCTAAACGCAAAAAAACTTTTTTTCCCTCGAGAGAAAAGTCCTCAATGGATTTAATGCCGTCCAGTATTTTGACCATAAATTTATAGTCCCTGCTCGGACAGATACTCGGCCATGTCCAGCATACGATGGCAAAAGCCCATCTCATTGTCGTACCAGGAAAAGACTTTGCCTAAGTGGGAGCCCATGGCCATGCTGCTGTCCAAGTCTACGATGGAGCTGGCGGGATGTCCTTTAAAGTCCACACTCACCAGAGGCTCAGCCTCACAGGCCAGCACTCCTTTTAGGCTCCCCTGAGAGGCCTTAATGAGAGCTTCGTTGATGGAGGCCTTGGAGATTTCCTTCTTAGTCTGAAAAACCAGGTCCACCAAGCTCACGGTCGGCGTGGGCACACGCACAGCAATGCCGTCAATTTTGCCCTTGAGTTCAGGCAAAACCAAACCCACGGCTTTGGCTGCCCCTGTGGTGGTGGGAATCATGGAGAGAGCCGCGGCTCGGGCACGGCGCAAATCCTTATGGGGAGCATCCAGCACCTGTTGGTCGTTGGTGTAGGAGTGAATGGTGGTCATCATGCCGTACTCAATGCCAAACTCCGAGTGCAGCACCTTGGCCACCGGAGCCAGACAGTTGGTGGTGCAAGAGGCATTGCTGATCACCTGGTGCTCGGAGGGCTTGTAGTCTTTGTGGTTCACCCCATAGACCAAGGTGACATCGGCACCTGCAGCGGGAGCGGAAACCAAAACCT